>DASYEX010000311.1:0-4433 GCA_036498765.1 Polyangia bacterium
ACCAGGACGGGCGCGACGTCGACATCTTCTACTACGCGGTCGACGGGGCCGGTCATCCGGCCCGTCTGACGGACGCCATGCTCCACTTCGGGCCCGACGGGCGGGCTGTGCGCTGGTCGCCGCCGCAGGGGATTCGCCCGCCCGTGCGCCCGGTGCCGGCGCTGCGGTTCGACGCGCGCCGCAACTGGGCGTTCGTGCGAGCGCTCCTGACCGATCCCGACGCCGAGGTGCAGTGGATCTTCATGCAGCGGAGCCTGGGCGCGGCGCTCTTGCGCGAGGCGACCGCAGTGGGTGACGACCCGGCGCTGCTCGCGCGGGCGGCCTACATCATCCACGAACCGTCGGACTCCGAGCCGCATGATGATCACATGCACATCCGGCTCTACTGCGACCCCGGCGATCGGCGGCTTGGCTGCGCCGACCGCGGGCCGGTCCGCTGGTGGAAGAAGATGTGGAAGTACATGGCGTCGCCCTTCGGCCGCCCGCCGGCCGACGCGCTCGGCAGCGACGGTGTCGCTGCGCTGGAGCGCCTCATTCGCGATGAGCTGCCACCGATCTTCGCCGGCGGAAAACTCACCAGCTAGAAAAAATCGCTCGGCTCACAGGCCCCCGTCGGGGCGGTCGTGCTTGTCGTCGGGTCGGACGGGTGTTTGGAGATCGAGGCGCGCGATCATCCAGTCGAGCGCGGCGCTGGCGGCCGGGAAATCGGCGGCGGCGGCGGTCAGGGTCAGGATGATGGCCTGGCGCGCGGGCGGCGTCCCTTCGAGGGGGCGGACGAGGTAGAGCTGGCGGATGGCTTGGTCGCGACGCGGAAGGCGCGCGTCGAGGAGCACGCCGCCGCGCGGACCCCCGCCGACGGCGGTCACCTCGATCCCCTGGGCGGCGAGGCCGGGCCGGCTCTCGGCCGCCAGGGCCGCGCCGTCGCGCGCGGTGACCGCGGCGCCGACGGCCAGCGTGACGCGGCTGCCGCCGGGGTGGACCAGCAGGCAAAGGATGGTCGGGTACCCGGTGTGCGTCGAGAGCGTCCAGCCGGGTGGGGCCTCGATCCCGACGCCGGCGCGCGCGCTGTAGAAGCGGCGTTCGTTGTTGCTGTTCGCCGCGTCGGTGCGCGCCGCGAGGACGGCGATCGCCACCAGGAGAACGGCGGCGGCGGCGGTGCGAAGGGCCTTCATCTGCCCAGCAGTATAGAGCCGTCGCGAGACTCGGAGAGAGGGTCCTAAGAGCCGCGCTCGACGGTGAGCGAAGCGTCGGTGGAGTCGACGCCGACGCGTCACTGAACAGACTCACAGTCATTTTTCTATTGAGGAGATTCTATTCAATAGATTAGTTTGAACACCCTACAATGAAACGAGCCCCGCTATCGACTGCTCCCGCTGCCGGCGGATTGCTCGACGAGCGGGAGATCGACGAGATCGAGCGGGCCTGGCCGAACGGCCTCACCTCGCGCCAGATCGTCGACGTCTTCGAGACGCGCGGGATCCGCTTCTCCGAGGCGACGCTGCGCAAGTACGTGCAGCTGGGGCTGCTCCCCCGCTCGGTGCGGGTGGGGCGCAAGGGGAAGCACCGCGGCTCCTGCGGGCTCTACCCGGCGCACGTTGTCCGGCGGGTCAACGTGGTCAAGGGGATGATGGCCGCCGACCGGACCATCGAGGAGATCCAGCGCTCGTTCGCGCGCTTCAAGGACGAGATCGAATCGGTGGAGAACGATGTGCGCGACCTCATCGCGGGATTCGAGCGGGAGGCGCGGGCGCCGGCGGTCGATCCGGACGGGCGCCGTGAGCTCGAGCGCGAGATCACCGAGGCCAAGCGCGCCGCCGGCGAGCTGGTCCGGCGGATCAGCAGCTTGGAGCGACGAATTTCAGCTCAAGCCGCCGAGTCGCCCGCAGGGGGCGGGTCGGCAGCCGGGAGCGATCTGTATTGACCGTCGTCAAGGCGACCGACCGAGGAGGAGCCCATGGATGAATTGGATGAGAGCGACGATCTGAATCCGCACATCGCAGGTGGCATCGAGGATGAGGACTCGCCGCAGCCGGAGGTGGCGCGGATTCGGCGCAAGGTGCACTCTGCCGGGCGCGACGGCCGCGTGCGCTCGAAGACCATCGCCCCCAAGCGCCTGACCCGCGACGAGCGCCGGCTGTCCGAGTTGCTGGTGTATCCAGACGACGTCGACCGGCCGGCGACGCGCGAGCACTGCACGCAGATGGCGCGCCCGTGCCCGTTCGTGTCGTGCTCGCACCACCTCTACCTCGACGTGAACCCCGAGACGGGCGCCATCAAGCTGAACTTCCCCCACCTCGAGGTGTGGGAGATGGCGGAGACCTGCTCGCTCGACGTCGCCGACCGGGGCGGCATCACCCTCGAGGAGGTCGGCGCCATCTTGAACCTGACCCGCGAGCGCATTCGCCAGGTCGAGGTCCGCGGCCTCGCCAAGATCAAGAACGACGACACCGGCGGCGAGCTCGGCATCCCACCCGAGCGCGGCTAGCGAGAGCGACACACCCGAGGAGGTGACGGCGGGACGGAAATCTCCGATACTCGCGGCCCCGTGGAGCTGCGCGCGCTCACCTTCCTCGACGTCCTTCAACCGCAGCTGGCCGGTTTTCTGCAGACGGTCTCCCAGGGGCTCCTGCCGCTCGACGGGCAGGCGGCGCTGGTCGTCGAGATCGCGCCCGGGATCGCCATCAACGCGCTCACCGACGTGGCGCTCAAGGCGGCCCGGGTGACGCCCGGGATGCAAATCGTGGAGCGGGCCTACGGCCTGCTCGAGCTGCACGCCTTCGATCAAGGGGCGGTGCGGGCGGCGGCTGCGGCCATCCTCGCCAAGCTGGGGCTCGCCGAGACCGACCGCCTGGCGCCGCGGGTCCTGTCGCGGGAAATCATCACTGGCATCGACGGCCACCAGTCGGCCATGATCAACCGCATGCGACACGGTGAGATGCTGCTCGACGGGCAGACGCTCTACACGCTGGAGGTGCAACCGGCCGGCTATGCGGCGTTCGCCGCCAACGAAGCGGAGAAGCGGGCGGAGATCGGCGTACTGGAGGTGGTGACCTTCGGGTCCGTCGGACGCGTCTGGCTGGGCGGGCGCGAGGAAGAGATCCGGCAGGCGGCCGCGGCCATCGACGGTGCGCTGGCCGACATGCCCGGTCTCGCGCAGGCGGCCCGGCGATGAGCGTGACCGGCGCCAACGTCGTCGCGGCCTCGCCGCTCGACGGGATCGATGCGGCGCTGGCGGAGCGCCTGCTCGCGGCTGCGCTCGGCTCGGGCGGCGATTACGCCGATCTCTACTTCGAGCACCGCTCGGGCGCCGACTTCGTGCTCGAGGACGGGCGGGTGCGCACCGTCGGTCGGGGCGTGACGCTGGGGCTCGGCGTGCGGGTGCTGCGCGGCGATGCCACCGGCTACGCATACACGGAGGAGCTGGCCGAGGACCGGATGCTGGAGGCGGCCCGCACGGCGGCGCAGATCGCTTCGAGCGGCGCGGCGCCGGGACCGATCGCGGTCCGACCGGTGCCGCTGGCGGATCGTTACCGGGTGGCAGAGCCGACCGCCGGTCGGCCGGGAGTCGACAAGATCGATCTTCTCAAGCGGGCCGACGCCGCCGCGCGCGCGTTCGACCCGCGCGTCGTCCGCGTGGAGGCTTCGCTGGCCGAGGAGCAGCGCGAGGTACTGGTGGTGACCTCCGACGGTCACCTGGCGCGCGACAGCCAGCCGATGATCCGCTTCGGTGTTAGCGCCGTCGCCGAGGAGGGGGAGGGGGCCGGCAAGCAACGACAGGTGGGACGGTCGGGCGGCGCCGGGCGCTACGGCCTGGAGATCTTCGCCCGCCCCGGGCAGAGCCCCGAGGAGCACGGGCGCGAGGCGGCACGCCTGGCGATCGGGATGCTCCACGCGGTCGACGCGCCGGCTGGGCCCATGGAGGTGGTGCTGGGCCCCGGCGAGTCGGGGATCCTGCTGCACGAGGCGGTGGGGCACGGTCTGGAGGCCGACTTCAACCGCAAGAAGACCTCCAACTACTCCGGCCAGATCGGTCAGCCGGTCGCCTCGGCGCTCTGCACCGTGATCGACGACGGCACCGTCGACAACGCGCGCGGCACCATCAACGTGGACGACGAGGGGAACCCGGGGCGCAAGAACGTGCTCATCGAGAACGGCGTGCTGGTCGCCTACATGCAGGACCGCCTGTCGTCGAAGCACTTCGGGACGGCGCCGTCGGGGAACGGACGGCGCCAAAGCTTCCGGCATGAGCCGCTGCCGCGCATGACCAACACCTTCATGGCGCCCGGCCAGGACGACCCGGAGGAGATCGTCAAGTCGCTCAAGCACGGCGTCTACGCCAAGCGGTCCGCGGGCGGGCAGGTGAACAACTCGAACGGCGACTTCGTCTTCGCGCTCACCGAGAGCTACCTCATCGAGGACGGCAAGCTGACGGC
>DASYEX010000312.1:0-15734 GCA_036498765.1 Polyangia bacterium
CTCGACGCCCCCTCGACGCTGCGGAGCAGGTCGCCCAACTGGAATGCGCCCGGGCCCCTGTTGCTCCCCGACGGCATCGTCTAGTCCCCCTGGCGTCCGAAGGCGACGCGACAGACCACGCCGCGCGGCGCGGGCCCGGGCGCCGGACGCTGGCGCAGCGCCACGCCGGTCGCCCGGCCTGCGGGGTCGTCGAACGCCAGCTCGACGCCGCTGCGGCGGGCGGCGTGAATCGCCTGGCCCATGCTCATCCCGGTGAAGTCCGGGATCGCGATCGCCGCGGTCTTCGCCTCGGCGGCGCGCCCGCCCTCCGCGCCGGCGACCTCGTCCCACTTTTCGGCCAGCGCGGGATCTTCGCCCAGAGCATCGTCGTCGAGCGGCAAGTCCGTGGCCGGCGCCTCGTTGGCGGCGGCGTCGTCGCTCTCGGCGGCCGAGGCCTTCGCGGCGACGGCCTCCTTGCCGCCGTGGCCGCCCGCCTTGCCGCTCGCCACCGGCTCCGAGGTCGGCGGGACGTGCAGGTACCTGAGCGCGTCGACGGCGATCTCCTTGAAGATCGGCGCCGCCACCGAGCCGCCGAGGTGACTCCCTTGCGGCTCATCGACGACCACGATGATGGCCAGACGCGGCTCTTCAATCGGCACGACGCCGAGGAACGACGAGACCCACTTGGTCGGATCGTAGTGGCCGTTGGCGACCTTCTGGGCCGTTCCGGTCTTGCCGCCCACGGTGTAGCCGTCGATGGCCGCCTGGGGCGCCGTCCCGCCCTTCTCCACGACGCCCTTCATGATCTCAAGCATGGTCCGCGCCGAGGCGGCCGACATCACCCGGCGATCGGACGTCCCCGCGGGCGCATTGATCGTGCCGTCGGGTTCGACGATCCGCGCCACGATGCGCGGCTGGTGGTAGATGCCGCCGCCCGCGATGGCGCTGACGCCGGCGATCATCTGCAGCGGCGTCACCGCGATCCCCTGACCGAACGAGATGTTGGCGAGCCCGATGTCGCCCCACTTCTCGACCGGCCGGACGACGCCGGCCCGCTCGCCCGGAAGCCCGATGCCGGTCGGGTGCCCGAACCCGAACCGCCCCAGCGCCTCGGCGAAGGCGTCGCGTCCCAGCCGCCGCGCGATCTTGGTGGCGCCGATGTTGCTGGAAAACTTGAAGACCTCGGCGACGGTCAGCAGGCCGTGGCCGTGCGTGTCGTGGATGGAGTACTTACCGACCATCATCCGCCCCATCAGGCAATCGAAGCGGTCGTCGGGCCGCACCGCGCCCGCGTCCAGCGCCGACGCGATGGTGAACGTCTTCATGGTCGAGCCCGGCTCGTAGGTGTCGGTGATCGCCCGGTTGCGGGCGTCGGCGTCCGCCGACGAGCCCGGCTCGTTCGGGTTGAAGGTGGGGACGGAGGCCATCGCCAGCACCTCCCCCGTGCGGGGGTCCATCACGATGGCGACCGCCCCCTTGGCGTGGTGCTCGGCCGCGCCGGCCGCCAGCGCCCGCTCGGTGATGAAGGTGAGATAGCGATCGATCGTCAGCACCACGTCGTTGCCACTGGTGCTGGGGCCGTCGACCGTCCCCTCGACGGCGATGTCGCGCCCCAGCGCGTCGCGCACCCCTTGCACGGACGAGGTCGTCCCCCGGAGCTGCTTGTCGAGCGCCAGCTCCACCCCGTCGAGCCCTTTGCCGTCGGCGCCCGAGCGCCCCATCACCGTCGCCGCCAGGCTGCGGTTCGGGTAGAAGCGGCGCGGCTCGCGGGTGAAGGCCATCCCGGGCAGGCGCAGCGCCTTGACGGCCGCCGCCTCCTCGGGGGTCACCTTGCGCTTCACCCAGGCGAAGAAGCGGCGCTGCTCGAGCTTCTTCTCCAGCTCGGCGCGGTCCAACCCCAGAATGCGGGCCAGCTTGCGGGCCGCGTCCGCCGGGTCGGGGAGCTGGCGCGGGTTGCAATATATAGAATCGACGTCGGCGGTGGAGGCCAGGTCGGCGCCGTTCCGGTCCAGGATCCGCCCGCGCCGCGGCGGCAGCTCGATCTCGCGGAGGTATTGTTCCTCGGCCATGGCGCGCAGGCGATCCGCCTCGCGCACTTGCAAGTTGAAGGCCCGCTTGCCGACCGCGACGAACAGCGAGGTCAACACGACGCCGCACACCGCGATGCGGACGCGCGCCCACCGACTGGCCGGGATCAACATGGCGTCCCCGGTCGCGCTTCCGGCCGCGTTTTCATGGGAGCACGACGCCCGGCCGGAGCTTGATGACGTTGGCCGGCGCCGGCGGCACCATCTGCAGCTTGCCGTGGGCGAGCTCGATGACGCGGCCCGGGTCCTTCAGCATGCCGATCTCGATGGTGAGGCTCCGCTGGCGCTCCAGAAGCTCGCTGTTGGCGCGTTTCTCGCGGCCCAGATCGTAGGCGATCTGGATGCCGTGCAGGCGGACCGCGACGTGGGCCAGCGCCCCGGCGGTCAGCAGCGCCAGCGAGAAAGCCCAGACGCCGACGCCCCGCCGGTTGCCGACGTCGAGGCGTGGCACGCCGGCCAGGCTTCCGGCCATTTCTCGCGCGCGGCTCCGGCTCACGCGCGGTGCGCGCGCTCCGTCCGCGTCCGGGGCGACGTCCGGGACCACGATCATCACACCCGCTCCGCGGCCCGCAGATGGGCCGAGCGGGCGCGCCGGTTTCGAGCGCGCTCGGCGCCCCCGGCCTGCACGACGTGCTTGGTGAGGATGCGGAGGACGGCCGGCCCGCCGCCGTCGCGCCCGGCCAGCGCGCGGAAGCGCCGCTTGACGATCCGGTCCTCCAGCGAGTGGAAGGCGATCACGCAGAGCCGGCCGCCCGGGCGAAGGCAGTCGGCCGCGACCGCCAGGAACCGCTCCAGCTCGTCCAACTCCTGGTTGACGGCGATTCGCAGCGCCTGAAACGTCCGGGTTGCCGGGTTCTTGCCATATTCGTGGCGGGGGATGGCCCGGCCGACCAGCGCCGCCAGCTTGCCGGTCGTGTCCAGGTCCCCGGCGCGCCGGGCCTCGACGATGGCGTGGGCCACCCGCGCCGCGTGCCGCTCCTCGCCATACTCCCGGATGATGTCCGCGAGCTCCGTCTCGTCGATCCGGCGGAGGAGGTCGGCCGCGGTTTCGCCGGTCGTCGGATCCATCCGCATGTCGAGTGGACCGTCGTTCCGGAAGGAAAATCCCCGCTCGGGGCGATCGAGCTGGGGCGACGAGACGCCGAGATCGATCAAGAGTCCGTCGACCGGCACCATCCCCAGTCGTTCCAGCACCTCGCGCGCTTCGGAGAATCGGGCGTGGACCAGGGTGACCCGGTCGCCGAAGGGTTCCAGCGTGGCGCGGGCGGCCTCCAGCGCCGCCGGGTCGCGATCGATTCCGATCAGCTTCCCGTCCGGCGCCGACTGTTCGAGGACCGCCCGCGCGTGCCCACCCAGGCCCAGGGTGGCATCGCAGTACCGCCCCGAGGGCTTCGGGGCGAGCCAGGTCAGGACCTCATCGAGCAGGACAGGAACGTGCGGCGGGCGGATTTGCTGCGGTACGTTACCGCCATTGGACAGCCCGGGCGCCATGTCCGCTTCATTCTTGACGGCGCCGTCCGAGTGTCAAGTTTTGTGGCGGGATAACTTACATAATTTCAATGAGATAGGACTTGGCGAGCGGTGGTCGCTTCCGCCGCCGCGCAGGTCGATCACGCGACCATTTCAGCGCCGGCGCGGGTCCGGGCGAAGGGCGACCAGAGCTAACTACGCTTGACTAAAGGGTTCTTTGGATTATAGTGCTCGCCGGGTTTCAACGGCGGAGGAGTTACCGACTCATGCAGGAGACGGGGATGGACGCGAAGTTTTTCGAGCTGGATACCAAGATGGAGGCTCTTCGTGGCAAGACGGGGAGGTTCCCGGCGAAGATCCTGAAGGACTATCAGGACCGTCTGGACGTGTCGTGGATTTTCCACGACAACGCTTTGGAAGGGGTGGTCCTCTCGTACTCCGAGCTCAAGGCGGCGATCGATCAGCGGATCATCAGCGACGTCACGCTGATCCCGATGTACGAAGAGGTCCGCAACCAGAAGACTGCCGTCGACTTTGTCCGTGAGGCGAGCGTCTCCAAGAAGCCTCCGAACGTCGACCTCGAGCTGATTCGCAAGCTCTACGCCATCTTGACGCCCGAAGAAGCAGCCAAGGGGTACCCCTATCGCAAGGAGAACCCGCTTCACCGGCTCTACTATCACGAGATCGCGCCGCCCGAGAAGATCACCTACAAGATGAGGAAGCTCGGTGAGTGGATGGAGTCGGATGAATTCGCCGAGCTCCACCCCATCACGCGGTCGGCGAAGGTGCACTTCCGGCTCTTGTCTGCCTATCCGTGGACCAAGAACTCGGGCAAGGTCGCGCGGTTACTGATGAACTTCATCCTCATCAAGCACGGCTACCTGCCGGCGGTGATCCACTCGATCGAGCGCCAGCGATATTACGAGGCGCTGCGGACGGAGAATGACGCGCTGCTGAACCTGGTGATCGAGTCGCTGGAGAACAGCATCGAGACCACCGGCAAGTTCCTCGACGAGCTCAACGGCCTCCGCGTCAAGCGGGCCAGCTAGAGTCGCGCCACTCTCGCCGGGCGCCGCTCGCCTCGCCTCGATTCTACTTGGGCTGGTGGGGACGGGTATCGCCTCGTCCCGCGCAGCCGAGGGCTTGGAATCGGCGGGCGGAACGACAGAGCCGCCCGCCTCAGCGCGTGCCGAGGCGACACCCGTCCCCACCAGCACACGCGTTTCACCTCAGCTCCCGTCCGTCAGATCCGCGACACGGCCCGATCACGGTGGCGATCGCGGCGGACGGGCAGCGGAAGGAATAATCGCGTGAGCGGAGCGTGGCTTTGCCATGCGGAGCTCGTCGCGGGGGGCGCGGGACCCTTTGAGGGTCCCGAATAAGGTAAAAAAACGCGCCGGACGGGC
Organism: Polyangia bacterium; assembly: GCA_036498765.1. Classification (GTDB taxonomy): domain Bacteria; phylum Myxococcota_A; class Polyangia; order Fen-1088; family Fen-1088; genus JADGRB01. The sequence continues at coordinate 4,943 of DASYEX010000312.1, forward strand.
GGTCCCGCCGGCGCGTTCAGTCCGCTAGTTGACTGGTCGGGGGGCTGACGCCGCGGGGCGCCGCCCAGCTCGTGGGTTTCATCCGGCGTGAGCCGCGCCGAAGAATCCAGGTTTGCGTCCTCTAGGGCTCAGGACGCCGAACGTGAGAGTGAAACTCGAGGAGGTTACTTCCGGTCGGCCTCCTTGTGTCCGAACCGAGGAAGATGGCGTAGAGACAGCGTACCGTGCGTGTGGGTGCGTTTACTCATGCGTTCTTCTCCTCCTTTGTGGGCCAGTCGTTCGCGGACCCTTCCTTGATGTTAGCTTGCGCGGATCGATTTCGCCAGAACATGAGCGTGATATGAGGAGGGAAAATGTCCGCAGGTAAACCGAGTGGTGGTCGCGGTGCCCGCTTCGCCGGGGCGATGGACCCAGCGGCGGCCGCGCTCAACGCGTCGGTTCACTTCGACCGGCGCCTCTTGCGCGACGACGTCCGCGGCAGCCAGGCGCACGCTCGCATGCTGGCGGCCGCGAAGCTGATCTCGCCGGCCGACGCGGAGGCGATTGTCACGGGCCTGGAGCAGGTGGCCGAGGAGATCGCGTCCGGAAAGCACGCCCTGGATCCGGCGCTGGAAGACATCCACATGAACGTGGAGAGCCGACTCACCGAACTCATCGGTGAACCGGCCCGCCGCCTGCACACGGCGCGCAGCCGAAACGATCAGGTGGCGACCGACCTGCGGCTCTACGCGCGGCGGTCGGCGATCGACATCGTGGCGGCGATCGATCGAGCGCGACTGGCGCTGTGCCGCCAGGCGCGCACGCACGCTGCCACGTTGCTCCCCGGGTACACGCACCTGCAGCGCGCGCAGGTGGTGACGCTCGGGCATCACCTGCTCGCCTACGCCGAGATGCTGGGGCGCGACCGCGGGCGGTTCGTCGATGCCGAGCGGCGCGCCGGCCAGTCGCCCCTCGGCTCGGGCGCGCTCGCCGGGACTGGGCTGCCGATCGACCGGGCGCACACGGCTGGCGCGCTGGGGTTCGCGGGCGGGCCGACGCACAACAGCCTGGACGCCGTCTCCGATCGCGACTTCGCTGCGGAGATCGCCTTCGCCGCCGCGCTGCTGGCCGTCCACCTCTCGCGCCTCGGCGAAGAGCTGGTGCTCTGGTCGACGACGGAGTTCGGGTTCGTGCGGCTCGGGGAGGGGTACTGCTCGGGCAGCTCGCTCATGCCGCAGAAGCGCAACCCGGACATCGCCGAATTGCTGCGCGGCAAGTCGGGGCGCGCGGTCGGCGATCTGGTGGCGCTCCTGACGATCAGCAAGGGGCTGACGCTGGCGTACAACAAAGATCTCCAGGAGACGCAGGAGCCGCTCTACGACGCCGTCGAGACGGCGCAGCAGTCGCTGGCCGTCCTGCCCGGGCTGGTCGCGGCGCTCGAGTTCGACGTCGAGCGAATGCGGGCGGCGGCCGCCGATCCGGCGCTGGGGGCGACGGATCTCGCCGAGGAGCTGGTCCGGCGCGGGATGCCGTTCCGCAGCGCGCACGAGGTGATTGGGCGGCTGGTTCGGCGCGCGGAGGAGAAGCGGGTTTCGCTCAACGAGCTCGGGGCAGAGGACCTGCGAACGATCGATCCGGCGCTCTCGCCGGCAGTGATGGAGGCGCTCGATCCCGCGCGCGCTGTCGCGGCACGTGGGGTTCCGGGCGGTCCAGCACCGGCGATGGTCCAGCTCGAGGTGGCGCGCCTGGAATCCGAGCTCCGCGCGCTCGGGCTCGAGCCGTAGCGGACGCGGTCCCCCGCGCGCTTGTCCCCTCCGAGGCGGTGATTATTCAGTCGGCGAGGAGGGAAAACGACGATGGCAAACCTCATCAGGAAGTATCCGGGAAGTGAAATCGCCCAATCGGGCGCCGCGTGGGATCCGGTGCGCCTCATGCGCGACATGCTGCGCTGGGATCCGTTTCGCGAGGTCGAAGCGGTGCTGGGCCCGGGTGACGTCCGCGGCTTCGCCCCGACGTTCGAGGTGACCGAGACCAAGGACGCCTACCTGTTCCGTGCGGATCTGCCCGGCGTGCAGGAGAAGGATCTGGAGATCTCGCTGACCGGCACGCGCCTGGCGATCTCCGGCCACCGTGAAGAGGAAAAGCACGAGCAGGGCGACACGTTCTACGCCAGCGAGCGCTCCTACGGCAGCTTCACGCGCTCCTTCACGCTGCCCGAGGGTGTCGACGGCGAGAACGTCAGCGCCGATCTGAAAAACGGCGTCCTCACGCTGAGCGTCCCGAAGAAGCCCGAGGTTCAGCCGAAGAAGATCGCGATCGGTACTTCGACGAAGGCGCCGAGCGAGAAGGCCAAAGCGTAACTGAGGAGAGTCGGCTGCGTCAGAACCGGCGTTCGAGATTCAGCGAGGTCGGCGTCAGCTCGAGGGCTACTTTCGACCCGCTGCCCGAACGCCCGGTGAGAAGGATGACGACGCCCCCCGCGAGCGCGGCGGTGCCAACGCCCGCGAGGATCCAGCCGGGCGTACCCGTCCCGTAAAATCCCGAGGTCGCCGGGGGCCCCGAGGGCTGCACCTTGCAGACTTTGTCCGGCGGACATGTGTTGTCGAGGTGGATCCAATAGGCCCCCCAGCCAACGGCGGCAGCACCGACAGCTGCGAGACCGAGGCCGGCCCAGGTATGCCACCTGCTTCCGTCCGACGGCTCGGTTGGGAGCGTCGGAGCGGCGACGACGGTCGGCGCCGGAACGGGAGCGACCGGTGCAACGGGGAGCGGCGTAGTCGCAGCGGTGGCAGACGGCGGCGTGGCGGCGACCGGAACGAGAGAGATCGCCAGTGGTGTCCTCACGCCTGCCTGGATCGTAACCGTCCGCTCGAACGGTTGGAAGCCGGCTGCGCTGGCCGTAACCGTCACCGTCCCTTCCGCGAGGCGGAGCGCCGGGACGGCCGGGAGCGCGCCCATCGATTTACCACCGATGGAGATCTCGATGCCGGCGGCGCCGCTGATTAGCAGGTCTCCAACGTGCTCCCGGCACAGCGAGAGCGCCTCGTCGAGAAAGGCTCGGTTCTTTCGGACCCAGGCATCATCGGGATTGGCCAGCGAAACCGACAGGTGATTCTCGCCTTCGACCCACTGACGCAGTGAGGTCTCGACCAGGCCCATCTGGCCGAAGGTACGGGGGGAGGGCGCGAGAGCATGTGCTTGCCGAAAGAGCTCCAGCGCCTCGGCCGGCTTGCCATCCCGGCGCAGGCGAAGTCCCTCCTCGATCATCTTGTCGGGTCGGCTATCGGCTGCGGACGCGCGGCCGGCGAGTGATAGGGAGGCGATGAGCGCGACAACGGCGAGGAGGCGGGGCACGATGAGCACTCTAGGGCCTTTAGTTCGCAGGGATCCCAATTCCGTTCTTGTCGAGACCGGTCATCTTCGTCGACTCGTCCGCTTCGGGTGCGCGTTTTTTTCGCGCCGGATGGCTCTGGCTCTTCCGAGGCCCGCGCGCCGCCAGGTCCGGCCGAGGCGACTCGATGGATTCGGGCGCGGGTGGCGGCGGTGGTTTTGAGGGCTCTGCGCTCGGCGCGGGTACGGCCGGTGGCCTCGGCGGTTCCACGAGCTTCGAAACGGTCGGCGGCGCCGGGGAAGGGGCCGGTGCCGACACGGACGCGGCAGGCACGGGCGAGAACGCCAGCCGGCGGTAAGCGACGGCTCCCCCACCGGCGAGCAGACTGGCGGCGATGACCATCCCCGCCCAGCGTCGGCCGCTCGCCCGTGCGGGCGGCGTTTCGGGAGCGCTCGGGGTCGGCTTGGACAGCTTCGTCGAAATGTGGAGCTGGGGGCTCGGCGCTGCCGCCTGACGAGCGCCGGTCTGGTCGCTCTCGGCCAGAGGGGTGGTCCGGTCGACCGGCCGAGCGACGGGGATCCCGTCGCTCTTGGCGGCGGGCTCGAAGGGGATCCCCCTCGCCGTCTTTCCCTCGGCCGGGGCAGGCGTCTGAAAGTAATAGTTCTTCCACTCGACCTGGCCGCGCTGGCTGGCGAACTTCCAGAGCGCCTGCCCGAGCGCGTGCACGGATTCGAACCGGCGCGCCGGGTCGGCGTGCATGGCGCGCAGGATGATCGCTTCCAGCTCGGCGGGGATCTCGGGGCGGTGGGCGCGGGGGCCCGGGAAACGCCCGACCTCGATGGCGCGGAGGAGACTGAGGTTCTGGTGCTCCTCGAACGGCAGCTTCTTGGTCAGGCAGACATAGAGCAACACGCCGAGCGCGTACTGATCGCTGCCCGGGCCGACCTTGCCGTTGACCTGCTCGGGCGACAGATACTGCGGCGTGCCCAGGATCTGTCCCTCCTGGGTGAGATCTCCGGCGACCGGCGCCTTCGAAACGCCGAAGTCGAGGACCTTGATCTCGGGGCCCGTGTCGGTGTCGGCCAGGAAGATGTTGCTCGGTTTGAGATCGCGGTGGACGACGCCCTGCTGGTGACAAGCGCGCAGCGCCGCGCAGACGCACAACATCACGTCGGCCACGTAGTCGATGGCCAGCGGTTCCTTGGACTTTCGCAGCAGCACGCCGAGATCGCGCCCGCGCAAGTACTCCATCACCAGGTAAGGCGTTCCGTCCTCGGTGACGCCGAAGTCGATGACCTGAACGACGTTGCGATGCTCGACGCGCGAGGCGGCGAGCGCCTCCCGCATGAACCGCTGGCGGAGCTCGTTGGCCAGCCCCTGGTCGGAGTGCTGCGCGATGACGGTTTTGACCGCCACCGTCCGCCCGAGCCGGCTGTCGACGGCGCGATAGACGGCGCCCATGCCCCCTTCGCCAACGAGCTCGTGCAGCTCGTAACGATCGATGCGTCGTCGTTTCAATGAGTCGGGGGTGCTCGGGACCATACGTTCGGAACGTATATTCCGTATTTCTGAGCCCGTCGCCAACACCCGAATTCGGAATGATGGCCCGGCGGGCCGGACGCGCCGCTTCAGAATCGCGCTTCGAACTGGACCGACCGGCTGGAGACGCCGACCCTAGCGGTCGTTGGCTCGCTGGGGTGAAGCGCCCAGAAGATGAGGGCCCCGCCCGCCAACGCCAGCGCGCTTCCGCCACCAATCAACAGAAGGCCCGGGGTTCGCGTCTCGTAGGCCGTCCGGCAACCGGCGCAGCTCGATTGTCCATCGACCGCCATCCAGGTGACGCCCCAGACGAGCGCGGCGAGGCCGCCGGCCGCCAGCGACGCGCCGAGACCAAGGCGCGTCTTCTTCGGGGACGGCGAAGCGACGAATGGCTGAGCTTGTTCGGCCAGGCGCGGCGCCGCCAGATCGATGGGTTCGAGGACGATGGAGATCGCGGCCCGCGCGCCCCCCTTGATCGAGACGTCGATTGCGTAGGGCTTCGCTCCGTCGGAGCTCGCGCTCACGGCGACGTCGCCTTCGGCGATCCGGATCGGCGCGGGCAACGGCAACGCTCCGATTGACTTGCCGGCCACCGCGATCTTGGCGCCGGGCGGACCGGTGATCATCAGCTCGCCGACGTGCTCCCGGGCGCGAACGACGGCCTGCTCGAGAAAGCGTCGGTTCTTGTGGACCCAGGCGTCGTCCGGCGTCGCCAGCGCCGCGGTCAGGTGCGAATCGGCCTCGATCCAAAGCTGCAGCGACGACTCCACCAGACCCATCTGGCCGAGCGTCCGCGGACAGGGCGCCGATTCGTGGGCACGGCGAAACAGCTCCAGTGCCTCCTCGGACTTGCCGGCGCGCCGCAGCTCGAGGCCGCGTTTGATGAGGACATCCGGATCCTGGTCGGGGCCATGGGCCCACGCCGCTCCAGGTCCGCTCAGCGTCAGCAGGCAGACCGTGGCGGGCAAGAGGCGCAAGATATTCATCGAAGAGCTCCCTTTCAGTTCAGTCGGCGGGTATTCCGATCCCGAACTGGTCGATGTTCGGCAGCGGGGCGGGAAAAGGTGCGTGCTGATGGCGCGGGGGCGCGCGATGACGCGGCGACCTGGCGCGACCCGCGGCCGCGTCGGGCGCCGGCGGAGGAGAGGGCGGCGGGGGTCCGAGAAGCGAGCTCGGCGGCGGCAGTGGAGCGGAGACTGGCACCGGACCGGGGACTCCTCGCAAGGGCCCCGTCGCGGGTGGGGCGACCCTCGGCAGAGGGGCCGGCCTCGCCATTGCGGCGGCGTGGGACCGAACGTGTCGTTCGAATCGTCGGGGAACCACGATCAGGCTCGCGATCCCGAGGGCCATCGTGACCGCGGCGAGCAAGACCCGGCTCCGCGGTTGCCAGGCGCGCAGCCCATCCAGGAGCGCTTCGGGCTCCCAGGGATCGTCGAGGTCGGCGTCGGCGACCGGCGAAGCGAGCTCGGCGGGAACGGCGCGGGTTGGCAGCCGGAGCAGCGCGCCGCCGTCCATCTTGGCGTCGGCGTCGGCGTCGGCGTCGGCTGAATCCTCGAGGATCTGAGTCTTGGCCAGCAACGGACCGGATTCGGCGCGCGGATCCCCCGCGGGGGGCCGGTAGTAGCCTCGCCACTCCTCCTGCGCCCGCGGGCTGGCCAGACTCCAGAGACGCTGGCCGAGCGCGTACACCGACTCGAAGCGATCCGAAGGCGAGACGTGCATGGCCCGGAGCAGGATCGCTTCCAGCTCGGGCGGCAGCTCGGGCCGCAGCGCCCGGGGCGCCTCGAACTTTCCCGTCTCGATGGCGCGCAAGAGGTCGCGGTTCTCGTGGTCCTCGTACGGCAGCCGCAGCGTGAGGCAGACGTAGAGCAGCACACCGAGGGCGTACTGGTCGCTGGCCGGTCCGACCTTGCCGTCGATCTGTTCGGGTGCCAGATACTGCGGCGTCCCCAAGATCTGCCCTTCACGCGTCAGATCGTCGGCGGTGGGCGCCTTCGACACGCCGAAGTCGAGCACCTTCACCTCGCATCCCGTGTCGGTCTCGGCCAGGAAGATGTTCCCGGGCTTGAGATCGCGGTGAATGATCCCGACCCGGTGGCAGGCGCGCAGCGCCGCGCAGACGCCGAGCATGATGTCGACGGCCTCGGTGACCGCCAGCGGGGCGGTTGCCGTCGCCAGGCGCGCGCCCAGATCCTGGCCGCGCAGATGCTCCATCACCAGGAACGGCGTGCCGTCATCGGCGAACCCGAAGTCGAGCACCTGGACGACGTTGCGGTGCTCGACCTTCGAGAGGGCCATCGCCTCGCGCAGGAAGCGCTGCCGCACCCGATCGGTCAGGCGGGCGCCGGCGCGCTGCCCCGTCGCGGTCTTGAGCGCCACCGTGCGTCCCAGCTTGGTGTCGAGCGCGCGGTAGACCGCGCCCATGCCGCCGCACCCGATGAGATTCTGCAGTTGGTAGCGGTCGATCTTCCTCGCGCAGGCTGGCGCGGGTCCGACCTCGGGCCGGAGGTTGGCGGTGTTGGTCTCGAGGTCGGGGCGCATGGCTCGCGTCAGGTGTCTTCGGCGATCCGGCTTCCCGGGTTGCGCACCCGTCCGGATCTGGACGTTGGCCGCGCCGATGCTTACGTCTTCTGGGACCGGGAGGCGCTGGCGCGGATGGGTGAGATCGGACGAGTGGGATCGATGGCCGCGCTTCTATGCTCGGCGCTGGCGGCCTGCAGCGTGAACGGCGGCGAGGGCTCGCACAGCGGGAGCGGCGGAGACGGCGGAACCGCCAGCGCGCCGGGGAGCGGCGGCTCGGGTCCGCCGCTCGCGCTCGACGCCGGAACGGTGGCGGCCGGCAGCCTGCATATGATCGTCCCCGCCTACTGGACGCCGGATTCGCAGTGGCAGCGGATCATCGCCGACGCGCCGACGGTGGGGATGATCATCTTCAACCCGGCGAGCGGCGCGGGGACGGCGACCGATCCGGCCTATCCACCCGTCATCACGCAGGCGCAGAAGGTGGGGATCCGCGTGCTCGGTTACGTCTCGACCCAGTACGGCCAGCGCGCCGAGGCGGACATCGACGCCGATGTGAACGCCTACTACAGCCTCTATTCACCGTCGGGGATCTACTTCGCCGAGGGACCGATGGAGAACGACTGCGACACGTTGCAGCCGCTCTACGAACGCCTCACCACGCTCGCCCGCTCGCACGACCCGATGGCCTACGTGGCGATCGGGACGCACTTCTGCCCGACCTTCATCACCTTCTCCGACCTGATGGTCGAGTTCGCCGAGACGTATTCGATGTACCAGGCGTACACGTCACCGTCGTGGATGCCGGGCGGATCGCCAGAGCGTTTCTGCCACTTCGTCAGCGAGGTGCCCGCCGCCGCCGCTTCCAGCGTGCTGTCGCGGGCGATCCGCCTCGGCGCGGGCTGGGTCTTCGCGACCGACGGCGCGGCGCCGAACCCATGGGGCGCCCTGCCGAGCTATTACGACCAACAGGTCGCAGCGATCAAGGCGCTGCCGTGAGAGGCCGGATCGGCTAGCGGCGCTTCTTCTTGGCGGCCGGCTTCTTGGCCTTCGGCTTGGCTTTGGCTTTCGGCTTGGCTTTGGCTTTCGGCTTGGCTTTGCTCGCGCTCTTGCGGGCTGCCGCGCGCACCGGCGCCGGCGTGGCGTCCGGATCGGCGTGGCACACAACCTCGATGTTGTTCCCTTCGGGGTCGCGCACGAAGGCGGCGTAGTAGTGAGGGTGGTAGTCGTGACGGACGCCGGGCGAGCCGTTGTCGCTCGCGCCCGCGGCCAGCGCCGCCAAGTGGAAGGCGTCGACAGCGTCGCGCGTGGCGGAGAACGCCAGGTGCGTCGGGTTGAGCGGCTGGTCGGTGGCCATGAGCCAGAAGTCCGGCGTGCCGGCGCCCAGGCCCGTCGCGCCCGGATACTCCATCACGACCTTGTAGCCGAGGGGAGCGAGCGCCGCCTGATAGAAGGCCACGGCCCGCGAATGGTCCTGCACGCGAAGGCTGAGGTGGTCAATCATGGGGCGACCATAACACGATCCCGGAAGCGCAAGTCTGCCGAGTAGGCGCGGCAAATAGCTACAATCGCGCGGTGCGGACGATTGCCGAGCGGGTCGCGCCGCTGAACGAATGGGTCGATCGCTTCGCACGCAACGACACGAGTCTCCAGGGGAATTGGCTGGGCCGTTTCGTCGTGCTGCGGCTTTTGGGGCTGGTTTACCTGATGGCCTTCCTCACGCTCGTTTGCCAAGGGCCGGCGCTTCTGGGACCGCACGGGCTCTTACCCATCGACAGCTTTCTCGCCGAGGTGGCGACGGAAGCCGGCTCGCGAGCCGGCGCTTTTTGGCAGCTTCCGTCACTGTTCTGGCTGGGCGCGGGCGACGGGGCGCTGCGCGCCGCAGGCCTCCTCGGCGTCGCGCTCGCGGCGGCGATGCTCGCCGGCTACGCCAACGCGATCACGCTCGCGATCCTCTGCGCGTTGCAGATCTCGATCAGCAACGTGGGCCAGACCTTCTATGGGTTTGGCTGGGAGCTCCAGCTCGTCGAGACCGGATTCCTCTGCATCTTCCTCTGCCCACTCCTCGATCCTCGACCCTTCCCGCGTCGGCCGCCCCCGCGCGCGGTGATCTGGCTGCTGCGCTGGCTGGCGATGCGGATCATGTGGGGCGCCGGGCTCATCAAGCTGCGCGGCGATCCTTGCTGGCGCGATCTGACGTGCCTCGACTTCCACTTCGAGACGCAGCCCGTGCCGGGCCCGCTGACGCCCTACTTCCAGGCGTTGCCGCACGGGGCGCACGCCGCCGGCGTCGTCTTCAATCACGTCGTCGAGCTGGCCGCGCCGTTCCTGGTGCTGGGGCCGCGGCGCGTGCGGCACGTGGGCGGCGCGCTGATGGTCGCCTTGCAGCTCGTCTTGATCGCGAGCGGCAACCTGGCGTTTCTCAACTGGCTGACGCTGGTTCCGATCCTCGCCTGTTTCGACGACGGTGTGTGGCGGCGGCTCTGGCCGCGGAGGCTGGTGGCGCGCGCGGAGGCGGCGGCGGCCGGCGCGACGCCCTCCCGCGCGCAGGGCGCGGCGACCCTGGCGCTCACCGTCGGGATTGCGGCCCTCAGCGTGGCGCCGGTCCTCAACATGCTGTCAGGCGCGCAGATCATGAACACGTCGTTCACGCGGCTGCCGATCGTCAACACCTACGGCGCGTTCGGTAGCGTCGGGCGCCAGCGCCTGCAGCTCGTCTTCGAAGGGACGATGGACGAGACCATCACCGCGGAGACCAAATGGCTCCCGTACCAATTTAAGTGCCAGCCCGGCGATCCGGCGCGACGTCCTTGCTGGATGAGCCCCTACCATTACCGGCTCGACTGGTTGCTCTGGTTCGCGGCGATGGGGAGCCCGCGTGAGTATCCCTGGGCCGTGCACCTCGTCTGGCAGCTCCTGGGTGCCGACCCGGGCGCGCTCGGATTGATCGCCGGAGATCCCTTTGCCGGTCGGCCGCCGCGCCACATCCGGGTCGACCTCTACCGTTACAAACTGGCCCCGCTCGGGGGGAGCGTCTGGTGGCAGCGCACGCGCCTCGGTCCCTGGCTTCCCCCGCTCGAGCGCGCCAACGTCGAGCTGCGCGCCTACCTCGCCAATGAGGGCTGGCTGAAGGGGGACGAGACGCTCCCGCGGATTCAAACGTTGCCGTAGAGCTCGCGCTCGTGGCGGATCGCCTCGGGACCGTTGTCGACCAACGCGGCGACGAAGATGGCGATCGCGACGATGGCGTTGTTCCACTCCGTGGCCCGCGTCAGTGACGGCAGCGTCAGCACCGACAGGAACAGCAGCACGGCCACGACCGCGTTCACATAGCGTGCGCCCCGCGAGTAGATCGCGAGGATGGCCAGCGCGAACGTGAGGACCGCCGCCACGATGGTCACCGTCTTCTGCGCCTCCGTGTGG
>DASYEX010000313.1:0-6857 GCA_036498765.1 Polyangia bacterium
GAGCCGGCGGACCTTGTCGATCACCTTGCAGACGCGCTCGACGTGCCACTGCTCGTCGAAGTCGACGTCCTCCTCGTCGACGTCCTTGACGACCTCTTTGACGCGAAGCTCCTGCTTGCGCAGCTTGTCGCCCAGGTCGAGGATCTCCTGCTTGAAGTCCGCGATCTGCTTCTTGTACTTCTTGCGCGTTACCTCGGAGACGGCCTTGGCGGCAAGCTTCTCGGCGACCTTCTCCTGCTCCTTCCAGAGCCGGCGGACCTTGTCGATCACCTTGCAGACGCGCTCGATGTGCCACTGCTCGTCGAACTCGGCGTCTTCCTCGTCCGCGTCCTTGACGACCTCCTTGACGCGGATCTTCTGCTTGCGCAGCTTGTCGCCGAGCTGGAGGATCTCCTCGATCGCCACCGACGAATTGAGGACGACCTGCAGCACGCGCCGCTCGCCGTCCTCGATCCGTTTGGCGATCTCGACCTCGCCCTCGCGCGTGAGCAGCGAGACCGACCCCATCTTGCGCAGGTACATGCGCACGGGGTCGTTGGTCTTCGAGTAGCCGTCGGCGTCCTCTTCTTCCTCGGCGTCTTCCTTGCTCGGTTTGGCCTCGGCGGCTTCTTCTTCCTCTTCTTCGCTCTCGGCCTCGGCCGATTCGCCCTTCTGAACCTTGATCTTGGACGACGAGTCGACGATCTCGATCCCTTCACCCGAAAAGGCGGAGAGCCAGTCGTCCATCTGGTCGGACGACACGATGTTCTCCGGCATGTGCTCGTTGACCTCGTCGTAGGTCAAGAAGCCCTTCGCCTTCCCCATCGTGATGAGCTCGCGCTTCTTGCGCTCGCTCTCCTTGCTGGTCGACGACTTCTTGGCGGGGGCGTGCGCGCCGTTTTTGGCCGGCTTGGGGGCCCGCGGGGTGCGCGGTACCTCCTCCTCGTCCATGTCGTCGTTGTCGTTGTCGCTTTCGAAGGTGTCGTGTTCCATTTCTCTCAGGGCCTCTGCAGGGCTGCCTGCAGCCCTTCCTTTGTTTTACGCAGTTCTATTCCACGAAGAGACAGCGCGCGCTGCGCCGCCTCGTCCCCCCTGGCGTGCGCCTCTCGCGACAGGCGCGCGCTCATCTCGATCTCGGCGTCCAGTCGCGAAAGCTCAAGCCGTGTCACCAGCTTACGCAGCAGGCCGGCCGGGTCGGCGACCTCGGCCAGGCTGCCGTCCATGAACGCCGCGGCCACCGTGTTGCGCGGCTCGGCCGGCACGGCGTCGAGCCACGAAGCAATCTCCAGCTTGCCGTTTTCGGCGACCTGGGCGGCGGCCGCGCGGTGGAGCTGGCGCAGGGTCGGGTGCAGGAGCAGGTCGCCGGCGCGCGCGGCCTCGGGCGCCCGCAAGAGCTCCGGATAGCGCGCCAGGAGGACCATGACGTGAAGCTCTTCCGGCGGCAGCCGGACGGCGGCAATCGGGGCCGCCGCAGGAGCGGCCTCCTCGGCCGGGCCTGACGCGTGGCTTCCGCGGTGGGCGCGCGCCGCCGCCTCCTGCAGCGCACGCTTGACCTGCAGGTTGGTCAGCCCGAGCACGCCCGCCAGCTGGCCGGCGTAGAGCTCGCGCTTGGTCTGGTTCCTCACCCGGACCAGCAGATCGGCGACCCGCTCGAGGGTCGCGATCTTGCCTTCGATGCTGCTCTCCTCGACGCTGTCCTGGATGAACTGGTCGAGCATCGGGCGCGCGCCGTCGACCATCCGCTTGAAGGCGCCGGGGCCGTCGTCGCTCTTGCGGACGAAGTCGTCGGGATCGAACCCGGCCGGCAGCCGCGCCACCCGCCCGTCGACGTCGGCGTCCACGAACAGCGGCACGGCCTTCTGCGCGGCGCGCTGGCCGGCGGCGTCGCCGTCGAACACCACGGTGACCGTCTTGGCCAGGCGCCCGAGCGCCGCCACCTGCTCGACGGTCAGCGCGGTTCCCATCGGCGCCACGGCCTCCTCGATCCCCGCCTCGTGCAGCGCCATCACGTCGAAGTTTCCCTCGACCACCACGGCCGACCCGCTCTTGCGGATGGCGTCCAGCGCGGCGTGGAGGCCGTAGAGCTGCTCCTTCTTGTGGAAGAGGGGCGACTCGGGCGAGTTGACGTACTTGCGATCCTTGGCGTCGGGATCCAGGAGGCGGCTGCCGAAGCCCACCACCCGCCTTTGACGATCGATCACCGGCAGCATCACGCGGTCCCTGAAGAAGTCGTAGCGGCCGCGTTCATTGACGGCGCAAAGTCCAAGACGTTCCAGGTCCGAAACCGGAATTTTTTGCGCCAGCAGGTGGGATGACAGGCCGTCCCAACGGGCCGGCGCGTAGCCGACGCGGAACTTGGCCCGGGTCTCGGCGCCGATGCCGCGTCCCTCGACATAGTTGCGGGCGGACGCCCCGGCTGGTGAGAGGTACTGGTCTTCAAAAAAGGACGCCGCCAGATCGAGCGCCCGCAGCATGCGGTCGCGCTCGGACTCCGCCTCCTGGCGCGCTTTGCGCTCGGCGGGGGTGAGCGGACGGACCTCCAGGTCGACTCCGGCCGCTCCGGCCAGATCGGTCAACACGTCCATGAAAGAACGCTGCTCGATCTTGACGAGAAAACCTATGGCATCACCTTTTTCGCCGCAGCCGAAGCAATAGAAAGTTTGCCTCGGCTCGTGGACGTGGAACGAGGGTGTTTTCTCGCTGTGAAAAGGGCACAGCCCTTTCCAGCTCCCCGTTCCCGCCCGCTTGAGCTCCACATGGCGCTTGACGACATCGACGATGTTGGTGCGGTCCCTTACGTCGTCGATCTTCTCCCTAGGGACTAAAGGCACAAAAATATCCGCCGCACCGGAAGGCGGGCATCTTTTAGCGTAAGGTGCCCGCAAGTCAAGCCGGCCCGCCATTTTTTTGCGAGCCGGCCAGACCGGGTGTCAGCGGATTTTTGGCGACCGCGCCGGGAGAAACGACGCGGTCAGTCGAGCGGGGTGCCGCTCAGTGGCCGGCGGCGCCCGAAATCCCGGCGGAACCGCTGGTCCCGGCCGCGCCGGTCGCTCCCGCGGCGCCGGTCGTCCCGGCCGCGCCCGAAGCACCCGCCGCCCCGGTCCCCAGGCCGGCGGTGCAGCTCACGCTGAACGTGTGCATGTGCGAGGGCGTTCCGGCCAGGCTCGACACCTCGTCGACCATGCCGCCGCCCTTGAGGGTTGCGAGATTCGCCACCGTGAGGGTCACCATGTGCATGTGGCCGTTGGTGACGCCGGTGTTGACGGTCATGTCCGTCGTGGAGCTGAGGTCGGCGGCCGGGATCGACAATGTGTGCGTGTGCATGGTGTCATCCGGCAGCTGCGTCTCCGGGAGCGGGTCCGTGCAGCCGTTGGCGCTGCCGCCGCCCGCGCCGTTCGTGCCGCCCGTCCCGCTGTTCGAGGGGCTGGACGAACAGGCCGCGGCGGCCGCGGCACCGCCCAGCAGCGTGAAGGTCAGCGTCACGAACTCCTTGCGTGTCATCGACTTCGTATCCATCGGTCACCTCCCCGGCCATGAAAGAAACGTCACCTTCTGTTGCAGGGACGGTGTGCATTCCCCGAGCGCGAGCAAGGTTGTGGCGGGCTTTCACCGGATCGGCCCGATTTTCGCGGCGGCGAATTTCCGTCGATTTCGGGGCTCGGGCCCATTCCCAGATCCCAACGGCGACCCTACCTTGGCGGGTCGGGCGCCGGGCGGGCAGAATGGGGCGATGGACGCCCGCCCGTCGCGAAGGCTGCTGGCGCGTCTCCTCGGGGGGACTATCGTTCCGACGGTGGCGGCGCTCTCGGTCTTCGGTTTTGTCGCGCATCAACTGGCGCGCCGGGCGCTCGAAGACGAGCTGTCGCGGCGGCTGGAGACGGCGGCGGCGGGCGCGGCCGCGACGATTCTCCCCGAGCAGCTGCGCGCCATCGGGGCGGGCGACGAGGGGTCGCTCACCTACGCGAACGTCCGACGGCGCCTGGAGGCGGCGCGGGTGCGGCTGGGTGTGCGGCGCGTGCTCGCGGTCACCACCGAGCTGGGCGCGCGCGGCGACACGGCCGGGGCGCTGGCGCTCGGTGCCCGGGCCTACGACCTCGAGGCCGACCGCGCCGAGATCGCGCGCGCCGCGGGCGGGACGCCGGCCGCCTCGCCGCTCTTCGTCGGTCACGACGGCGTCCCCTACAAGCGCGCCTACGCCGCGGTCGGCGAGCCGGGCGAGGTGGCCGGCCTCGTCGCCGTCGAGGGGAACGCCGACTACCCGGCGGTGCTGGCGGCCTTCCGGCGCTCGATGATCGTGGCGGCCGTCGGCGCGGCCATCGGCGTCTTGTTGGTCACCGCCTGGCTGGCGCGGCGGATCTCGGGGCCGGTCACGCGGCTGGCGCAGGCGGCGGCGCGGCTTGGGCGTGGCGATCTGGACGCGCCGGTGCCGATCGAGACGCGCGACGAGATCGGCGTATTGGCGCAGACGTTCGAGGAGACGCGGGCAGCGCTCAAGGCGCGCGACGAAAGGATGCAGATGATGCTGGCCGGGATCGCCCACGAGGTCCGAAATCCGCTGGGGGGCCTGGAGCTCTACGCGGGGCTGCTGCGCGACGCGCTGGCCGGACAGCCGGAACGGCTCGAGGAGGTGCGGCGGATCGAGCGCGAGGTCGGGCACCTCAAGACGGTGGTGAACGAGTTCCTGGAATTTGCCCGGCGGCCGGCGCCCCACCTGGAGGCGGTGGAGCTGGGACCTCTTTGCGACGAGGTGCGCGAGCTGACCCGCGCTTCGAGCACGGCGGAGATCACCGTCGACGTGCCTCCCGCGCTGCGCGTCCGCGCCGATCCGGGGCAGCTGCGGCGCGTGCTGCTCAACCTGGCGCGCAACGCCGCCACCGCGGCGCGGACCGGAAACGTGCGTCTGGCGGCGCATGCCGACGGCGCGAGGGTGCACATCGAGGTGCGCGACGACGGGCCCGGCGTGCCGGCCGAGCTGCGCGAGCAGATCTTCACGCCGTTCTTCACCACCCGCGAGAAGGGGACCGGCCTCGGCCTGGCGTTCGTGCGGGAGATCGTGCGCGATCACGGCGGCGAGGTGGCGGTGGCCGACGCGCCCGGCGGCGGCAGCGTGTTCAGCTTCGAGCTGCCGGGGGTGCCCTCGTGAGCGCGCCGGCGAAGCTCGCCACGAAGACCGGGACGCTCGTCTTCACCGATCCCAAGTTTCTCGACCACGACCCGGGGCACGGCCACGTCGAGTCGCCGGCGCGGCTCGACGCGATCATGAGCGAGCTCGGACGCGCGCCGATGGACGGGGTCAGGATCGAGACCCCGCGCCCGGCGACCGACGCGGAGATCGAGGCGGTGCACCACCCCGGCTACCGGGCGCGGCTGGCGCGGCTGGCCGGCGAGTACGCCGAGCTGGACGCCGACACCGCCGTCTCGCCGGGGAGCTGGGACGCGGCGAAGCTGGCCGCGGGCGCGGCGGTCGGCGCGGTGGAGGCGGTCATGCAGGGGCGGGCGGCCAACGCCTTCGCGCTGGTGCGACCGCCGGGCCACCACGCGCGCCCGGCGGCGGCGATGGGCTTCTGCCTCATCAACAACGCCGCGGTCGCGGCCGAGGCGGCGCGGCGCGCCGGCGCCCAGCGCGTCCTGATCGTCGATTGGGACGTGCACCACGGCAACGGCACGCAGGAGATCTTCGTCGCGCGCGACGACGTCCTCTACATGTCGGTGCACCAGTTCCCGTTCTATCCGGGCACCGGCGCGGCGGAGGAGATCGGCGTCGGCGCCGGGAAGGGCGCCACCGTCAACTGTCCGATGCCGGGCGGTCAGGACGACGCCGACTACGGCGCCGTGTTTCACGACCTGTTCCTGCCGGTGGGGCGGGCCTTCGCGCCGGATTTGATCGTCGTGTCGGCCGGGTTCGACGCCCACGCGCGCGATCCACTGGCGGAGATGAACGTCACCGAGCAAGGGTTCGCCGCGATGACCTCGCTGCTGGCGGAGCTGGCCGCGGGGTCAGCCGGCGGCAAGCTGGTGCTGCTGCTGGAAGGGGGCTACGACCTCGCGGCGCTGGCCGCCTCGGTGCGCGCCTCGCTGGAGGTGCTGACCGGGCGGCGCGAGGAGTTCCCGCTGGGCGCTGGGACCGAGCCGGCGCTGGCGATGGCCGCCGCCCGGGACGCGCTGCGCGCGGCGGGGCGGATCGTCCCCAAGACATGATCCGGAAGACATGATCCGGCGCTGGCCGTCTTGGTTGCCGACCTGGACCTTCGGATCCGGCCCTTCCGTCGCGGCGCTCTTCAACCGGCTCTTCGCGCTGGTCTCGCTCGTCGCCTGGCTGTCGCTGGGCAGTCAGGTGCGCGTCCTGCTGGGCAGCCGCGGGCTGCTCCCGGTCACGGCGTTCATGGACGCCGTGCGCGCCGAAGGGGGCGTGTCCTTCTTCGATCTGCCGACGCTGTTCTGGCGCTTTCACTCCGATGGCCTGCTGGTCGCCGGGACGATCGCCGGCGCGCTGCTGGCGGCGGCGGCGCTCGGCGGCCTCTGGCCGCGCCTCTGTTTCGCGCTCTCGACGGCGCTCTATCTCTCGTACGCCGTGGTGAGCCGCGACTTCCTCTCCTTCCAGTGGGACAACCTGCTGCTCGAATGCGGCCTCCTGGCCGTGTTTCTCCCCACCGGTCGCAAAGCGCCGCTGGTCCACTTCCTGTTCCGGGTCCTGCTGTTCAAGCTCTACTTCGAGTCGGGCCTGGCCAAGTGGCAGTCGCCTGTTGGTGATTGGCGGGACGGCTCGGCCATGACCTACTACTACGAGACGGCGCCGCTGCCGACGTTCCTGGCGTTCACGGCGCACCACCTGCCGGTCTGGTGGCACCACCTCGAGAGCCGCGCCACGCTGGCCCTCG
>DASYEX010000314.1:0-8921 GCA_036498765.1 Polyangia bacterium
CGGCCCTCCTTGCTCGCGAACAGACCCGGGTAGGATGCGATACGCGAGCAGGGAGGGCCGTGTGAGGGGAGCGGGATTAACGCAGCGGGGGCGTTCGGTCGCGCTCCTCGCCGTCTGCGGCGAGGATGCCAGCGACCGAGACGAGCGGCCATGTGGCCGTCTGCGGCCACTTAGGCACGCGTCCCCCGCGGAGTGAATCCCGCTCCCCGAGCAGGCCCGACCCGGGTCGCGCGCGGGCTCAGAAGCCGTAGGCGAGGCCGACGTTGATGTCGAGGTTGAACGTGAAGTCCCAGAAGCCCAGGACGGCGTTCGCCTGGCCGACCAGCTGCAGGTTGTCGGTGAGGTCGTAGAAGATGCCGCCACCCGGTCCGATCAGGATGGGCCCCCCCTGGATGGTGTCGACGCAGGCATCCGTCCCCTTGGGTCCGCACTGGTAGTTGGCTGGCAACGTCGAGGTCGCCGCGTTCGTCGGGTGCAGCGTCACCTCGTGGCGGATGTAGCCGCCGCCGGCCGCCAGCGAGAAGAAGGGGTGCCAGTCGCTGTCGTCGTCCCCCAGCT
Organism: Polyangia bacterium; assembly: GCA_036498765.1. Classification (GTDB taxonomy): domain Bacteria; phylum Myxococcota_A; class Polyangia; order Fen-1088; family Fen-1088; genus JADGRB01. Next base: position 559 of record DASYEX010000314.1, read on the forward strand.
TCCAGGTCGCCTTGGCGAAGGCCGCGAACGCGTAGTTCGCCCCCTTGAACTCCTGACCGGTCTTCGGGTCGAACGTAGAAGCGGTCCCGGTGACGAACTGATACCGGAGCTGAATCGACAGCATGAGCGAGTCGGTCAGCCAGTAGCCGACCTCCGGCGCGATCTGCAGCAGCGTCGCCGGAGCGAGGCCCGGCGGCTTGATGTTCGTGTCGTGGTTTACGTCGCCGGGGCCGGTGGCCCAGCCGAAGCCGCTGCCCAGCATGAATCCCACGAAGTAGGTGTGGTCGGGCTCCTCGTCCTCTTCTTCCCCCTCACCGCCCTCGGGCTTGGTGTGCGCCGCCTTGGCGCCGCCGAGGTTGATGGTCAGCGGGTTGTCGACCGTCCCCTTGGTCGCCACCGCGTTCCCCTCGGCGTCGTCGGCCTCGACGTAGTAGTCGACGGTGTCGCCGCCGGTGGCGGTGCTGGGGATCTCGGCGCCGTAGCGCCCCTCGGCCACCTGCTTCATCTCGCGCCCGTTGAACTCCGTCGCGCCGGCCGGCCGGTAGGCGAGGACCATCTTGTCGAACTTGAGGTCGGCCTGGACACCGACGGTGACGGAGATGGTGCTCCCCTTCTTCGCCTCGGTGATCGGCTCGTGGACGATCCCCGACGGAGGTTCCTCGGCTGCCTCGGGCGGGGCGGCGGGAGCGGCGGGCGGCGGCGTCTCCGTCGGGGTCTCGGCCGGCTCCGGGCTCGACGGGGGCGGGCCGGGCGGCGGCGTGGCCGGCGGCGGCGTGGCCGGCGCGGAGGCGCCCGCCTTGGCCTCGTTGAACGCGTCGGTCAGCTCGGGCGTGACCAGGGACTTGGTCAGGTTGATCGTCGCCTCGATCTCCAACGCCTTCTTGAACTGCTTGATGCCGAGATCGCGCTGCTTGAATCCGCTGATGAGCACGACGCCCATGTGGATGTGCGTACGCGCCGTGATGGGGTGCTGTTGCAGCCCCGAGGCGTCCGCCAGATCGAGGCCCTCCTTGAGCAGCTTGCGCGCGTCCTCGAACTTCTGCGCCTGAAACGCCGCGATGGCGTCCTTGTTCATCTGGGTGATCTTGGCGACCGCGTCATCGGTCGCGTCGGCCCTCGCTCCGCTCGAGAGCGCCAGGACGAGCAGCAACGCGCAGATTCCACGCACCGTGGCGGACGCGGGCGTCCAGTGGGTCATGAAAGGCTTGCCTCTGGGGGTAAAAAGGGAACGGCCAGGCTGGGTTACCTTTGTAACACGATTTCCCGCAATGCTTCTAGCGGCCGGGCATCGCGCAGGCGGGGTCTCCCCCCCTCCATGGGGCGGAAAACCCCAGCCCCTGAGGAAAACCCTCGGTAATTGCCCCATTCCGATGCAGTGGCGCTCGGGGATACCTCGCAATTTCTTCGAGGTTCCTCTTGCGCCGGGGTGGGGGGTGCTTACTTCCCACATTTGCTGTCCAACTGCTTGTTTCCAGGAATGCGGAGGTGATCATCATGCTGCTCGATCCAAACGACCTGCTCACGCCGAGCGACGCGGCGCGCGTGCTCGGACTCTCGGCGGACTCCGTCCGCGTCCTTTCGGACAACGGCCGGTTGCCCGGAATGCGAACCGTGGGGGGGCGACGCCTCTTCCGGCGCGCCGACGTCGACCGCTTGGCCATCGAACGTGCCGGTCACATGTCGACACTCGGCGCGCGGCAGCCCAGCGCGCCGCGCGCAGAGGAGTGAGCGCGCCACCGGGGAGGTCGGTGCGCCCCGCGGAGGGGACGATGGACTCGACAGACACTCTCGACGACCAGCTCGGGCGCTCGGCTTTCGAGCGCCAGAGCCACGAACGCGACCGCCGCCTGCTCGACACGATGCCCCAGTGCATCTGGGCGGCGGACGCGGAGGGGCGGGTGAACTACTGGAACCGCGCCGGGCTGGAGTACTGCGGCCTCGACGCGGCCCAGCTGACCGACGGATCGTTCTGGGAGGTGCTTCATGTCGACGACCGCGACGAGGCCCGCGTGGACTGGGAACGCGGCCTCCGCGGCGAACCGACGTTCGAGCGGCAAGTGCGGCTCCGGCGCGCCAGCGATGGGCAATTTCGCTGGCACCTGGTCCGCGCCGTCGCCGAGCGCGACGAGCAGGGGGGGATCGTCGGGTGGCTCGCCACCGCGAGCGACATCGACGATCAGAAGCGGGCCGAGGACCTCCTGCGCGAGGCGGTGATCGTGCGCGACGACTTTCTCTCGGTGGCCTCGCACGAGCTGCGCACGCCGCTCACCGCGCTCAAGCTGGAGGTCTCGAACCTGCTGCGGCTGGCGCGCCTCGACCCCGGCGCGGAGCGGGCGCGGCTCATCGCCAAGGTCGAGCGTATCGACGCGCAAGCGACCCGGTTGCGCGCCCTCATCGACGATCTGCTCGACGTCTCACGGCTGGCGGCCGGTCACCTCGAGCTGCACGTCGAACCGATCGATCTGGCGGCGCTGACGGGTGAGGTGGGTGCCCGCTTCGTCGACGAGGCGGCGCGCCTCGGCAGCACGCTGGTCATCGACGCGCGCGAACGAGCGATCGGCCACTGGGATCGCGAGCGGCTCGAGCAAGTGGTCAGCAACCTGCTTTCGAACGCGGTCAAGTACGGCGACGGCAAGCCGATCGACGTCACCGTGCGCGCCGAGGACGGACGCGTCAGGCTGGAGGTTCGAGATCGCGGGCTGGGGATCGCCGCGCTCGACCAGCAGAGGATCTTCGGCCGGTTCGAGCGCGCCGCCTCGAGTGGGAACTTCGGCGGCATCGGACTCGGGCTCTGGATCGTCAAGCAGATCGTGGAGGTCTTCAGCGGCACGATCCGGGTCGAGAGCGCGCTCGGGGCCGGGTCGGTGTTCACGGTCGAGCTCCCCGCGGGAGCGCCCGCTCAGCGGATCGCGTGGAGCGCGAGCGCCCAGGCGGAGGCGACCGCCGCCAGGGCCGCGGCCCCCAGCAGCATCTGCACCGTCGTGCGCGGCGCGCGGACATTGCCCAGCGCGGCCGCCGAGCCGAAGAGCGCGCCCAACCCCAACCCGAAGAGGTGGGCGTAGGTGTCGGCCCCGGGACCGACCCCCAGCATCGCGTACAGCCCCAGTCCCGCGCCCAGCGGCACCCAGGCGTAGGCCCGGCGCATCTCGCCGCGCAGGCGCCGCACCACCTGCAGCCCCGCGCAGAGCCCGAGAGCGGCGAAGGTGGCGGTCGACGCCCCCAGCGAGCTGAACGCCGTCCGATGCACCGCCGCGGTCAGGAGGTTCGCCCCGCCGGCTGACAGCAGGATGACCAGCGCCCCCAGCCCTCCGCCGAGCCAGCGCCCGACGGCGGAGACGAAGATCAAACAGGCGACGACGTTCCCCACGAGGTGCAGGATGTCCGCGTGCAGGGTCAGCGCGGTCAGCACCCGCCACCACTGCCCGGCGGCGATGCGATCAGCGACGGCCGTCCCCGCCGCGATCCAGCGCGAGTGGGCGTCCGCGGGGCCCGCCACGTAGTACATCGCGCCCAGCCCCAGCGCCGAGAGGACACCAAGCGCGCTCGCGCCTGCGTCGGGGGCGGCGGGCACGGGCTTGGGCGGCGCCTCGGCGTCGAAGGCGGCCAGCGCCGCCGCAGCCGCGGGGATGTCCCCCGCCGCCACCGACAGCACGAAGTGCCCGTCGCGCTCGGCCAGCCGGTACCACACGCCGGCCGAGGCCAGGACCAGCGCCCAGTCGCCGGCCTGCGTCGGGTCGGGGGTCGCCCGCACCACGGCCTCCTCGCCTGGGGCAATCTCGGGTTCTGATGCGTCGTTTCTCATAGGATCAGGCTCGTCCTCATCTCTGCTGGCTTGACGGTCGAGCCACGCATGATAGCTTGGTCGATCTTCGTCGCAGATGCGACGCGGAGGTGTCCGATGATCGGGAGCATCGATCATTTCGTCGACCGGCAGATCCTTCTGTGGCAGGAAGAGCGGAGGATCGCCGCCCGCAAGGGGATCCAGGGGAAGAACGCCCAGCAGCCGATGATCTGCCTGTCGCGCCAGTATGCGGCGCGCGGCGCGGAGATGGGGCGGATGGTGGCGGACGCGCTGGAATTTCGGTTCTACTCGCAGGAGCTGATCCACGACGTCGCGCAAGAGGCGCACGTGCGGGAGCAGCTGGTCGAGTCGCTCGACGAGCGGGTCCAGGACAGCATCTCGGCCTGGGTGTCGGGGCTCATCAAGCGCGGCGTGTTCGCCCCCAGCGACTACCTGCGGAACCTGTCGCGCGTGGTGCTGACGCTAGGGCGTCACGGCAAGGGCGTGATCATCGGTCGCGGCGCGCACTTCCTGCTCGACCCGCACACGACGCTGCGGGTCCGGGTGATCGCGCCCCTCGAGACCCGCGTGGCGCGCATCGCCGCCCGCGACGGGCTCAGCGAGGACGAGGCGCGGGAGAAGATCCTGCGCATCGACGGCGAGCGCGTCGCCTTCAACAAGCAGCACTACGGCGCCGACCTCGGGGATCCCACGAACTACGATCTGGTGGTCAACGCCGCCACGCTGGGGCTCGAGGGGGCCGCCGATCTGATCGTTCGGGCCTTCCGCGCGCGGTTCGGTCAGAGCTAAAACGTCTTCATCACGACGTCGCCCGAATCCACTCTGACGCTGGCCTTCCGGGGCGGCACGCTCGAGCTCGGCGGCCTGCCGTCGAGCTCGACGCCGCCGCCGGGCTGCCTGTGGGATCCGCGCACCGCCTGCTTCCGGGCTCCTGCCGAGCGCTACGCCGAGCTGCGCCGGGCGCTGGCGCGCGACGGGCACACGGTCGACGACCGCGCCCGCGGGTACGCGGAGCTCGCCGCCGGGGCGCTCGTGCACCGGTCATCGCGCCCGTACCAGGACGAGGCGCTGGCCGCCTGGCGGGGGGCCCGGGGGCGCGGGGTCGTCGTCCTGCCGACCGGCGCGGGCAAGACGCACGTCGCCTGCCTGGCCATCGACGACCGGCGGCGGAGCACGCTGGTGCTGGCGCCGACGCTCGATCTGGTGCGCCAGTGGTACGACGTCCTGCGCGCGACGTTCGGCGTCCCGGTCGGCGTCATCGGCGGCGGCGACTACGGCGTCGAGGCGCTGACGGTCTCGACCTACGACTCGGCCTACCTGCACATGGAGCACCTCGGTGACCGGTTCGGCCTGCTGGTGTTCGACGAGTGCCACCACCTGCCGGGGCCGGCCTACGCGCTGGCGGCGCGCGCGGCGGTGGCGCCGTTTCGCCTGGGGCTGACCGCCACGCCCGAGCGCGCCGACGGCCGCCACGCCGACTACGACGCGCTCTGCGGGCCGATCGTCTACCGCAAGGACATCGTCGACCTGTCGGGCGGATACCTGGCGCCCTACGAAACGGTGCGGCTCACCGTAGAGCTCGGGCCCGAGGACCGCCGCGCGCACGACGAGGCGCGGGGCGTCTACCGGGACTTCGTCGCGCGAAACGGCATCCGCATGTCGAGCCCCTCCGGGTGGTCCGACTTCATCATCCGCGCCTCGCGCTCGGACGACGGGCGCCGGGCCATGGCCGCCTACCAGCGGCAGCGGGAGATCGCCTTCGCGGCGCCGGCCAAGCTGGAGTACGTCGGCCTCTTGCTCGACCGCCACCGCGACGACCGGCTGCTGCTGTTCACGCAGGACAACGCCACGGCCTACGCGCTGTCACGCCGGTTCCTGATCCCGATCATCACCCACGAGACGCGCGTGCGCGAGCGGAGCGAGATCCTGGCCGGCCTCGCCGAAGGCTCCTACGGAGCAGTCGTCACCTCCAAGGTGCTCAACGAAGGGGTCGACATCCCGGACGCCAACGTGGCGGTCGTCGTGTCGGGGAGCGCCTCCGTGCGCGAGCACGTCCAGCGCCTGGGGCGGATCCTGCGCGCCCGGGCCGGCAAGCACGCGCTCCTCTACGAACTGGTCACCGCCAACACGGCGGAGACCTTCACCAGCGCGCGGCGGCGCGACCACAGTGCTTACCGCTGATCTGGTCACCGCGCGGCGCCGGGGCGGCGAGCTGCGCCTGCCGCCGAGCGACGACGCCCGCCGGGCGCGCGTGGCGGTGCTGGCCGCCGCGCTGACCGCGCGCGCCCGAGAGGAGATCGGCCGGACGCGGGACGACGTCGAGGAGGCGCTGCGCGAGACGGCAGCCGCGCTGGAGATCGGCGGGGCCGCCGGCGATCGCCGGCTGGCGGCGGCCGTCGGCAAGCTGGTGCGCGACGGCCTCCGGTTCGAGGAGGCGACCGCCGCCGCGTCGTCCGAGCTGCGGCGTGAGCTGTTCCGGCGCGCCGCCGCCGCCCGGCGGGCCGCCGGCGCGCTCGATCGCGCGGCGTTGCTCGGTGCCCTGGCCGGCGAGCGCGGGACCACGCCCGACGCGCTCGAAGCGGCCCTCTACGCCGACCGCCCCGGGGCGCAGCGCCTGGTCAGCGTCGAGGTCTTGGCGCCCGCGCTGCTGGCGTCCGGGTTCGAGATCGCCGAAGCGCAGGCGGTGCTGCTGCGCGCGGAGAAGATCGTCGCCGAGGTCGAGACGCGGGAGGCGCGGGTCTGGCGGCATCTCTTCCGCACGCTGAAGTTCTTGCGCCTGCTCCCGGTCATCAGTCGACAGCGGGAACCCTGGGAGGGTTCCCGCGCCCTCCCGCGACGGACTCCGCTCGGCGTAGCCGAGCTCCGTCCACGCGATCGCGCTCACGTTGCCCGCTATCGGATCGAGATGGACGGGCCGCTCAGCCTGTTCCAGGGGGCGGGACGCTATGGGCTACAGCTGGCGCTCGCGCTGCCGGCCATCGCCGCCTGCGACGTGTGGTCGATCGAGGCCGACGTGCGCTGGGGCGCCGACCGGCGGCCGCTCCGCTTCCGGATGGGCGGCGCCGGCGTCCCGGCGCCGGCGCGCGACGGCGCCGGGCCCGACCACGGCTGGCCCGACGAGCTGGCCACGTTCGTCGCGGCGTTCGAGCGCGCCGAAACCGGCTGGCGCGTCGAGCACGAGCCGGCCGTCCTCGATCTGCCCGGCGCCGGCCTCTGCGTCCCCGACCTGGCCTTCGTGCGCGCCCGCGACGGGGCGCGCGTCTACTTCGAGCTGCTCGGCTTCTGGAGCCGCGAGGCGGTGTTCCGCCGGATCGATCTGGTGCGCGCCGGCCTGCCCGAGAAGATCCTCTTCGCCGCCAGCAAAAGCCTGCGCGTCGGCGAGGCATTGCTCGACGACGCGCAGGGTGCGGCGCTCTATGTCTTCTCCCGCGTGCTCGGCGTCCGGCCCGTCCTCGAGCACCTCGAACGCCTGGCCGGATAGGGCCTCACTCGCCGTCGAAGTCGCCCTTCTGGCCGCTGCCGTCAGCGGCGTTGTCGACGTTGCCGGACGGGACCGGGTAGTCGCCCGATTGCGGGCCCCCAGTCCCGAGCACGCCCGGCGGGATGCCGTGATAGACGACGTCGCCGCCGCTGCCGTCGTGCACGCCGCCCCGCGCGGTGAGCTGGCCCTCGTTCTTCATCCAGTTGCAGGTGTTGCCGTGCTCGGCGTCGCAGTTGAGGAAGATGGCGATCTCCTCCTGATTGTCGGGGAATGCGGGGACCGAGCCGGCCATCCCGTCGCTGCGCGCGCTGCCGCCCATCGAACCGCTGCCCCCCGAGGAGACGAGCAGGCCCGTCGAGGTGACCCAGAGGTTCCCTTTGCAGACCTCGACCGCGTTGTGGTTGTTGTCGGAGAGGAAGTAGATCATCCCACCGCCGCCGCCGATCCCGCCCGGATCGGGCGCGTCACCGCCGCTCACGTCGACGGTCCCGGAGATCGTCTCGTCGCCGTCCATGGTGAAGAACCAGACGTGGCCGCCGCCCCCGGCGGTCCCGCTGCCGTGGGCGTCGCCGCCCTTGACCGTGATCTTCGCTCCCGCGTCGATGGTCACCGCGCCGTCGGTGGGGACGAGCTCCATGTCGACCCGGCCGCCGTCGGCGCCGTTGCCGCTGCCGCCCGTCATGATCGAGCCGCCGCTGGCGTCGATCTCGCCGCTGACGTGGACGCCCCCGTTGCCTGGATCGATTCGGCCGCCGCCGTTGAGGAGGCCGCCCGCGCCGGGCGCCGACAGGGAGTCGCCACCCCGCAGGTCGAGCTCCATCGTTCCGGCGACGTTGACGTTCCCTGTCCCGGGCGCCGGGGTGATCGTTCCGCCCGTCCCCGCCGCGGCGCCGCCGGGTCCGCCGCTGGCCACGACCGGCACGAAGACGGTGATCGTGGTCGGCGGCGTCGTCTCGCCGACGCGGACCGCGCCGGCCGCCCCACCGGCGATCGGGCCGCCCATCGCGGTCGCGCTGGCCACGCCGCCGCGGCCGTCGAGCGTCCCGCCCAGCGCCACGGCGCCGGTGGCGTCGATGGTGA
>DASYEX010000315.1:0-14291 GCA_036498765.1 Polyangia bacterium
GCTGCTGGCAGAAGTCTCCCCCGTCGGCGTCGACCGGATGCAGCCCCGAGAGCGCCGAATCGATCTCCTCGTGATAGGGGATCTCGATCCCGGCGGCGATCTCCGCCTGCGAATACGCGCAGGGCGCGCCGTCGAAGGTCAGCGCCACGCCGGGAAGGTCCGAGGTGAGGCCGAGGAAGCAGTCGCTGCCGCCGTCGAGCTCCGGCAGGATCGCGTTCGCGCAGACCTTGTCGTTCCCCTGAGCGAGACACGTGTCGGAGGGCACTCCGCAGCAACCGCTCACCGCGCACGACTGGCCCGAGCTGGAGCAGGTCGCGCCCGCGTCCTTCCCTGACAGAGTGTTGCCGGGCAGCGAGGAGCCGCAGCCGACAGCCAGGAGAACGCCTACGCCCCACCCACGAACCAACGACCGCATCACGCCAGGTTCATATTAGTACGAGAAGCGGCGGACGCTGACGTTCATGACCAGGCCCAGCGCCGCGGCGATGGTCAGGATGCTCGAGCCGCCGTAGCTGACCATCGGCAGCGTCACGCCCACCACCGGCAGCAGGCCGCTGACCATGCCGATGTTGATGAACACGTGCCAGAACAGCATCGCGGCGACGCCGACGCAGACGGTGGCACCGAACCTGTCGCGCGCGTCGCCGGCGATCTTGATGATCCAGAGGACCAGCACCAGGTAGGCGAGCAGCAGGACGAAGCAGCCGGCGAACCCCCACTCCTCGGCCCACACGGCGAATGGAAAGTCGGTCCAGAGCGCCGGGAAGTGCCGCAGGCGGATCTGCGTGCCGTGCATGAACCCCTTGCCGAGGAAGCGCCCCGACCCGATGGCGTTGAGCGCCTGGCGCGTCTGGTAGGCCCCCTCGGAGTTGGGGTTCAAGAACGCCTCGAACCTCTTGCGCTGGTACTCGCGCAAGAGGTGCTGATAGACGGGAAACGCCGCCAGCGTCGCGAAGCCGATGATCGCTCCCAGGGTGCGCAGCTTGAGCCGCGCCGTCAGCATGATGGTGAAGAAGATCAGCAGCAGCAGGAACGCCGTCCCGAAGTCGGGTTGCTTGGCGATCAGCCAGGCCGGCAGGCTGACGATGGCCACCGGGATCGCCAGGTGGCGCCAGGTCCGGCCCTCGAGCGCCGGCGAGTCGTTGAGGTACTTGCCGAGCGCCACGACGGTCAGCAGCTGCACCAGCTCCGACGGCTGGACGTGGAACGGACCGACGTCGAACCAGCGCCGGCCGCCGCCGACCATCTTGCCGAACACCAGGACGCCGATCAGCAGCGAGACGCCGACCCCGTGCAGGATGTAGGCGTAGCGGCTGATGGTCCGGTAGTCGAGCATCGCCACGCCCAGGAACACGGCCACCCCCAGCCCCAGCCAGGAGATCTGCTGCGAGAAGAGGTTCGACGACCGGTCGTGAACCGCGCTCCAAAGGTTGATGAGACCGAGCGACGTCACCGCCGCCGCCGACACGGTGAGCGTCCAGTCGAACCGGAAGCGCAGCCGCCGCCACCCCACCCCGCGCGTCTGGATCATGGCGCTGTCTCCACATTCGGGGACCCTGAGAGGGTCCCCGAGCCCCCCCGCGCAGGACTACGCCGCGCGGAGCGCGGCTCCGTCCACACGTCCGCGTCCGCGGTCGTGTCGAGGAGGTGGTGTCGCTTGGGCAGCCCGACGTGCGGCACGTCCTTGTCCGCGGGGTCGATGTTGTCGAAGTAGTTGTGGATGATCTCCATGACCACCGGCGCGGTGACGTCGCCGCCGTGGCCGCCGTGCTCGACCAGCGCGGCGATGGCGATCTTGGGTCGCCCGGCCGGCGCGAACCCCACGAACCAGGCGTGATCTCCCCCTTCGTAGCCGCCGACCTCCGTCTTGCGACCGTGCACCTGCGCGGTGCCGGTCTTACCCGCCACCTCGATGTCCTTGAGCCGCGCTCGGAAGGCGGTCCCCTTCGATTCGTTGACCACGCCGACCAGCGCCTGGCGGACGATGGCCAGGGTCTCGGGCGCGACGGAGACCTCCCGCCGCACGCGCGGCGCGAACTCCTCGAGCACCTGACCGTCGGGAGACTCGACGCGCTCCACGATCTGCGGTAGCCAGAGCTTGCCGCCGTTGGCGATGGCCGCATAGAGCAGCGCCATCTGCAGCAGCGTCACGCGCGTCGATCCTTGTCCGATGACAGCGTTGAGCGCCTGGCCGATCTGGAAACCCTCGGCCTTGGGGTTCTCGCGCTTCTGCTCGCGGTACCACTCCTCGGTCGGTAGAAAGCCGCCGTCCTCGCCGTTGAGTCCGAGGCCGGTGGGCGCGCCCAAGCCCAGGTCGGACCCGAACTTGGCCAGCCGATCCATCATGCCGGGGCGCGCGCCGAGCTCGTAGAAGTAGACGTTGCAGCTCTGCACAATCGCGTCATAGAGGGCGACCACGCCGTGGGTCTTGGTGCACTTGAACCGCCGGCGGGCGATCTCGAACGACCCGTGGCACTTGGTCTTGTCCTCGGGCGTGATGAGACGATCTTCCAGCGCCGAGATCGCCGAGACCGGCTTGAACGTCGAGCCCGGGTAGTAGGTCTCGGCCAGCGTCTTGTCGTGCAGCGGGTGGTAGCGGTCGGCCAAGAGGCGCTGCTCGGCCTCCACCGTCAGGTGCCCGGACATCTCGTTGGGATCGAAGCTCGGCTTGGAGGCCATGGCCAGGATCCGCCCGGTGTCGATGTCCAGCACCACCACCCCCGCGGCCGAGACGTTGCGCAGCGCCCGCTCGGTGAAACGCTGCACGTCGGCGTCCAGCGTCAGCACCACGTTGTTCCCGGCGACGGCGGCCTGCGAGGCCGGCCCGTCAATCACGTCGTGGATGTCGGTCTTGGGCATCCCGCGCCGATCGACGACGATCTTCTGGAACCCGGCCCGCCCGCGCAGGTACCCGTCCCATTGACGCTCGATCCCGGTGCGGCCGATGAGGTCGCCCGAGCGGTACCCCTCGTCCTTCTTGGCGCGCAGCTCGTCGGCCGAGATCTCGTTCATGTAGCCGAGCACGTGGGCGCCGAGCGCCCCCATCGGGTAGGAGCGGCGCGGCGCCGAGACGATCTTCACGCCCGGCAGATCGACGCCCGTCTCGATGGCGGCCATCGCCTCGCGCGAGATGTCCTCGGCCAGGAGCACCGGCCGCTCGCCGGCCTTGGGGCCGGTCTCGGCGCCTCCGTTCTGCACCCGCTCCCAGACGTCGATCGCCTCGTCGCCGTTCATCCCCAGCACGGCCCGCAGGTGCGCGAACACCTCGGCGGTGAGCAGCTTCGGCGTCACGTAGACGTTGTAGGACGGCCGCACCGTGGCCATCACCTTCCCCTTGCGATCACGGATCTGGCCGCGCACCGCCGGCAAGAGATCGGTGTGGACGATGCTGTCGGACGTGACGCGGAAGAACGCGTCCCCCTGGATGACCTGCAGGTAAAAGAGGCGCCCCGCGATCCCCAGGAAGGCGATCAGCGCGACGAGCGCGAAGTAGCGCGACCGCCGGCGTATCTCGGGGAGCTCCGCATCTTGCCCGGCTATCTCCATGGGGGTACGGCTCGCTTCCGCTCGCGCACCCCCAAGCCCCCCTCGCTCCGTGCGGCAAAGCCGCACTGCGCTCGCTCTGGACCTTGTACGGCGTCCGATGTGGCGTGGATTTCGTTCATCGTCGGGGGATGGGGTCGAAGGAGTGAGCGCCGCGGGCCAGGCCGACGCGCGAGCGGGCGCTGTCGACCTTGCCGTCGATGCGCCGGAAGAGGCCCAGCACGACGGGGGCGAAGATCCCCGTCAGCAACGCCTCGAGCGGCGCCAGGCGCAGGCCGCCGTAGCCGCCCTCGGGCGCCACCTGCGCGCGCACGATGACGATGAGCGCCGAGGCGAGCAGGCTGGCCACGAAGGCGGTCGCCGCCGACAGCACGATCCCCTGCACCGCCAGCCGGGTGGAGAGGGCCCGCGCGAACAACGCCATCAACACGAACACGAAGGCGTGCACCCCCTGCGGCGCCCCAGAGGTCAGATCGAACAGATACCCGGTCGCGAAGGCCACCACCGCCGCCGAGGAGATCGTCCACTTCGACGACAGCCCCACGTGTAGGACCACCAGCAGCCCCAGGCTGGGCGCCACCATGTGCATGGGCGCCAGCTCCAGCACCGTCGACTGCAGGATCAGCAGCAGGTAGGCGACGAAGAGGGTGATGGCCGATCTCATGCGCGCCTCATCTATAAACCATGGGGCCGCGCGCCGGGAGGCGGCGGGCGGCCGGATCGGTGTCGGGCGCCGGCGGCGGCGCGACGACGACCAGCACCTCTGAAAGCCGGGCGAAGTCGACGTCGGGGGTCACCTCGACGTCCTGGTAGAGGCCGACGGCGCCGGGGATGACGCGCGTGATGTGTCCGACCGCCAGGTTGCGCGGGAAGGTGCCGCCGAGGCCGCTGGTGACGACGGCGTCGCCCACCTTGGCCGGCTCGCCGCGCGCCAGGTACTCGACGCTGCAGCGGTAGGCGTTCTCGGCCGCCTTGCCGCGCAGGATGCCGCGCCCGCCGGTGCGCGGGATGACCACGTCGATCGCCGAGCGTGGGTCGACCAGCAGCAGGATGTCGGAGCTCTTGCCCGAGACGCGGTTGACGCGGCCCACGACGCCGTCGGGCGTCAGCACCGGCATGCCGTGGCGGACCGCCCCCTCGCCGTGGTCGATGTCGACGCGCGCCACGCGGAAGTACGGCGAGGCGTCGACGGCGATCACGCGGGCGGCGATCGTCTCGGCGGGCGTCACGTCGCGCAGGCCGAGGAGCCGCTGATAGCGGCCGCTCTCCTCCGCCAGCCGCCGCATCTCGGTCAGCTCGGCGCGCAGCTTCTGGTTCTCCTGGGTGAGCGCTTCGTTCTCGCTGCGGACGTGGGTGAGCTCGACGTAGTGACCGGCCACCCCGGTGATGGCGCGCGCGATGAAGGACATCGCCGACTGCGCCGGCACGACCAGGCGCAGGATCCCGCGATCGAGCGCCGACATGTCACCGGGGTTCTTGGCGCTCATGCGCAGCGCGATGATCGCGAGGAGCAGCGTCCCCCCCACGACGGCGGCTTCGCGCAGGCGCTTTCCCGGACCCATGCGCCCCTATTGTGGCCAGCTCAGCCGAGAAATCGCCACTTCTAGATTTTACTTACTGCAATGCGACTTCACGGAGCAGACCGAGCTCGTCCAGGGCGCGGCCGGTCCCGAGGACGACCGCGCACTCCGGGGAATCCGAGACCATGACCGGCAGACCGGTCTCCTCACGCAAGAGGACGTCCAGGCTGCGGAGCTGGGAGCCGCCGCCGGTCAGCACCACGCCCCGGTCGACGATGTCGGCGGCCAGCTCGGGCGGTGTCCGTTCGAGCACCGAGCGAACCGCGTCGACGATCTGGTTGACCGGCTCGGCCAGCGCCTCGCGCACCTCGTCGCTGTTCATGACCAGCGTCTTGGGGACCCCGGCCACGAGGTCGCGCCCCTTGATCTCCATGGTCGTGACCTCGTCGGTCGCGTAGGCGTTGCCGATGGTCTTCTTGATGATCTCGGCCGTGCGCTCGCCGACGAGCAGGTTGTACTTGCGCTTGATGTAGGCGACGATCGCCTCGTCCATCTTGTCGCCCGCCACCCGGATCGACTTGGCGACCACGATGCCGGCCAGCGAGATGACGGCGACCTCGGTCGTGCCGCCGCCGATGTCGACGATCATGTTGCCGGACGGCTCGGTGACCGGCAGCCCGGCGCCGATCGCCGCCGCCATCGGCTCTTCGATCAGATAGACCTCGCGGGCGCCGGCCGCCAGCGCCGAGTCGCGCACGGCACGCTTCTCGACCTCGGTGATTCCGGAAGGGACCCCGATGATGATGCGGGGCTTGACCAGCGTGCGCCGGTTGTGGACCCGGGTGATGAAGTACCGGAGCATCGCCTCGGTCACTTCGAAGTCGGCGATGACCCCGTCTTTCATGGGCCGCACGGCGACGATGTTGCCGGGCGTTCTCCCCAGCATCTCCTTCGCCTCCTTGCCGACCGCCAGGACCTTCTTGGTGCCGTTGCCGGAGCGCTGCACCGCCACCACCGACGGTTCGTTGGAGACGATCCCCTTGCCACGGACGAAGGTCAGCGTGTTCGCCGTACCCAAGTCGATGGCGAGGTCGTTGGAGAAGAGCCCGTAGACCCAGTCGAGCAGCATGAAGTTGAACGCCCCGCGCGCCGCCCGAAACCAAAAAGACCGCCGCGCCGACGAGACAGAAGTTTGTAGCACACGTAGAGGCACTCCGATAGGCCGGCCGCGTCGATATCGCGCGGTCGCCCCACGCCGTCGGCGGTCGGCCATCGCCTCAAAACGCCGTCCGAAGGCGGCCCACGCACCAGGCCGAGCGCCCGCGTTGAACCCCAGGAGACTGTGGTAGATTGCGCCCCGCCATGCTCGAACAGATGCGGAAATCCTCGCAGTCAGTGCTGATCTACGCACTGTTCCTGTTTCTGATCGCCATCTTCGTCATCAGCTTCGGACCACAGTCACGCGGGACCTCCTGCGACCAGGTGATGGGCGGCGACGACCACTACGCCGCGCAGGTGGCGGGTTCGACCATCAGCCAGAGCAGCTTCCGGTACGGCTTCATGCTGGTGGGGGGCGCCCAGATCCCCGCCCCGGCCGCCAAGCGCGACCGTCTCAAAGAGATGGTCATGGACAAGCTCATCGAACGCGAGCTGCTGGCGAACGAGGCCGACCGCCTCGGCTACGTCGTGACCGACGATCAGGTGACCGACCAGATCGGTGAGTCCAAGATCATCGGCCTGGGCGTGATGCACACCGTCCCCCGGCTGCAGAAGAACGGCGCCTTCAACTACGAGTCGTTCAAGACTTTTTTGCAATACGACCTGGGGATGACCCCCAAGAGCTTCATCGAGGAGCAGAAGAAAGAGATGATGGCGGCGCGGGTGCGCGATCTGCTGCGCGCGGGCGTCTCGGTCTCGAACGACGAGGTGAAAGCCGACTTCGTCCGCCGCGGCCGGCAGGTGAACCTCGAGTACCTGCGCTTCTCCGGCCACCGCTACCAGCCGGAGGTGGTGTTGACCGACGCCGAGATCGCCGACTACGCCGGCAAGAACGACGCCAAGCTCAAGGAGCTCTACGAGCAGAAGCGGTTCGTCTACGAGAAGGTCGGCGACGAGCGGAAGCTGCGCCAGATCCTGGTCAAGGTCGCCAAGGACGCCACGCCGGCCGAGGACAAGGCGGCGCGCGACAAGGCGAACGCCCTGGCCGCCAAGCTGGTCAAGGGCGCCAAGGCCACGGGCAAGGAGGGCGTCACCTTCGCCGAGGTGGCGCGCAGCTCGTCGGACGACGCGGCGACCAAGGCCCAGGGCGGCGAGCTCGGCTGGCGCGCGAAAGGCGCCGCCAACCTCCCCGGCGCGGAGGAAGAGAAGGTCTGGAAGGCGAGGAACGACGCCATCGTCGGTCCGTTGCGTGGCACCGACGGCTACGTCATCACCAAGGTCGAGGGGCAGCGGAGCGGCAGCGTCTCGTACGCGCAGGCCAAGCTGGAGCTGGCCGAGGAGAAGCTGCGCGAGGAGCGCGCCGACGCGCTGGCCAAGACCGCGGCCGCCGACGCCGTCGCCAAGATGCAAGAGACGCCCGGCAAGCCGATGAAGGAGGTCTTCCCGACCGCCTCCGGCGACAAAGACGAGGCGAGCGCCGCCCCCGAGTCGGGCGCCGCGCCGCGCGTCGAGGAGACGGGGCTGTTCTCGCTCCGGGCCGGGCGGGAAGGGGCGATCGTCGAGGGGATCGGCGTCTCCACCCCGCTGGCCAAGGCGGCCTTCGCGCTGACCGACGCGGCGCCGATCGCCGGCCCGTTCGAGGTGAGCGGCACCTTCGTGGTGGTCCGGCTCAAGGAGCGCAAGGACCCCGACATGGCGGAGTTCGAGAAGCGCAAGATGGAGCTCGGTCACGAGGCCGAGCTCATCAAGTGGGAGCGGGTCCTGACCGACTGGACCACCGCGCGCTGCACCGAGGCCAAGCAGGCCAAGCGAATCAGCGTGAACACCGACGTCCTGCGCTACGAAGACGCCGGCGAGCCGCCCTCTTACGAACCCTGCTCTCCTCACCGGCCGGCGTTCGGAGGCTGAAAAGGCGCCATGGCCGACGCCGCGCCGGCGATGGCCCTCGCCCTGGTGGATGGCCGGGCGGTCCTGACGGTCACCGCCCGGGAGCTCGGGCCGGTGATGGTCGAGCGGCTGGAGGTCGAGTGGCCCGGGACGCGCAAGTCGCTGGCCGTCGCCGAGCTGCGCAATCGGCGCGGGAGGCTGCGCGCCGCCACCCTGATCATCGACCGCGCGGGGGTGGAGAGCCGCGTGTCGGCGGCCCGGACGCCGGAGGGTCGGCTGGGCGTCGCGCTCGAACCGGGCCGCATCGTCGTCACCGGACGCCCCCCCGCGGCAAACGGCCACCCGGGCGCCGGCGCGCGCCTCACGCTGGGGGCCGGGCCGGGGCGGCGATTGCAGATCTCCGTCGACGGCGAGACACCTGCCGACGACGTGCGCGCCGCAGTGGCGCTGGTCTTCGGCACGCCGGCCACGGGTGCGCCGTCGGCCGGCCCGCTGGAGGTCGACCCGCTCGCGGCCGCGCTCGACGAGATCTTCGTCGCCGAGGGGTTTCGGCTCCCCGACAGCGCGGGCGTGCAGCTCGGTGCGGTGCGTGTCTCGGCGGGGCGTATCGCGCTGCGCTGGTCTTCGGAGCGGGGGGACCTCGAGCGCGTCGCGGCCGATCTGGCCACCGATGACACCGACGAGATCGCCGCGCTCCGGCGGGCGCTCGATCTGGCGCCGGTCGGTCCGGCGCGGGCCGAGGTGGCGCACCTGCTCTCCGCCGCCTACGAGAAGACCGGCGAAGTCGAAGGGGCGCTGGCGGCGCTGCGCCTCTGCATCGATCACGCGGCGGCCGGACCGCTGGTGGGCGCCGCCTGGCGCCGCCTCGTCGAGCTCTACGCCCGGAGCGGCGACCCGCACGGCGCGGCGCGCGCGCTCATCGCCTCGGCGGACGACGCGCGCGTCGGGGCCAGCGAGGTCGACCGCGCCGGGACGCTGGTCGCCGCCGCCGAGATCCTGCGCAAGCGGCTGGAGCTGCCGGCCGACGCCGGAATGCTGCTGGAGCGGGCGATCACGCTCGATCCCGCGTCGGCGGAGGCGCTGGAGGCGCTCGAGGCGCTGAGCGCAGACTCCGGAGACTTCGATCGCCTGGCCGAGGTCCTCGAGCGCAAGCTGGAGGTCGCCGCGCGCGGCCCTCGCGAGCAGAAGGCGATCCTGTCGCGCCTCGGCGAGCTCTACCACCGCAACCTGTCGCGCCGGCCGCAGGCCCGGCGGGCGTACGAGCGGCTCCTCAAGCTCGATCCGCAGCACGCCGCCGCCCAGGCATTCCTGGCACGGCCGGAGACCGCCCCCGGGCCGGCCCCGCGGATCCGCACGGCGCCGTTCCCCATCCCGGACCTGGAGAAGACCCCGCACGTCGTGCCGCCGCCGGCCGTCGAGCCTGCGGAGGCACCATCGGACACACGGGCCGACGCAGGACCGAACGTACGGACGGATCCGCGCGCGAACGAACGGTCGGACCAGAGCTACTGGCGTTCTGCCGGCGTGGAATCCGCGCCGGTGCGCAAGGCCAACTCGCTGGTGGCCAAGGCGCGGGTGGCGCTCTCGCGCGGCGAGATCCCCGCCGCCACCGACGACCTTCAGGAGGCGCTGTCGACGGCGCCCCAGCACTCGGGGGCGCTGGTCCTGCTCGCCGAGCTCGCTTACCGGAAGCAGGATTGGCTCCGGGCCCGAGAGCTGTACGCGTCGCTCGAAGCGGCGCCGGACGCCGCCGAGGCCGTCCCCCGCGCCGAGCTGGTCTCGCGCCGCGCGGCGCTCGCGCAGCGGCTGGGCGACAGCGCGGAGGCCGAGGCGTTCTATCGCGAGCTGGCCATCCTCAACCCGCGCCACGTCGACGCGCGCCGCGTGCTGGCCGAGCTGGCGCTGGCGCGGGGGGACACCGCCACTGCGGCGCTGCGCCTCGAAGAGCTCCTGCGCCTCTTGCCGGCCGGGGCCTCCGCCGATCTCTGCGAGCTGCGCCATCGCCTGGGCGCCATCTACGCCGAGACCGGCGAGTGGAACGGCGCCCGCTCCTACCTCGAGCTGGTCGTCGACCAGGAGCCCGCGCGCCTGCCTGCGCTCGAGCTGTTGCTCCAGACCTACCTCAAGCTCGGGCTGTCTCACGAGGCCGCGCAGACCTGCAGCCGGCTGGCGCGCCTCTACCCCGATCCGGCACATCGGGCCGCGGTCCTCTACCGCCAGGCGGAGATCCGGCGGATGCAGCTCGGCGACGAGGCGGGCGCCCTCGACGCCTACCTCCGCTCGTCGGACGCCGACCCGGGCTTCGTCCCCTCGCGGCTCCGGCTCATCGATCATTTTTGGGACGAAGGGGACATCGACGTGGTGGCGGATCTGGCCGGCGATCTCGCGACGGTGCCGTTGTCCGTCGACACCGACGCCGACCTCATGACGCGGCTGGCAATCGCCATCGCCGGGCCGCGCAGCGCGACGCCCGAGCGCTTCTCGCTCGCCACGCACCCCGAGCTGCTCGCCGCCGCCGTGCGGGTGCTGGCGCAGGCGGGCGATCGGGCCGCCGCCCGCAGCGTCGACTCGATCGATCCGATGCTGACCCGCGCGCGGTTCTGGGCCGGGGCCGAGGGCGAGCGCGCGCTCTGCGATGCGCTCGTCGAGGTGGTGCTGGTCGATCCGGCGCGCCCGGGACCGGCCCTCGCGCTGGGCGGCCTCGCCGCCCGCACGCGGCGCCTGGCGCTCGCCCGCTCGGCCTATTCGCTGGCGGCCTTCGTCGATCCCGCGGGGCTGGGGGCCAAACTGCTGGACGCCCTCCCCGCCGCCGAGGCGATCCGGCCCGAGGCGATTCGGCCCGGAACGCCCGTCGACCACCCCGACGTCGCGGGACCGGTGCGGCGCGCACTGTCGCGGCTGGCGCCCGCGCTGCTCGGCCTCGGCTACGCCGAGCCGGCGCCCAAGCCGATCGAAGGGAGCGGACTCCCCCCCGGGCGCGCCATCGAGCTGCGTCGGATCGCCGATCTGCTGGGCGCGCCGCCGTTCGTGGTGGCGCCCGACGCCGAAGGGCTGCGCCGCACGCCCTCCCCGCAAGGCGAGCGCCGGCGTCTGCGCCTCATTCCTTCGGCGCCGGCCGGCCTGCTCATCAGCCCGGCCGCCGTGATGCTGGGCCCCGAGGCCTGGTCGTTCGTCGCCGGGCGCGCCATCGAGGCCCTGCGCAGCGGCCTCGTGACCGCGGGCCTGACCGGCGTCGACGGGCTGACCCGGATGCTCGAAGGCGCCCGCGCGGCGCTGGGGGGCGCGGCCGCGACCGAGCCGCGCAGCGTGGCGGTGGCCGAGTGGCTGCGACGACCCGAGGCGGCGGTGACGTTCGGTGCTGCCGAGGCGCGCGCTGAGCTTTTGGCGGAGGTCGAGTCGGCCCTCGGGGATCTGCCCGACTGGCAAACATTCAGGCGCGGCACCCGCCACACCTGCAACCGGGTCGGCCTGCTGGTCTGTGGCAGCCCGGTCGACGCGTTGATGGTCATCTCCGAGGGGGAGCTCTTCGGCGACGACGATGAGCCGCCCACCGCCGCCGTACGCGGCGAGTTCATCGGCGGCGCCACGGCGCACGAGATCGTCACCTTCATGTTCTCGCCCGCCTACGAAGCCGCGTCCGGCGCCGCCCCGTCAGGCGCCTAGCGACGCACGACGAGTTCGGTGCGCCTCTTTCTCTGTTCGGTTGGATCGGAGCCGGCCCTCGCCGCCGAGCTGGCCCGCGCCGGCGCCGCGCCCCGCGACCTCGCGGCCGGCGTGGTGGGCGTCGATGACGGCGACGATCTCCTGGCCGATCCGGTGTTCGCGCGCCAGGCGCTCCCCGAGGCGCACCTCGTGGCGGGGGCCTCCGTGCGCGCCCTGGCCGAAGCGATCTTCGCGGCCATCGAGGCGGGTCTCGACCGCTGGCCGGGGCCGTTCACCGTCCACGCGCTGGCCCACGCCGAGCCGCCGCCCGGCCTCGGCAGCCGGGCCGCCTTGGTGACGCGCGAGGCGCTCGCGCTGGTCGGCGCGCGGCGGCGCCGGGCCTCGCGGCAGCAGCGCGCCGTCGCGGAGGCGGCCCAGGCCTTCGACGGAGGCTGGCTGCTGGTCCAGATCCTGGCGCTGGGGCGCGATCGCTTCGCCGTCTCCGCCGCGCCGCCTCGCCCGCTCCCGAGGGGCGGGTGGGATCTCGCCCCCTGGCCCGGCGGGGACGCCCCGGTGACGATCGATCGCGCGCCCCCCTCGCGCGCTTACCAGAAGCTGGAAGAAGCGTTCGCCTGGATGGGGGCCGCCCCGCGCGCGGGGCAGACCTGCGTCGATCTGGGCGCGGCGCCCGGCGGCTGGACGGCGACCGCGCTCAAGCGCGGCGCGCGTGTGCTGGCGGTCGACCGCGCGCCGCTCGCCGCGCCCCTTCCCCGCCATCCCAACGTCACCTCGATCATCGGCAACGCCTTCACCTACGAGCCGCCCGCTCCCGTCGACTGGCTGCTCTGCGACGTGGTCTGCGAGCCGATCCGCAGCCTGGCGCTCTGCGACGCCTGGCTCACGCACGGGCGCTGCCGCAACCTGGTCGTCACCGTGAAGTTCAAAGGGCGCGCCGGTTATGGCGTGCTCGACGAGCTGCCGGCGCTGTTCGACAAGGTTCGTCCCGCGTTTGCGCGCGTCAAGCAGCTCGCGCACAACAAGAACGAGGTCACCGTCATGGTCCGTAAGGCGGCGGCCGAAACGGCGGCCGCAAAATAGCGACCGGCCCCCGTCGGAGATACACTGCCAGCGATGGACGACGTGTTGGCGATCATCCTCGGCGGCGGACGCGGCACGCGCCTGTTCCCCCTCACGCTCAAGCGCTCCAAGCCGGCGGTCCCGATCGGCGGCAAGTACCGCCTCATCGACATCCCCATCAGCAACTGTCTGAACGCGAACCTCCGCAAGATCTTCGTGCTCACCCAGTTCAACTCGGAGAGCCTCAACAAGCACGTGGCCCTGACCTACAAGTTCGACGTGTTCTCGTCGGGCTTCGTCAGCGTGCTGGCCGCCGAGCAGACCGAAGAAGGGGGAAACTGGTTCCAGGGGACCGCCGACGCCGTCCGCCAGAGCCTGCGCCACATGCGCCGCACCACCGGGCGCGACCTCCTGATCCTCTCGGGCGACCAGCTCTACAACATGGACTACCAGGAGATGATCAAGACCCACCGCGAGAGCGGCGCCGACGCGACGGTGGCGGTCATCCCGGTGGCGCCCGACCAGGCCTCGGCGTTCGGCATCCTCAAGATGGACGAGACGGGCCGCATCATTCACTTCGACGAGAAGCCGCCGGCCGACCGCCTGCCGGCGCTGCTGTCGACCCTCCCCGGCGGCGGCCAGGGGCACCTGGCGTCGATGGGCATCTACCTCTTCAAGCGCGAGGTGCTCGAGCTGGCGCTGGCCAGCCCCCACCTGGTCGACTTCGGCCGCCACGTCATCCCCGACGCGGTCCCGCGCCAGCGCGTGCAGGCGCACGTCTATCGCGGCTACTGGGAGGACGTGGGGACCATCCAGTCCTACTTCCAGGCCAACCTGGCCCTGTGCGAGGCAATCCCCCCGTTTGATTTCTACGACGAGGCCCACCCCGTCTACACCCACCCGCGCTTCCTGCCGGCGTCGAAGCTGGATCGCTGCACCATCCACAACGCGCTCATCTCCGAGGGGTGCATCATGCACGGCGCCGAGATCGACCGCGCCGTGGTCGGCATCCGCAGCCGCATCGGCGCCGAGTGTCGCATTCGCAACAGCCTGCTCATCGGCGCCGACTTCTACGAGACGCTGCACGAGATGGAGTCGTCGATCGCGCGCGGGGTCCCCGCGGTCGGCATCGGGTCGAAGTCGGTGATCGAGAACGCCATCATCGACAAGAACGCCCGCATCGGCCGTGACGTCCGCATCCTCAACGAGGCGGGCGTCAAGGAGAAGGACGGCGGCGGCTACTTCATCCGCGAGGGGATCGTCATCGTCCCCAAGAACGGCGTCATCACCGACGGGACAATCATATAAGGGACCCTCACAGGGTCCCTTAACCCCCCGCGACGGGGTCCGTCGAGCAAAGCTCGCCGGCCCCCACGCGATCGTCTAGATCGGGACCCTCACAGGGTCCCGTCCCCCCCGCGACGGGGTCCGTCGAGCAAAGCTCGCCGGCCCCACGCGATCATC
>DASYEX010000316.1:0-3498 GCA_036498765.1 Polyangia bacterium
CCGCCCCCGCGTGACCACCGCCGCCGGTGGTTCCCGCCGCGCCCGTCGCGCCGGCGACTCCGGTCGATCCCGCCGCGCCCGTCGTGCCGGCGACTCCGGTCGATCCCGCCGCGCCCGTCGCGCCGGCGACCCCGGTCGATCCTGCGGCGCCCGTCGCGTGCGCTCCGGCTCCGCCGCCCGCTCCGTTGGTCCCAGCGTGGCCGCCGGTACCGATCGCACCGGCGTGTCCGCCAGCTCCCCCGCTGCCCCCGGTGCCCCCACCACCCGAAGATCCGCAACTCGCGAAGACAACCGCGGTGGAAATGGCGATCAAAATCCTCGGCAACGATGGAATGCGCATGGGCCGGAATATAGGAGGCTCCTCGCGCAAGGCAATCCCCGACGGCAATCCAGGAAGTCGGGACGAATCAAACCGAGATCAGCGTGGCGGGAAGGTGCCGGCGGTGCGGCGCAGCGCCAGGTCGGCGATGGCCACGTCGAACTTGGCCGAGGCCAACGACTCCTGGGCGATCACCAGGTTGTCCTGCGCCTGCAGGAGATCGACCTGGGTGATGGTCCCCGCCTCGTATTGCGAGCGGACGAGGTCGAGCGTCTCCGCCGCCAGGTCGGCGCCTCGCTGGGCGGCCTTGACCGCCTCGCGCCGGGTGTCGAGCAGGCTGCGGTTGTTCGCCAGATCGTCGCGGATCGAGTCGCTCAGCACGGAGGCCTGCGCCTCGGCCTGCACCGCCTGCGCGGCGGCCAGATGGCGTTGCGCGTCCCGCGCGCCGCCGTCGAACAACGTCCAGTCGAGCTGTGCCCCGACAGACCAGGCGTACTTGTCGCCGGTGAATCCGACGTAGTTGCCGATGTTGGCCTTGCCGAAGGCCGAGAGCGTCGGCGCCCACTTCCAACCGTAGGCGCGGCGCTGAGCGTCGGACGACTCGACGGAGAGGAGCAGACCCCGGAACTCGGGGCGCAGATGCAGCGCCAGGTCCAGATTGCCGGCGTCGTTCGGCGGCAACACCTCGGGCGGCACGATCTTGAAGGGGGCATCGAGCTGGATCAGCGTGGCCAGCGCGCGGTACGACTGCTCCTGCGCGTAACGGGCGTCCAGCTCGCCTTGGTCGGCGCGGACCAGCGCCAGCTCGGCGCGATCGACGTCGACCTTGGTGACCGTGCCGGCGGCGAAGCGCGTCTGCGCGTTGTCCAAGGTCGCTTTGGCCACGTTGATCGCCGAGCGGCGGACGACCAGCACCTCGTCCGCCGCGGCCGCTGCGTAGAACGTCTGGGCCACCGAGTAGAGGATCGAATCCGTGGAACTCTCGTAGCCGGCCTCCGAAGACGCGTACCCCTTCTTGACCGCGTCGAGCGCAGGGTAGGCCGCGGGTGCGATGAGCGGCATGGTGGCGCTGATGTTGGCGTCGAACTGGTCCTGCTTGAGGATCGTGACGTCGTAGCCGCCCGTCGACGGCATGTTCGGCACGAAGCCGAGCGCGGTCAGCAACGCCCCGAAGTTGAGCGTCGCGTTCTTGTAGTTGCGGGTGTACTTCCCCTGCGCGGTCACCACCGGGAAGAGCGCCGACCAGGCCTGCTCGATGTTGGTGTGAGCCGCGGCCAGCTGGGCCTTGGCGACGACGATGTTCTTGTTGGCCTTCCTGGCCATCGCCAGCGCCTCCAGGATCCTCAGCGGGCGCGGCTCGGCCGCCGGCGCCTCGGCGCGCGCCAGCACCGGCCCGAGCGCGAGCAGCGCGACAAGGGTGCCGAGCGCGAACCGCCGCCTCACGGCACCACCTTGAACGCCGGCGGCGGGCTGTGCCCATCGATCGTGAGCGGGTCCTCGTGCCTGGGCATGATCTCGTCGGCGCCGGTCTCGGCGTCGGTGCGGGGCTTGAGTCCGAGCCGTCGCAGAAGCCGCTGCCCGCCGGTGGCCAGGTCGTCGAACAGCGAGTAGGCGACCGGCGTGGCCAAGAGCGTGAGCAGCAGCGAGAGGATCTGCCCGCCCACGACCGGACCGGCGGTGGCCCGGTTGAACTCCGCGCCGATCCCCTTGGCGGTGAGCAGCGGCAGCATGCCGGCCACGAAGGCCATGGTGGTCATCAAGATCGGGCGCAGACGGTCGCGGTTGCCGTGCAGGATGGCGTCGAGGCGCGAATGCCCCTCGGCGCGCAGCTGGTTGATGTGGTCGATCTGGAGGATCGAGTTCTTCTTCACGACGCCGAAGAGCACCAGCACCCCCAGCATGGTGAAGATGTCGAGCGACTGGCGCAGCAACACCAGCGAGATGAGCGCGAAGGGGACCGTCAGCGGCAAGGCCAGGAGGATGGTGATGGGGTGCAGCCACGACTCGAACTGCGCCGCCAGGATGAGGTACATGAAGATGAACGACATCCCGAAGGCGATGATGAAGGCCTTGCCGGTGCGGGCGATCTCCTTCGACTGCCCGAACGGTATGAAGCGAAACTGCGACGGGATGTTCAGCTGCTTGACGGCTCGCTCGAGCGCGGCGCCCACCTCGCCCGCGCCCACGCCGGGCGCGGTGTTGGCCAGGAAGGTCACCTGCACCTGGCGCGCGTAGCGGTCGATCTTCGACGGTCCCTCGGCGCGCTTCATCTCCACGACATCGAGCAACGGCACCGCGCCGAGGCGCGATGAAGGGACGGTGAGCTGCGACAGCGCGTCGGGACTGTTGCGGAAGGCCTCATCGGCGCGCACCAGGATGTCGTACTCACGCCCCGCCTCCTCGTAGCGCGAGACCTTCACGCCGCCGATCAGCAACTGCGAGGCGGTCGCCACGTCGGCGACGTTGACGCCCAGATCGGCCGCCTTGCGCCGGCTGACGGTGGCCACCAACTCGGGGTTCCCGGTCACCAGCGTGGTGTCGACGTCGACCGCCCCGGGGATCGCCTTCAGCTTTTCGACGATCGCCTTCGAGTACTTGATGATTCCGCCCAGGTCCGGGCCGGTCAGGATGTACTGCACCGTGGCGGTGCTGAAGGTCCCGCCGCCGAACGCGGCCACCGCCGAGGCGCTGATGCGGAACTCCTTGGGCTGGGTGGGGACAATCTTCTCGCGTACCCGCGCCTGCAATTCGTCCTGCGAAGCCTTGCGCGCGTCGGGCGGCAAGAGGCGCACGAAGATCGAAGCCAGGTTCGCGGTCTGCTGACTGTTGTCGCCGATGGTGACCAGCGTCGTCGAGACCTCGGGCCAGGTCCGCACCTCGCGCGCGATTCTCTCGGCCGCCAGGCTGGTGGCCGCCAAGCTGGTCCCCTCGGGGGTGCGCAGGCTGATCTCGAACTGCGCCTCGTCGTTCTTGGGCAGGAAGCCTTTGGGGACCGCCTTGGCCAAAGGTCCGATCGAGACGATCGACGCCACCGCGGCGATCACCACGATCCAGCGGTGCCGCATGACGAACGCCAGGACCTTCATGTAGAGCCGCTCGATCGGCAGGTAGAACCCGTCGACCACCCGCTCGAGGAACGACTTGGTACGCTCACTCTCCGGCCGCGTGTCGAGCCGCAG
>DASYEX010000317.1:0-7420 GCA_036498765.1 Polyangia bacterium
GCCATCGCCACGTTTCTCGGGCAGTTCTAGCGGCGGTCGCGCCGCGGGGTCACAGCTCCTCGCACGCGCGCGCCGCCTCTTCGTCTTCGACACCGGCGAATCCGAACCCCGTCCAGCGATAAAGTGCGTGGATTCTCCCGCGCGTCGTGGGATTCGGGTTCAGGAAGGTGTCGTCGCGGTGGATGGCGCACAGCAATTGCGTGTTTCGCCACGGGATGAGGCGAGCCGCGACGAGCGGCCGGGCGAGCGACGTGCCCCGCCAAACGTCGACGATCCGGGTGCGGCCCGTCGCCGCTTCGCGCTCGACGCGGAAGACGTACGGACGAAGAGCATCCTCGCGATCGAAGCTCGCCCAGTGCCGGCGGAGCGCGAAGAAGGTGCGCGGGCCGGCCGCGGTCAGCGGCTGGACGAAGAGGAACGTCGCGCGGTCCGGATGGAACAGCCAGCTTCTGTCCGGCGCCGCCACGTCGACCGCGCAAGGAGGCGCGGGGGACCGGTCGGTGAACGCCGGGTACGCCGAGGTCGACGTCCGTTCGGTCTCGGCCGCGTCGCAGCGCAACCCGGCCTCACGCGGGCAGCAGGTCACGGCCAGCCCCACGCCGCGCGACGGACCGACCTCGTCGAAGAGATCATTCCCGAGGCCGAAGTAGGTCGCCGTTTCGGCCTCGCAACGCACGGGTTGAATGACGTGGGCGTGGCTCCCCGCGATCACCGTCGCGCCCCAGGCACCAAACAGCGCCCCCCAATTCTCCTGCTCGGGCGCCGGCAGCGGCTTGCCTTCGCGCCCCCAGTGCGGCAGCACGACGACCCGCGGCGTCTGCGCGCGGGCGAGGCCGATCTGGAGCCGCGCGCGCTCGAGAGCCCGCTGCCGTTCCGCCGCCGAATTGCCGGCCAGGTTCAGCGCCACCAATGCCCAGCCCGTCCCGTCGACGTCCAGCAGCGTCGGTCCCGTATCCGCGTCGAGCGGCGCGATCCCGACCGACGCGAGCGCGGCCCGCGTAGCCACTCGCCCGGCGGCGCCGAAGTCGCCCGCGTGGTTGTTGGCCAGCGAAAGCGCGCGGAAGGGCGAGGCGCGCAGCCAGTCGAGCATGTCGGGCGTGACGCCGAGACAGAGGCCGTCGTGACGGACACAGGTCACGCCAGGCGAAGCGACCAGGGCGCCCTCGAAGTTGCCCACCCAGGTGCGGGCCAGCTGCGGCACCGCCTTCAACGCGGCCCAGGGGTCCGCCTTGCGCCGACGCACCTCGCGCGCGACGTCGCGTCCCAGCATGACGTCGCCGAAGAACGTCACGCACCCGGGACCAGGCTGACGCTGCTGCTGCGGCGCCCCGCGCGGCTCGACACCGGCGCCGCGTGGCTGCTGCGGTGCCTCGCGCGGCTCGACGCCGGCGCTCCGCGGCTGCTGCGGCGCCTCGCGCGGCTCGACGCCCGCGCTGCGCGCGCCGGCCGCGACGGTGGCCACCGCGGCGAGCGCCGCCAGCAACCGGCCCCCGGGCCTCACGGCGTCTGGGCGCTTCCAGGGCTCGAGGGGGCGCCTTCGGCCGGCGGCCGACGCTCGGCGCCGGCCGGCCGGCGCGGCTGGAGCAGCGGCTTTATCCAGTCGGGCTGCGTCGCGGTCCCCAACCGTTCCCTCCAGGCCTTGTCTTCGAGCGGCACCGTCGAGGTGGCCTCGTAGTACGAGTAGACGGCCCCGGTCGCGGGCACGAGCACGCCGCGATCGCCGAGCAGCACGATCGCCTGCAGCGGGCGCCCGACCGCCGCATGCCAGATCCGGCCGTCCGCCCCTTGCTGGATGTCGACGATCTTCATCATCGGCTCGGGGATGGGAATGTCCCCGGCGTTCGGGTCGAGGACGCTCTTGAAGAGCAGGTACGGATGCTCGACGGCGCCGCCGAACTCCTCGATCATCTTGTACTCGGCCGCCGTCAGCGGCTCGCCCCGCATCTGGCGCTCGGCCATCGCGCCGAGCTTGCGGGCGACGCCGGCCTGCTCCTGCAGCCGCGAAGCCAAGCCCCGCGCCACGCGCTGCTCCCGCGCGTGCCGGGCGAGCTCGTCAAGCAGCGCGCCGATCTGCCGCCAGGCGGCCGGCAGGGGATCCACCGCGCCGCGCGCCGGCTCCGCCTGCAAGAGCTCGAACTGCGGCCGCTGGTTGTCGCACTCCGCCGACCCGCGCTCCTGGACGAGAACCAGCGTGTGGCGCAGCCCCACCCAGCTGCCCAGGGCCGACTGCATGAGCCGGCGCTGCCAGAGATCCGGCGACACGGCCTCCGGCGCGCGCGTCTCCGTCGAGAGCATCTGCATCATCCGCAGGTAGGAGCTGACGAACGTCGTGGCCTTGGCCAGCACGGCGGCGCGCCGGGCGGAGATCGCCTGCGACTCCGCGAGCCGGGGGAAGCGCTGGTACTCGGCCGCGTTGAGCGCGCGGGCCCTGGCGCTGCCAAGACCAGCCAGAAGGTCCAGCCCGTTCGGAAGGTCGCGGCCGGGCACGTCGCCGCACCCGGGACCCACCCCGCCGCGTTGGACGCTCCCCTCGAGGATCTCGCTGTCGAGGGACCAGGCGAGCGGGAAGAGCAGCGGCGGCATGTTGCGCGCGCGCGCGGGGACGCAGGCCGCGGGGATCTGGCTCTGCTTGGCGCCCACGTCGAACAGCGTCGGGCGGCGCGTCCCTTCCAGGAACGGACGCTGCACGTCGACCCACTTGCGCAGCGCGCTCACGAAACCAGCGTCGCCCGCCAGCAGCGTCCGCTCTTCGGGCGAGAACTGAAGCTGGTTCATCAGCTTGAACGCGCGGAAATAGTTGGCCAGCGCCTTGGTGGCGACGTACGGACCGCGCGGCGCGAAGTCCCCGTAATCGATCTCTTTCCCGTCGACGTTGATCGGCAACGCGCTCGACGCTCTCCGCCCCGCCTTGATGAGCGCCCCCTCGGGGTGCTTCAGGTTGCCGGCCAGCACCTTGGTGGCGGCCGCGGCGATGTCGGCCAGCCGTCTTTGTCCCCCTGCCTGGCCGACGCGTACGAGCTCCTTCAGCACAGCCGCCAGCGCCGGGCGGGAGGCGCGCTGCTCGGCGAGCACGAACACCGCCTCGAAGCCGGCGTTCAGCACCTCGAAGAAGCCGTCCAGCGACGCGAACACCGAGCTGTACATGCCCCCGTTCTCGCCGCACCCGAGCTCCTGGTAGGCGAGGCTTTCGTAGGGCTGATAGATCTGCTCGACGTCCGTCGGCGTCAGGAAGATGCCGTCGCGCTCGAGCCGGAGCGTGTTCTCCTTGGTGTCCCAGACCTGCCGGTGGATGCGCACGGCGGGTCCTGGCGCGGGCATCGCGTAGGTGCGAAGGGTCGTCGCGCCGCCCGTCTGCACCGCGCCCACGAACGCGCGCCCGTTGGTGGCGACGACGGGGCGGCTGACGAGCTGGACGCCGCCGCCGACACGCTCCGCGCGCCCATGCTTCCGGTTGACCAGCTCGAAGCCGGGCTGTCCCTTGGTCCAGCGCTCGCGGAAGTAACCGTTGGCGAGGAAGATCTCGTCGACGCCCGCCCCGCCGCCGGGGACGGGCACGGAGGCCGGCGCCCAGTTGGTCTCCTCGTACGCGCGCTCGAAGAGCGCGCCGTCGCCCCGCCGCCAGATGAGGGAGCCGTCGGGGCCCAGCGACACGGGGCTCGCCGACGCGGCCTTCTCCACGATCGGCGCCTGCAGTTCCTCGTTCTCGTTCCCGCGCAGCGCGACCTCCGTCAGGGCGCCGGACGCGCCCGACGGTGAGGTGAGCTCGTAGACGCCCGTTCCGTCGGGGCGCACGCCCACGATCTGGGTCACCTTCGGGCCCGTCTCGAGACCGAAGTAGACCCGCTCCTGCCCGTTGTATTCGACCAGCCCGGTGACCAACGCGCTGACGGCGTGGTCGGAGGTGAAGACGGTCCCCTGGTTGCGCAGGCTGGCCTTCGACCTGTCGAGCGTGAAGCGATCGATACGGTGAGCCTTCACGGTCTGCTTGCCAACGCTGGCCACCAGCAGGCTGCCGTCGAACGGGCTGAAGGCGATCGCCTCGACTGAACGGTCGCCGAGGTCGCGGCTCCCGAGCGCGACGGGCGACGTCTGAAAGTCCCACAGCCGCAGCGTCGCGCGCGCGTTCGGCCCCCGAACCGCCAGGACGACGTACCCGCCGCGCGGCTCCATCTCCATCTCCACGAGCGTCTCGCCGGCAGCGAGAGTGGCGGAGGCGCCCGGCGCGGGGGCGCGCATGGTCCAGAGCGGCCAGGCCCGGGGCGGCCTCTTGCCGGGCGGCTCGAGGGGAGGCGCCGGCGCCGCGGGTCCCTCATCGGGCGACTGCGCGCGCGCCGGCGCCCCGCTCACGCCAAGCGCCAGGAGCGCCACCGCGACACAGCTCCCTCGGGTCATCGCCGCCATCTTATCCGGGACCGGCGCGACGCGACCGTCAGGATGGCTGCGACCGTCCATCGGGTGAGTTAGAGTCACGCCGTGACTGCCCCCCTGTTCCTGCGCGCCTGCCGTGGAGAGACGACCGAACGTGCGCCGCTGTGGCTGATGCGGCAGGCCGGGCGCTATCTGCCCGAGTACCGGCAGGTGCGCTCCGGGGTCAGCTTCCTCGACCTCTGCAAGTCGCCCAAGCTGGCGGCGGAGGTGACGCTGCAACCGATCCGGCGGTTCGGGTTCGACGCCGCGATCCTGTTCTCGGACCTGCTGGTGCCGCTGGAGGCGATGGGGCTGGAGGTGGAGTTCACCGACGAGGGGCCGCGGCTGCCCCACCCCGTCCGGACGGGCGCCGATCTGGGACGGGTGACACCGTTCGATCCGGCGGCGAAGACGCCGTTCGTGATGGAGACGATCGCGCTCGCCAACGCCGCGCTCGATGGGACGCCGCTCATCGGCTTCGCCGGGGCGCCGTTCACCGTCGCCACCTACGCCGTCGAGGGGAAGACCTCGAAGACCTTCGGCGAGACCAAGCGCCTCTTCTATCAGTCGCCCGACGACGCGCACCGGCTGCTGGCCCTCATCGCCGAAGCGACGCGCGATTACCTGCTGGCGCAGATCCGCGCCGGCGCGGCGGCGGTGCAGCTGTTCGATTCGTGGGTGGGGGTGCTGTCGGCCGAGGACTTCGAGACGTTCGCGCTGCCGCCGACCAAGGCGCTGGTCGAGGCGCTGCGGGCGACCGGCGTGCCGGTCATCTATTTCGCCAACGGCGCGGCGGCGATCCTCGATCGCGTGGCCCGCGTGGGGGCCGACGTCTACGGCCTCGATTGGCGGCTGCCGATCGACGAGGGGCGGGCACGGCTCGGCGGGGCGCGCGCCGTGCAGGGGAACCTCGATCCGGCGGTGCTGCTGGGTCCGCCCGCCGAGATCGAGCGCCGGGCGCGCGAGATCGTCCGCCGCGGCGGCAAGCGCGGGCACGTCTTCAACCTCGGGCACGGCATCACCCCCGACGTCCCGATCGAATCGGTGACCGCGCTGGTGGCCGCCGTCCGGAGCGCCTGATGGAGCCGGCGCCGCCGGCGACGGGCGCGACGGCGACCGCAAGCGCCGGCGCTTCGAGGCGTGCGCCGCTCGGCCTCATCGCCCTCAACCTGGGCGGCCCCGGCTCGTTGGACGACGTCCGGCCGTTCCTGCAGCGCCTGTTTGCCGATCCCGAGGTGCTCCAGATCCACTGGAGACCGCTGCGGAGCTTCATCGCCTGGCGCATCGCCCGAAGCCGCGCCTCCTTTTCCCGCGCGGCCTACGCGCAGATCGGCGGGCGCTCGCCCATCTTGCAGGAGACGACCGCGCAGGTGGAGGCGGTGACCGAGGTGCTGGCCGGGCGGGGGATCGCCACCGTGCCTGTCGTGGCCATGGCCGCCTGGCATCCCTTGGCCGACGAGGCCCTGGCGGCGCTGGCCGCGCGCGGCGTCTCGCGGGCGATCGCGCTGCCGCTCTACCCGCAGGAGTCGCGCACCACGACCAATTCGTCGCTGAGCCAGATCGAGGCGGCGCGCGCGCGCCACCCGGGCCTGGAGGTAGCAGCCGTGCGGCGCTATCCCGACGCCGACGGCTACCTGCGCGCGGTCGTCGAAAAGACGGAAGCGGCGATCGCCACCCTGCCCGCCGAGCTGGCGCCGACGGCGCCCGTGCTCTTCTCGGCACACGGGCTCCCCGAGGACTACATCCGCAAGGGCGACCCCTACCTCGACGACATCCGCGTCACCGTCGAGGCGGTGTCGCGCCGGATGCACCTCGGGGCACGGGCCCGGCTCTGCTTCCAGAGCCGGGTGGGGCCGAAGCGCTGGCTCGGCCCGGCGACCGAGACGGCGCTCGACGAGCTGGCCGCCGCCGGCACGCCCGCCGTGGTCGTCGTGCCGATCGCCTTCACCGGCGAGCACATCGAGACGCTGCAGGAGATCGACATCCTCTACCGCGAGCGTGCGACCAAGGCCGGCATCACCCACTTCGCGCGCGCCCGCACCGTCGGCACGCACCCGGCGTTCATCGCCGCGCTGGCGGACCTAGCCGAAGCAGCCGCGCGCGGGCGCGGGTGGCTCTGAGCCGCTCAAGGAGACGGCGGGTGGTAGGGATAGATGTCCGCCTCGGGCAATCCGAGGTCGGCGGCGAGGCGACTCCAGAAGTCGGGATGGCCTGCCGCCGTGAGGATGACGTCGTCGTAGGCGTCGCTCTTCTCGACGACCGCCTGCTGGCAACCGCTCACGTTGATCGTCGTCTGCATCACCTGGTCACCGGCGCGGCCGGCGAACTCGAGGTCGTACATGACGCCGACGTCCGCGGGGCAGTGGTCCTCGCTCGGCGACGCGACCCCGACCATGACAGGCAGGGCGAGGATGGCGTTGGCCATGTCCTGGGCCGCGCCCGAATCCGTGATCGTCAGGTCGACCGCGGGCGGCGGGTTCGAGAGGATGTAGGTCGACGCCTGGAACGTGACCGTCTGCACCCGCCCGATCTGCGCGCGCAGCGCGTCCTGGGTCGAATCGGCCGGCTCCCCGCAAGCGGAGGCCAGCAGCAGCGCGAAAGCGGCGATCGTCCCCACCCACGTCCGACCCGTCCCGTTCATCGGCTCCATTATGCGACGCCGTCGCGTGACGGGCAATCGGCGACCGGGACCGCCCCGGGGCCGGGGCGTTAGAATCGGCCCGTGCGCATCGCGATCATCGGCGGCGGCATCTCCGGGCTCACCGTCGCGCACGGGCTCGTCGGGCGAGGGCACGACGTCATCCTCGTCGATCCCGGCGCGGCTCCGGGCGGCCTCATCGCCAGCGCGCGCGTCGAGGGGTTCCTGTGCGAGGAGGGGCCGCAGGCCCTGCTCGACGGGTCGGCGGAGGTTCGTGCGCTGATCGCGGGCGCGGGCCTCGAGTCCCGGATCGTGAGCGCCCTCCCCGCCTCGCGCCGCCGGTCGATCTACGTGGGCGGCGCGCTGCGGCCGGTC
>DASYEX010000318.1:0-6124 GCA_036498765.1 Polyangia bacterium
GTGCTGGCCTCGACGTCCCCGGAGCTGCGCGCCAAGGGACTGACCGCGTTCATCGTCGAGCGCGGCATGCCGGGCTTCCGCACCGGCAAGCGAATCGAGAAGCTGGGCCTGCACGCGTCGGACACCACCGAGCTGGTGTTCGAGGACGTGCGCGTACCAGACGCCCAGCGCCTGGGCGAGCTGAACCACGGCTTCTTCGACACGCTCAAGATCCTCGACAAGGGGCGCATCGGCATCGGCGCCTGGTCGGTCGGCATCGGCCGCGCCGCGATGGAGGCGGCCCTCCGCTATGCCAAGGAGCGCGTTCAGTTCGGCAAGCCGATCGCGGATTTTCAGGCGATCCAGTACATGCTGGCCGACATGGCGACCGAGCTCGAGGCCGCTCGATTGCTGGTCTGGCGCGCGGCCCTGCTCCAGGATCAGCGCCAGCGCACCACGCGCGAGTCGTCGGTCGCCAAGTACTTCGCCGCGCGCGCGGTGATGCGCGCGTGCAACGCCGCCGTGCAGATCCACGGCGGCTACGGCTACACCCGCGAGTTCGACGTCGAGCGCTACCTGCGCGACGCCAAGCTGGCGGAGATCGGCGAGGGGACGAACGAGGTCCAGAAGATGGTGATCGCGCGCGAGCTCCTGCGGACGGCGGCCGAGCAGGGCTGAGGCCCATGAGCGAAGATCGACGCGCGCCCCTCGACGCCACGGTCGCGCGCGTGCTGGCCGGCGATCTGGGGGCCGCCGCCGCGCTGATGCGCGCGCTCGACGACGAGCTGCCCGGCGCGCGCGCGGCGCTGCGGGCGATCTACCCGCAGGGGGGCCGCGCCTTCGTCGTCGGCGTGACCGGCAGCCCCGGCGTCGGCAAATCGACGCTGGTCTCCGCGCTGGTGGCGCTCTACCGGGCGCGCGGCGAGCGGGTGGGGGTCGTGGCCGTCGATCCCTCGAGCCCGTTCTCGGGCGGCGCGCTGCTGGGCGATCGCGTGCGGATGAGCCGTCATGCCGTCGACCCGGGGGTCTTCATTCGCTCTCTCGCCACGCGCGGGCACCACGGCGGTCTGTCGCGCGCGACGTCCGCCACGGTGGCGGTCCTCGACGCCGCCGGCTTCCCGGTGGTCCTGGTCGAGACGGTGGGCGCCGGTCAGGCCGAGCTGGACGTGGCCGACGCCGCCGACGCGGTGGTGGTGGTGACGGCGCCCGGGCTCGGCGACGAGGTGCAGGCGCTCAAGGCCGGGCTCCTGGAGATCGCCGACCTCCTGGTCGTGAACAAGGGAGATCGGGAGGGGGCCGATCGGACGCTCGCCGATCTGACCTCCATGCTGGCGCTGGGCGCGCGGCCCGTGCCGCCGCTCTTCAAGACCTCCGCCACCGGCGAGGCGGGGATCGCCGAGCTGGGCACCGCGCTCGAGCTTTTGCGGGGCCGGCCGGCGCCCGAGCGCGCCGCGCGCCGGCGCCGCCAGGCGGCGCGGCTGGTGAGCGCCATCGCCGGCGAAGAGGCCCGCGCGCGGATCGAGACGGCGCTGGCCGACAACCGGGCGCTGGCCGCGATCGTCGACGCCGTGGCGTCGCGCACGGTCGACCCCTGGAGCGCCGCCGACACGCTCCGGGAGGTGTTACCATCAAGGGTATGAAGCATTTCTCTCTTAAGGCCTCGGCACCGGCGGTCGCGGCCTTCGTCCTGCTGGGCGGCTGCGGGCTCATCAGCTCGGACATCTCCAAGCTGACCTTCGACCTGCCGACCGAGACGTACACCCTCGACACCGCGCAGTGGTCGAACCTGCCGAAGGGCACGATCCCGCCGGTGCCCTGCATGAGCGCCACCGACTGCTGCACGGCCGCCACGCTCACCGGGAGCGGCATCGATTGCTCGACGCTCACCTGCAATGCATCGAGCCTCTGCGAGGTGGACGTGCCCGAGTCGGCGGCGAGCCCCGTCAACCTGGCGATGCAGGTCCCGGCGTTGCAGGGCTTCGCGGGCCACGCGCTCTCCAGCATCACCATCAGCAGCATCAGCTACATGGTCAGCAACAACTCGCTGAACGTCGACCTGCCGCCGCTGACCATCTATCTCGCGCCCGACAACGTGACCGACCCGACGGATCCGCGCGCCGAAGCGTTCGGCACCATCCCCGCGATCCCGGCGGGGACGGATCCGAGCGGGATGGTGGTGCTGGTCCCCAACGCCGCCCAGATCTTCTCGACGTTCACCGCGAACGTCTCGACGCCGTTCACCATCATCGCCGCGGGGACCGTCGCCATCCCCAGCGGATCGTCCGCCCCCAGCGGCGCCGTCACGCTGTCCGTGACCGGCACCGTCTCGGCGCAGATCTGAGCGGGCGCGTGGAGCGCGAGGTCGTCATCGCCGGTGCGGGGCCGGCCGGCGTCGCGGCTGCGGTGGCGCTGGCCGAGCGGATCCCCGCCGCGCGAATCCTCTGCCTCGACAAGGCGCGCTTCCCGCGCGACAAGCCCTGCGGCGGCGGCCTGACCGGGCACGCACACGCCGCCCTGGCGCGCCTGGGGCTGGAGGTGCGCGTGCCGCGCGTCCCCTGCAGGCGGGGGCGGATTGCCTATCGGACGCGTGCCCACGACGTGGCGCTGGGCCGCCCCGTCGACATCGTGCGCCGCTGCGAGTTCGACGCCGATCTGGTGGCGCAGGCCCGCGCGCGCGGTGTGGAGATCGTGGCGGGCGAGGGGCTGGCGACCTTCGAGGTCGACGCGGTCGCGGGATTGGTCCGGATCGCCACGACGCAGGGGCGGCGCCTGGCCGCGCGCGTCCTGGTCGGCGCCGACGGCGCGGGGAGCCGGGTGCGGAAGGCGATCACCACCGATGATCGGCCGCCGCTGCGCCTGTTCCAGGCCGAGGTGCCGATGCCCGCGGCCCTGGCGGAGGTGGTGGAGGGCCGGATGATCTACGACTTCTCGCTCATGGCGCGCGGGCTGCGGGGCTATCTGTGGCTGTTTCCGGCGCCGGGCGGGCGGCTCAACGTGGGCGCGATGCACACGGCGATGGCGTCGCGGAAGCTGTCGGGAGCGGCGATCGAGGCGCTGCTCGTCGAGGGGTTGCGAAGCTACGGGGTCGAGCTTCCGCACGGCGCGCGCGGCTGGCCGGCCTGGCGTCACCGGGCGGGCGGGCGCGTGGCGGCGCCCCACCTCCTGTGCGTGGGTGACGCGGCCGGAATCGACGCCCTCACCGGAGAAGGGATCGCCGTAGGCCTCGAGCACGGCCCCATCGCCGCCGCGGCGGTCGTCGAGGCGCTGCGCACCAACGACTTCCGGTTCGCTGGCTATGGCGCGGCCATCGATCGGGCGGTGGTGGGGCGCGAGCTGACGCTCGACGGCCGGCTGGCGCGCCTGCTCTACGCGCCCCGCAGCTTCAAGCTGTGGCTCTCGCTGATCCTCTTCGATCGCCGCGTGCAGGAGCTCTACGCCGCCCGGGTGTCGGGCTCCGAGGTGCTGGCCGACCGCTCGGGCGCGCTGCTGGCGGCGCTCGCCCGACACGCCGTCTCGGCGCCGGCACGCCTCGTGCGTCTAGAAACGGCCTGAGGAGCGATCGAACGAGCTAGGCCGTGGCGCGCGAAGCGGCGCCGGGCGGGGTTTCCGCGGCGCTCGCGCCGCTGTCGGCGATGGGACCCGTCGAGGTGACGGGCGCCGGGGACGGCGCGGCCTCGATCAACTTGGGCGCGGCCGACTTGAACCGGCCCTCGTTCACGCGCTCTTTGAGCTCTTTGCCGACCTTGAAGAAGGGGAGCCGCTTGGGCTGTACGCTCACGCGCACGCCCGTTCGCGGGTTCCGTCCCTCGTAAGGCCGGTAGCTACGCAGCTCGAAGCTTCCGAAGCCGCGGATCTCGATCCGCTCGCCCCGCTTGAGCGCCGCCTCCATCGACTCGAACACCACCTGAACGAGCAGCTCGGCGCGCCCCTTCGGAATCTTCTGCGTCTCACACAAAACGTCGATGAGATCCGACTTCGTCATCGTCCCGTCTTCCCCCCGTCGCTCCTCCGGTCCGCCCCGACCCCAACGTCAAAGGGTCAGGCGACGCGACCAAAACGTGAGCAACACATAACGGTAACCCCTTTCGCGCCCACCGCGCAATCCAAAATCACCACCTGCGAAACCGCTCAGCTGGCGCGATATTCCCCGAAAATTTCGCGAAAAACGTCGGCGATCTCGCCCAGGGTGGCACGCGCTTTGACCGTAACGAGGAGCGCCGGAAAAACGTTACCCGCGCCCTGTGCGATTTCTCGCAGGCGGCTCAGGCTGTCGCGCAACACGGTGACGTCACGCCTGTTGCGCAACTGTTCCAGCCCCGTTTTGCGCTCGGCCTCGATGGCGCCGTCGGGGCGATGGAGCGGGGGCGACTCCGGATGGCCGTCGCTGAAGCGGTTGACGCCGACGATCACGCGGGCCCCGCTCTCCACCGCGCGCTGGTGCTCGAGCGCCCGCCGCTCGATCTCCCGCTGCGGAAATCCGGCCTCGATCGCCGCGATCATGCCGCCCTTTCGGTCGATCTCGGCGATGAGCGCCGCCGCGCGGGCCTCGATCTCCGAGGTGAGCGCCTCGATCGCGTAGGCGCCGCCCAGCGGATCGACGACGTCCCCGGCCCCGCTCTCGAAGGCCAGGATCTGCTGGGTGCGCAGCGCGACCCGCGCCGAGGTCTCGGTCGGCAGCGCCAGCGCCTCGTCGTAGCCGTTGGTGTGGATCGACTGCGCGCCCCCCAGCACGGCGGCCAGCGCTTCGATCGTGGTGCGCGCCACGTTGTTGAGCGGGTCGGCGGCGGTCAACGTCGAGCCCGCCGTCTGTGCGTGAAAGCGCAGCATCTGCGAGCGCGGGTCCTTGGCCCCGAAGCGGTCCCGCATGATGTGCGCCCAGAGCCGCCGCGCGGCCCGGAACTTGGCCACCTCCTCGAAGAGGTGCGAGTGCGCGTTGAAGAAGAAGGAGAGGCGCGGCGCGAAGCTGTCGACGGCCAAGCCCGCCGCGCGCGCCGCCTCGACGTAGGCGATGCCGTCGGCGAGCGTGAAGGCGACCTCTTGAACGGCGTCGCTCCCCGCCTCGCGGATGTGGTAGCCGCTGATGCTGACGGTGTTCCAGCGTGGCAGCTCGCGCGCGCACCAGGCGAAGGTGTCGGCGCAGAGCCGCATCGACGCCGCGGGCGGATAGATGTAGGTGCCGCGCGCGATGTACTCCTTGAGGATGTCGTTCTGGACGGTGCCGGTGAGCTGGTCGCGCGCGATGCCGCGCTCGTCGGCCACGGCCACGTAGAGGCAGAGGAGGGTGGCCGCCGTCGCGTTGATGGTCATCGAGGTGGATACGGCGTCGAGCGGCAAGTCGGCGAGCAGCGCGTGCATGTCCTCGATCGACGAGATCGAGACACCGGCGCGGCCGACCTCGCCGCGCGCGAGCGGGTGGTCGGCGTCGCGCCCCATCTGTGTCGGCAGGTCGAACGCCACCGACAGGCCGGTCTGCCCGGAGGCGAGCAGGTACTTGTAGCGGCGGTTCGACTCGGCGGCGGTGCCGAACCCGGCATACTGCCGCATCGTCCACAGCTTCCCGCGGTACATGCTGGCGTGAACCCCGCGGGTGAAGGGGAACTCGCCCGGGCGACCCAGGTCGCGCGGGTTGTCGAAAGGCGGCTGGCGCGCCGCTAGGCTCTCTTCGTCGTAGACCTCGTCGAGCGGGATCCCGGCCGTGGTCTCGCGCTCGCCCATCGTCAGGCGGCGTCGATCTCGGGGACGTTCCCCTCGATGATCAGCGTCGGCTCGGTCTTCTGCTGGATCTCCTCGACCGAGACGCCGGGCGCCCGCTCGCGCAGCGCGAGCCCCTTGGGCGTCACGTCGAGCACGGCCAGGTCGGTGATGATCCGGTGCACCGCGCCCACCGCCGTCAGCGGCAACGTGCACTTCTTGAGGATCTTTTTCTCGTCGGTCGTTTGTGCGCCAGGGCTGGCGCCCTTCGCTCTGGCCACGTGCTCCATCATCACGATGACGCGCTTGGCGGCGGCGACCAGGTCCATCGCGCCGCCCATCCCCTTGATCATCTTGCCGGGGATCATCCAGTTGGCGAGGTCCCCGTGCTCGGCCACCTGCATGGCGCCCAGGATGGCGCAGTCGATGTGGCCGCCGCGGATCATCGCTAAGG
>DASYEX010000319.1:0-8680 GCA_036498765.1 Polyangia bacterium
CCGTCGATCCGGAACCCGACGATGGTGGTGCACGGCCGCAAGGACCACACGGTGCCGATGGAGGATTCGCTGGAGCTGACCGGCAGCCTCGGCAGCGACGTCATCGAGCGGCTCTGGCTGGACAAATCGTTTCACCTGATCGCGCAGGACGTGGAGCGCGCCACGCTCCTGGAGGGGGCCGCGCGTTTTCTCGACAAGCACGCCGGTTGGTCGGTGTAGCGTAGCGGCGGCCGGCGACGTGCAACGTGGATAGAGATCTGGTCATAGCGATCGATCAGGGGACGACGGGGACGACGGTCCTGCTCGTCGACGCCGCCCGCACCGTGCGCGGGCGCGGCTACCGCGAGTTCGCTCAGATCTACCCGCGTCCGGGCGAGGTGGAGCACGATCCGGAGGCGATCTGGGCTTCCGTCATGGGCGCGCTCGGCGACGCGTTGGGTGGCGTCGACGTGAAGCGGATCGCCGCGTTGGGGATTACCAACCAACGCGAGACGACGCTTCTGTGGGAGCGCGACGGGGGGCGCCCGGTCGCCAACGCCATCGTCTGGCAGGACCGGCGCACGGCGCCGTTCTGCGCGGCGCTCAAGGCGGCCGGCCACGAGGCGGCGGTGCGCGAGAAGACGGGCCTGGTGCTCGATCCCTACTTCTCGGCCACCAAGATCCGCTGGCTGCTCGACGGCGTGAGCGGGCTCCGCGCGCGCGCCGAAGCGGGCGCGATCGCATTCGGAACCGTCGACAGCTTTCTCATCTGGCGGCTGACGGGCGGCAAGACCCACGCCACCGACGTCACCAACGCCTCACGCACGCTGCTCTGCGACCTGCGCACGCGGCAGTTCTCCGACGAGCTCTGCGCGCTGTTCGGCGTCCCGGCTGCGCTGCTCCCCGAGGTTCGCCCCTCGGCGGGGCGCCTCGGTGAGACCCGCGGCGTACCCGGGCTGCCCGACGGGATCCCGATCGCCGGCGTGGCGGGGGACCAGCAGGCGGCGCTGTTCGGTCAGGACTGCACCGAGGCCGGCGACGCCAAATGCACCTTCGGGACCGGCGCCTTCTTGCTGATGAACGTGGGCGCCGCGCCCCGCGCCTCGACGCACGGCCTCCTGACGACGGTCGCCTGGACGCTGGAGGGGCCCGGCCAGCCGCCCGCGACCGCCTACGCGCTGGAGGGGAGCGCCTTCGTGGCGGGCGCCCTGGTGCAGTGGCTGCGCGACGGGCTCGGCCTCATCGGCAGCGCCCCCGAGATCGAGCCCCTGGCGCGCTCGGTCCCCGACGCGGGCGGGGTCACCATCGTGCCGGCGCTGACCGGGCTGGGGGCGCCGCACTGGCGGGCAGAGGCGCGCGGCCTCATCGCCGGCCTCACGCGCGGTACGACCCGCGCCCACCTGGCGCGCGCCGCGTTGGAGGCCATCGCGCTCCAGAACGTGGATCTGGTAACCGCGATGCAGGCCGACGCCGGGCGGGCGATCAACAACCTGCGCGTCGACGGGGGGGCCGCGGCCAACGACCTCTTGATGCAAATTCAGGCCGATCTCCTGGGGGTACAGATCTTTCGCCCGGAGATGATCGAGTCGACGGCCCTGGGCGCCGCCAAGCTGGCCGCCCTGGGGGTGGGGTTGCCGCCGGTCGACAAGGGGGCGGAGACCGCGCGCATCCGGGTCTTCACCCCCACCATGGCGCCGGAGGCACGCGACGCGGCGCTCGCCCGCTGGTCCGGCGCCGTCGGCCGGGCCTAGAGGGGGAGGGGCCATTGATCGCGTGGGCGGAGCCGGGCTTCGCCCGGCGTAGCCCGTCGCGGGAGGGTCTGGGAACCCTCCCAGGGTTCCCACGAGAGAGGAAATTGGCTTGATCGAGGGGCGGGCTATTTGCGAACCTGTTGGTTTCGATGTCCGCGCCGCCCCTGCCGGGAGATCCGACAGCGCTGCCCCTGGCAGCGTTCGCCCTGTCGCACCCGGGCCGTCAGCGCCCCGACAACGAGGACGCGTTCGGCAACTTCGTTGACGGGCGCCTGTTCGTCGTCGCCGACGGAATGGGCGGGCACAACGCGGGCGCCGTGGCCAGCGCCATGGCCGTCGACTCGATCGAAACCTTCTTTCGCTCCTATCACGCGGAGCCACATCAGGTCTGGCCCTACCCGGTCGATCGCTCGCTGTCGCTGGCGGCCAACCTCCTGCGCGTCGGCATCAAGGTGGCCAACGACAAGATTCGGGAGGCGGCGGCGGCCGACCGCGCGCGCGCCCGGATGGGGACCACCGCGGTGGCCATGGCGATCGGCGAGGAGCAGCTGGCCATCGGGCACGCGGGCGACAGCCGCGCTTACCGCTTTCGGGGGGGGAGCGTCACGCGGCTCACGCGCGATCACTCGGTCGCCGAGGAGATGAAGGCGGCGCGCCCCGAGATGACCGACGAAGAGCTGGCGACGTTCGCCCACAGGAACGTCGTCACGCGCAGCCTCGGCAGCAAGGAAGATCTCGAGCCGGCCGTGTACGTGGGTCGAGTCCAGCCGGGTGACGTCTTCCTGCTCTGCAGTGATGGGCTTTGGGGGGCTGTCTCCGACGGCAAGATGGCGACGATCCTCCGGCAGGCGCCCGATCTGGAGTCGGCCTGCCAGATGTTGGTCGACGCGGCCAACGACGCCGGGGGCCCAGACAACGTCTCCGTGCTCCTCGTGCGGGCCGGCTGAGCGGCGACGCGAGGTTCTTGTGATACGCCGGCTCGTCGAGCAACAGCGAATCGTCGTGTGCGTCGGACCGGGCGGGGTGGGGAAGACCACCACCGCGGCCGCCCTGGGCGCGCTGGGCGCACGGCTCGGGCGCAAGACGCTGGTCTGCACGATCGATCCGGCCCCGCGGCTCGCCGACGCGCTGGGTGTGAGCGGGCTCGGATCCGAGCCGCGATTGATCCCGGCCGAGGCCTGTCGGGCGCTGGGGATCGAAGCGGGCGGCGCCGGAGAGCTCTACGCCGTCCGGCTCGACATCGCGCGGGCATTCGCGCGGCTCGTCGACGAGCAAGTGGCGGATCCCGCGATGCGGCGGCGAATCTTCGACAACACGATCTACCGGCAGATCACCACCACGCTGACCGGCTCGCAGGAGTACGCGGCGACGCTGGCGCTCTACGAGCTGGCGCGCGCGGGGACTTACGATCTCATCGTGCTCGACACGCCGCCCACGGCCAACGCGCTCGACTTTCTCGACGCGCCCAAGCGGATCGCGGCGGCGGTCTCCAGCCCGGCGCTCTCCTGGTTCGCGCGCGCCCCCCAAGGGGGCGGAGGCGGGGGGCGCTGGTCACCGTTCCGGGGGCTGCGCGCGGGGGGCGCGCTGGTGCTGCGGCGACTCGGCAAGCTGGTCGGCAGCCGGTTTCTCGACGACGTGGCGGCCTTTCTCACCGACTTTCAGGAGGTGCTGGCCGGTTTCCTGGCGCGCGCCAAGTCGGTCGACGAGCTTTTGCGCGGACCGGGGACGGCGTTCCTGCTGGTGCTGGTGCCGGCGGTGGCGGCCGTCGACGAGGCGCTCTACTTTCACGGGCGGCTGCGCGACGCGGGCGTGCCGCTCGGCGGCTTCATCGCCAACCGGGTGCAGCCCGCGCCCGGGCTCACCGACGCCGATCGTCTGGCGGCCGCGCTGCGCGCGTCGCCGAGCTTCGCGGATCTGTCACCGGCGGCCATCGACGAGGCGTCGGGGCGGCTCGGCGCCCTGGCCCGAGCGTTCGGAGCGGTGGCCGAGGGAGAGCGGCGGGAGATCGATCGGCTGGCGGCGCGCGCGCCCGGGACGGCGATCACCCGGGTGCCGCTGCTCGATCACGACGTGGACAACCTGGCTGAGCTCCGCGTCGTGGGCGAGGCGCTGCTCGCCGGCTAGCGCGCGGGCGCGCGGCGTCCAGCATGGCCTCGAGCGCGGGCGCCGCGGGCTCGGGCGCCCCGACCAGCAGCGCGACCGCGTCTTCCCGGCGGGCGAGCGCGAAGGCGCCGGCGGGCGTCCGGAAGATGGTGCGGCCGCCTTCGTCGTCGGGCGTGTCGGTGCCTGCCAGCTTGGAGAGCCGCTGCACCGCCGCGCGCGCGAAGTCGTCGGCCTCCGCGGGATCGTCCCAGACCGTCAGCCAGGCGAGCGGGGCGAACGCCGGTGTCGCGGTTCCCGCGTCGGCCGCCGTCGCGGCCGGCTCCGGGGTGTAGATCCCGGCGCGGTCTCCGCCCCAGCCGGCGGCGGCGCGGGCGGCGATCTCGCCCGGCAGCGTGGCGCCGAGCCAGGTGCGGATGGCCCACTCGCCGAGGACGTCGTTGCCGGTCGGGCGGCCGAACCCGGGCAGCGTGGGGAGCGCCGCAACCTCGACGGCGATCGGCGCTTCGCAGGCGTCGTACTTCTCGGGGTGGAGGATCTGCTCGGTGGAGGCGGGCGGATCTTTCCAGAGCGCGTCGACGGCGGCGAACGGCCGGTGCGCCCGGACGCCCGCCACGAACAGCAGGCCGTCGACGTGCGTCAGCTCGCCCAGCGCCTGGAACCAGTCGGGCGCGCCCGCCGCGGGAGCGGTGCGGAGCCGCGCGGCCAACGCCG
Organism: Polyangia bacterium; assembly: GCA_036498765.1. GTDB lineage: Bacteria > Myxococcota_A > Polyangia > Fen-1088 > Fen-1088 > JADGRB01. The sequence continues at coordinate 4,545 of DASYEX010000319.1, forward strand.
TCAGGGCGTGCATCCCCAGGAAGCTCTCCCGGGGGTCGGCCACCTCCAGGCCCGCGAGCAGGGCGTCCCCCTCGACGATCGCCAGCCGCGCGCGCGTCGCGTCCCCGCTCTCGCGCGGCTCTCCCTCGGGAGCAATACCCAGAAAACGCCGGAGGCCGAAGTGCTGATCGGCGACGGCGTGCGCGATCTCGTGGGCGAGCTCGGTCTTCTGCGCGTCGAAGGGGATGAAGTCGGGGACCAGCAGAGTGGTGGTCGCGGCGTCGTAGCGCGCGATGGGCGCCGCGGCGAGCGCGTAGCTCCGCGCCGCCAGCTCACCCGCCGTCGATCCGGCCGGGAGAAGGCCGAGGCGCCGCAAGAGCTCGTCCTCGGTGCGCGCGGCGGCGTTGTCCATCCCCTCGCCGACCGCCAGCGCGGTGGCGCGCGCGAGGTCGCCGCGGCCGAGCGCGCGCACCGGCAGCGTGCCCCGGAAGGGGAGCCGGCGCGCCGCGCTCACGGCGGCCACCAGCTTGTCGATCTGTGGCCGTAGGGTGGCGTCGGTCAGCGGCGCGGCGGCGAGCGCGAGCACGAGAGATGCCGCGAGCCTGCCGAGGCCAGCCACGGGGCGGAGTTTGAGGTAAATAGGCGGACCGTTCAATGAGCGTTTCGGGCCTGGATCTCGGTCGACTGACGCCGCCGGCGCGGCGCGGGTTCGCGCAGGCGCTGCGCGAGATCCGGACCCTCCTCGCGGGGATACCGGCGGTCGAGCTCTATGGCGCGGCCGGTTCGCTGGGCGCGGCGCTGGCGGCCGAGCTGGCTGGACCCTCGACGTTGCTCTACGTAGTGCCCGACGAGGAGACCGCCGAGGCCCGGGTGCACGACCTCGGATTTTTCCTCTCCACGGCGTCGCCCGCGGCGCCGAGCGACGACCCCCTGGCGCCCCCCACGGTGCTGGAGTTGCCCACGCCCGACTCGTCGCCCTACGCCGAGGTGCAGCCCGATCGCCGCACCGTCCTCGGGCGGATGGCGGCCCTGTTTCGCCTCTCGCGCGGATTCGCGCCGCGGGTGCTGGTCGCCTCGGCGGCCGCGCTGTGCCGGCGCGTGGTGCCGCGCGCGCCGTTCGAGGACCTCTGTCAGGTGATCACCGCCAAGACGACGCTCGACCGCGAGGCGACCATCGCGGCCCTGCGCCGCGCCGGGTTCTCGCGCGCGCCGGTCGTCGAGGACGCCGGTACTTTCGCCGTGCGCGGCGCGGTGATCGATCTCTTCCCGCCCGTCTACCGGCACCCGGTGCGCATCGAGCTCTTCGGCGACGAGATCGAGTCCATTCGCCTCTACGACGCGGCCACCCAGCGCACGCTCCGCCCGCTCGAGGCGGTGCACCTCCACCCGGTGCGCGAGACGATCGCCACGCCGGGCGCCGACACGCGCGCGAAGATCCTGGCCGCCGCCGACGCGGCCGTCTATCCGTCATCCAAGACGCGGCACCTGCTCGAGCAGATCGACGAGGGCGAGACATTTTTCGGGATCGAGGCGCTGGCGCCGGCGTTTCACGCGCGGATGGACTCGGTGTTCGACTACCTGCCCGAGGGCGCGCTCTGCGTGGTCGAGGATCCGGAGGCGGTGGTCGATGAGGCGCGGCGGCAGGAGAGCCGGCTGCGCGAGGCGGCGTCGGCCCGGCACGTCGAGCACCGCCTGGCGCTCCCGGCGCATGAGTTCGTGCTGGGCGAGGAGGAGGCGGTGGCGGCGCTGGCGGCGCGGCGCCGGCTGGAGCTGCGACCGGTCGAGGTGGCCCGCTTCAACGAGACGCCCGAGGCGCCGCCCCGCGTGCGGGTCGAGGCGTCGCCGCTCACGACCTTGCGCGCGGAGCTGCGCGAGGCGCGCTCGCAGGCCGCCGATCAGGGCGAGCTGGACGTCGCGTGGACCGAGCTCGGCTCGGCCGAGCGGAGTCCTTCGCGGGGGGGCCCGGGGACCCTTGGAGGGTCCCCGGATACGATCGGCAGGCCGCTGCGGGACCGGATGCGGGGGTGGCTCGATCTCGGTCATCGGATTCGCGTCGTCGCCTCCAGCCGGACCCACGCCGATCGGCTGGCGGCGCTGCTGCGCGCGCTGGGTCTGGCCACGTCGGTCGTCGGCCACGGTGAACGGGCCGAGCTGTTCTCCGGGTCGGGTCCGCCGCTGGCCGTGCTGGTGGGACCGCTGCGGCGCGGGTTCGCGCTGCCGGCCGACCACCTGATCCTGGTCGCCGAGGAGGAGATCTTCGGCCCGCGCTCGCACCGCGACACCCACCCGGTGAAGGCGCCCGCCCTCGGCGATCTGGCGGAGATCGCCGAGGGGGACTTCATCGTCCACGACGAGCACGGCATCGGCCGCTACCGCGGGCTCAAGAAGCTCGTGGTGCGCGGGGTGCCGCAGGACTTCCTGCAGCTCGAGTACGACGGCGGCCAGATCTACCTGCCGGTCTACCGGATCGGCCTCGTCCATCGCTACACGGGCGGCGAGACCGACGCCGTCCGGCTGGACAAGCTGGGCGCCAAGACCTGGCAGGACAAGCGGCGGCGCGTCTCGGCGGAGGCGAAGAAGATCGCCGAGGAGCTGATGCAGCTCTACGCGCAGCGCGCCGCGCTGGCCGGCCACGCCTTCCCGGGGCCCGACGCGGTGTTTCGGGCGTTCGAGGAGACGTTCCCCTTCGAGGAGACGCCCGATCAGGGGAAGGCGATCGAGACCGTCCTGGGCGACATGCAACACGGCGTGCCCATGGATCGCCTCATCTGCGGCGACGTCGGCTACGGCAAGACCGAGGTGGCGTTGCGCGCGGCGCTGCTGGCGGTGCTGGGCGGTAAGCAGGTGGCCGTGCTGGCGCCCACCACCGTGCTGGCCGAGCAGCACTTCGTCACCTTCTCCGATCGGTTCAGCGACTTCCCGGTCCGCGTCGCCGTGCTGTCGCGCTTCCGCACCAAGGCCGAGCAGCAGGCGACGATCGCGGCGCTGGGCGCCGGGAAGTTGGACGTGGTGGTGGGGACGCATCGGCTCCTCTCCCGCGACGTGCGGTTCGCCGACCTCGGCTTGCTGGTGGTCGACGAGGAGCAGCGGTTCGGCGTCGGCCACAAGGAGCGGCTCAAGGAGCTGCGCACGCAGGTCGACGTGCTGACGCTGACCGCGACGCCGATTCCCCGCACGCTGCAGATGGCGATGGGCGGCCTCCGCGAGATCTCCATCATCGCCACCCCGCCCGCCGATCGGTTGGCCATCCGCACCTTCGTCTGCCGCTTCGACCGTGAGCTGCTCGGCGAAGCAATCCGGCGCGAGCTTGCGCGCGGGGGCCAGATCTTCTTCGTCCACAATCGGATCGAGAACCTGGCCGCCGAGGCGGAGAAGATCCGCGACCTCGCGCCGCCGGGGACGCGCATCGCCATCGCCCACGGCCAGATGCCCGAGGGCGAGCTGGAGAAGGTGATGGTCGACTTCGTCGACGGGCGCTACGACATCCTGGCCTGCACGACGATCATCGAATCGGGGCTCGACATCCCGCGGGCCAACACGATGATCGTCAACCACGCCGACCGCTTCGGCCTGGCCCAGCTCTACCAGCTGCGCGGGCGGATCGGGCGCTCGCGCGAGCGCGCTTTTTGTTACCTCGTGGTGCCCGAGGAGACGCGGATGACACCGGAGGCGAAGCAGCGCCTGGCGGTCCTGCAGCGCTTCACCGAGCTGGGCGCCGGGTTCCAGGTGGCCACGCACGATCTCGAGATCCGCGGAGCCGGCGAGCTGCTGGGCGAGCGGCAGCACGGGGCGGTGGCCGCGGTCGGCTTCGAGACCTACGCGCGGATCCTGGAAGAGGCGGTGGCCGAGCTGCGCGGCGAGCCGATCAAGCCGGAGCACGATCCGGAGATCTCGGTCGACGTGCCGGCGTTTCTCCCCGACGACTACCTGCCGGACGCCGGGCAGCGGCTCGACTTCTACCGGCGGCTCGCGCAGGCGCGCAACGAGGACGACGTGCGCGCCACGCTGGCCGAGCTCGCCGATCGCTACGGCCCGTTGCCCGAGGAGGCGCTCCTGCTCGGCGAGGTGATGATCGACAAGACGCTGGTGCGGGCGCTGGGGGCGCTCGGCTACGAGCTGGGCCCGGCCCGGATGGTGGTCTCGCTGCGCAGCGAGAC
>DASYEX010000320.1:0-16681 GCA_036498765.1 Polyangia bacterium
GGCTCGTCCAGAAGGAGGATGTCCGGATTGCCGAAGAGCGCCTGGGCCATGAGGACCCGGACCTTCTCGCTGTCGGGCAGATCCTTCATGAGCGAAGAGTGCTTGTCCTCGGTGACCCCCAGCTCGCTGAGCAGCTTGGCCGCCTCGGCTTCGGCCTCCCAGCCGTTCAGGTCGGCGAAGGCGGCCTCCAGCTCACCGGCGGCCACGCCGTCGGCCTCGCTGAAGTCCGGTTTCGCATAGAGCGCGTCCTTCTCCACCATCAGCTCGTGCAGCCGCTTGTGGCCCATGATGACCGTCCTCAGGGCCGGCACCTCGTTGAAGGCGAAGTGATCCTGGGAAAGCATGCTGAGCCGCTTGTTCGGCTCGATGCTCACGGCGCCCGCGGTCGACTCGACCTTGCCTGCCAGGCACTTCAGGAACGTCGACTTTCCAGCTCCGTTGGCGCCGATGAGCCCATAGCAATTGCCGGGCGTGAACTTGATGTCCACCTCTTCGAACAAGGTCTGGCTGCCGAACGCGATGGAAAGGTTCTGAACGGTGATCATGCTGGCCCGAGGCGTCTTACTCTGGCGATGCGCGGGGTTCAAGCGGAACAGGCGGCCCCTGCCCGAGCCTGATCAGCAGAGCACGTCCCTGATCCGCCTGAGCTCATCGACGCCGACGTGCGCGATCAGTGCGGACTACTTCGCCATCTTGAGGATCTGACTGTGGCCCTCGTGGAGCCAGTAGACGAACGACGCGTCGACGGCCAGCGCCACGGCGTTCGACGGGGCCACCAGATACTTGTCGGAGCCCGCGCCCGAGACGGAGGCCAGGATCACCGGCGTGCCGCCCGCCTTGGGGATGCGGGCCAGCTGCTGGGACCACAGCAGGTAAATGTCGTCGCCGTCGAGCGCGAGCTGGACCGGCGCGCTGCCGGAGTTAATCGTCGCCAGCACCTTGGGTGTCGCCCCGGCCGCTGCCGTCTTGGCCACTGAGAAGACGCTGCCCGTGCCGGCGTCGGACCAGAAGACGCTGGTGGCGTCGTCGAGGATGTAGTCGAAGTTGACGCTGCCGCTGCTGGCGTTCTTCACCAGATCGGTGAGGCCGGTTCCACCGACGGTCGTTCGGTACAGATCCTGGCCGGTCGTTCCAGGCGTCAGGAAGAACACGGAGGTCCCGTCGCTGTCCGGTCCCTCCACCGCGTTGGGCGGGTTGCCCGGATAGACCGTTAGACCGGCGCCGGCGTCGGCGCCCGACAGCGAGAAGGCGGTGATGATCTCGGAGTCCGAGGTGATTCCATAGAGAACCGAGCCCGAGATCGCCAGGTGGGTCATCGTATAAACGCCCGAGAGGACCTCGGTGGCATTCCCCCCCGCGGCCGAAACGGCCAGCACGTTGGGAAGGGCGGGGAATGCGACGTCGGTGTCGGCCCAGAAGACGGTCGTGGCGTTCACGGCGATCGCCCGGGGCGCGAGCAACCCTGACGCCAGCGTGGTTACGGTCCCGGCGTCGGGCATAACGTCGGCGGCGGTCTTGGCGACGCTCTCCACCTTGCCGTCATGACCGGCGCTGGTCTCGAAGACGGTCACGTAGAGCCGGGTGCCATCCGTGGCCAGCGAGGCCGGGACGCCGTCGAGCGTGGCGACCACCGTGGGCGCCGCTGTTCCGCCGTCCGTCGAGGCGCGATCCACGGCTGCATCGGTCGGGCTTTCCCCGCCCGCGCCGCCCATTCCACCATCAAAGGGCTTCGGCTTGCCGCTGGAAGAGCAGGCCAGGGACGCCACGGCGAGCGCTGCCGCCCACCATACCTTGCTTGATTGCACCTTCATGGGGGCGCCACCGTATCACTTCGCGCAGCGGGCGGGGGCAGACTGACGGTTTTTGTTCGGTCTTGTACGACACCGCCGTCGCGAAGATGAAGGCCACGTGCGGAACTCCGCCGCGAGCCCACAGAGCCGGACCCGTGTCGAGGGTGCTCATCGCGTGAACGATGCCTGTAGACTCGGCGTTCAATAACTCGCCGCCCGGCCGGCGACACGACGAAAACCGCGGCCTGCGGCGACGCCGGCCGGCGACGGTCGACAAGAGCGGCCTGGGATGGGGCTCCGACTCCGACTCAGACTCCTAAAGCGTGTGCCTGAACCGCTTCTCGGCACCACCCACCGTCGAGTGAGTAGAATCGTAGAACCGTAGAACCCGTTTGTTGGGTTTAGTGAGTCGGGGCGAGAGGATTTGAACCTCCGACCTTTCGGTCCCGAAACGGCCGTCGGAACGTCGCAGCCCGTGCGAACCGTTCGCAAGTAAGCGAAAGGATTCCAAACAGGGGAGGGCGGGAAGTCCAGCCATCCCGGTTATCTACAGGCGTTTCGAAGAGTTTTACTACCCGGCTACTACCCAAAACCGGGACGGCGTTCGCGCCGGGCACCGCGCCGCACGTAGCCACGACGCCCACGACGACTGATCTGGTTGCGCTCGATGGTGGGCGCAGTCGGCTGCTGCGGGTGGCTGACGTCGCCGAGCAGCTCGGCGTCTGCGCGGCGACGGTCTATCGGTTGTGCGAGAGCGGGGAGCTACCGCACGTCCGGATCGTCAACTCGATCCGCATTCGGCCCGAAGACCTGAAGGACTTCATATCGGCGCGACCAGGGAGGACGTGACATGAGACCCCAGACGTGTAATATTTTTGGTACAGGTCGTCGGTGACCGGTCGAGCGCAGCCCGTTCTGCGGGTGAGGTTCTACCGGACGCCGAGCGGAGCTCGTCCGGTACGCGATTGGTTTCTGTCGCAGACGAAGGAGGTTCGACGAGAAATTGGCTCGGACATCGAAAGGGTTCAATGGCAGTGGCCAGTTGGAAAGCCGCTGGTCGACGGGTTCGGTGGCGGTCTCTATGAGATCCGTACCTCGCATGAAGGCGAGCAGTACCGGGTGCTCTTCTACGCAGAGGGCGACGCGCTGGTCCTGGTCCACGGTGAGTCCCGTCGGGGGACGATGGTGCTCGTTCACGGGATCCACAAGAAGACCCAGAAGACGCCCGCCACGGTGATCGCGCTCGCGCGGCAGCGCATGAAGGAAGGAACATGAGGAAGCAGGCAAGAGACGAGCTGGAGGAACTGTTCGAGGAGCTTGGCGAGCTCGAAGAGGTTCGAGCGCTCACGCGGAAGAAGCTTTTGGCGGACGCCCTCCAGAAGGCGATGAGGAAACAGAAGGTCACGCCAGCAGAAATGGCCCGCCGCATGGGGACGAGCCGGCCGACCGTGTACCGGTTGCTCGATCCCACCGAGCGTGGTGCGACGCTGGACACCCTCGAACGCGCGTCGTTCGCGCTGGGCCTAGAGCTCGAGATCAGGCTCATGCCGGCGGTTCGACCGAAGGGCCGCCGACAACCTGGACGCCGGGCAGCCTAGGGCCTGAGATCCTAGGGCCGGATGTCGATCTTCCGGGCAACCGACGGGTGTTGGACCTTCTTCGACATCGAATGGGAAGAGGACGGGAGATCCGCGTGGTCGCATGGCTGGTCGATCGGAGGGATGGGGCGACTGACGTTCTACCGGTTCGGGTCCGACACGCCGCCGGCCGCGTCCTCCGTCGGAATTCTCCCGACCCTGCTGCTGACTTTCACCCGGTAACCGGAGGTACAGGCCGAATCCCAGCGGGCGTCTGGTGCCTAGGGTGTCGAGCCGAGCGCGAAACTGAGGACGACACCGCGCCGCGTGCCGACGAGGAGGCGAGTGCCGTCCGGGGAGAGGGCCAACCCGGTGGCGCTGTCGTCGAACGGGCCAAGGTCGATGTGACCCAAGTCGGAGCCGTCGTCGAGCCGACGCAGAGTGACCCGGTTTCCTTCGGCGACGAGGACTTGGTTTTCATTCTTGGTCAGCAAGAACATTGGGAACCCGAGCGACACTTTGGCTTGGATCACAGCCGGGCTTCCCTCGACGGGCAGCAGGATCGCGCGGTGGTTCTCTTGCAGGACGATCGAACCATCCCGGCGCATCGCGACGACCTGCGCGGATCGCCCCAAGCTCCGCACGAAGCGCCCGGTCCGCGCCTCCCAAACCGCCAGCTCGCGGGTCTCGGCGTTGGCGACCAGATACTTGCCGTCGGGGGTGAACGTCAGCAGGTGGGTGCCGTTCGATCGGGTCCCCTGGCTCCAGAGTGTCCGGCCGGTGCGCGCATCGTGCACCGTCAAGTCCTCGCGGGTCCCGACCGTTGCCACGAACGCGCCGTCCGGCGAGAAGGCCGCCGGCGCGCCCCAGACCCGGCCGCCCACCTCCCACACCACTCGCCCGGTCTCGGCCGCCAGCACCGACACGACGGCACCACCACCGATGAGAATCCTGCCCCCGTCCGGTGAGAAGGTCGCGCTCGCTGCCCGGCGCGTCCAGCGACGCAGCTCCGCACCGTCGCTGACCCGCCACTCCCGGATCGTCTCGTCGGAGCTGACCGAGAGCGCGCGACTTCCGTCGGGCGACAGCGCCAGTTGCGTCACATTTTCGCAATGTCCCACCCCGTGCGGAAACGGCGCGAGTCTCTCCACGTTCCACAGGGTCACGCCGTCGCCCCAGGTCGCGAGCACCGACCCATCCGGCGAGAACGCCCCCTTCCCGCTCGGCATCGGCTCATCCCGGCAACCGCTAGCGCCCGCGAATCGGCTCGCCGTCTTGCGCAGCCGCATGCGTGGCACGTCCCAGAGCTGCACCTCGCGATTGGGTCGGTTTTCGCCACTCGCCTCGCGCGTCACCGCCCACGGGCCGCGCGAGTCGATTGCCACCAGCTCGAACGACGGCACGTCGGCGCTCCCCAGATCTCGCCCGTCGTCGAGCCCGAGCTCGCGCACGCGCGGGCCACCGCCTGCCGGGGATCGGTCCGTGACCACGACGATCCGATCGCCTGCCGAAAGCGCCAGCCTCCAGACTTGCCCGTCCAGCCGCCGGGACCAGATCGCCTTCATCGTCCCGAGGTCGATCGCCGAGACCTGGTGCCCCCGGGGCACGACAATTCGACTTCCGTCCAGGGACGTCGCGAGCGCCGGACGCCCCTTCTCGTCGGAGGGAAGGTCGCCGACTTGCAGCTCCGCGACCTGCTGTCCGGAACGCACGTCCCAAAGCCGCAAGAACCCGTCGGGCGGGGACGCCGGACAGTGCGGTGAGCACGGCGGAGGCACCTGCTCCTCGCCGGTCGAGATCTGATGTGAGTAGCTCACCAACCGGGTGGCCCCCCAGAAGCTCAGGTAGCGGAGCGCCGAGGGGCCAGTGCGGAAGTTCCCCTCGACGACCCCGTCGTCGAGCCGGCGAACGCAGACGCTTCCGTCGCCGTACCCGACGGCCGCCAGCCGGCCGTCGGGGGAGAGCGCGAGCGTGTATCGGTTGTAAGAGGTGAAGTCGTGCGCCGACCCGTCGGCAGGGGGCGGGCACCGCTCGTGCGCGGCAATCGCCGTACGCGAGCGAACATCCCAGACGCGAAGCGTCCCGTCGTTCTCGTTCAGTGTGACCAGGCGGCCGTCGCCCCTGAACGCGGCGGTCTCGATGGAACCGTGGGTGATCGGGTAAGAGCCCCAGGTGCCGTCCAGGTGGGCCCACGGCGGGACGCCAATGACCCGGAGATCGGGGCTGGAGGAGCGAACGTCCGAGATCGCGCTGGCGAGCGTCGGGATGCGGGCGGTGTGGCTGCACGCCAGCGCAACGCCAACCAGTGCCGCGGCGAGCGGGAGTGGCACCCGAAGACGCATGCGACGACGATAGCACCGGACGTGCTCAACCTTGCGCGGTGGGGAGGATAGGCAGAATAAGCGCCCCTTTTGCCCGATGACCTCCATCGCGTATTCCGGCCATCGTTCGCCTCTCGGAGCGATGCTGCTCAAGGACGTCACGCCAGGGAAGATCGATCTCTTCCTGTCGGCGAAAGAAAACGTCCTCAGCGCTCGCAGCGTGAATCATCTCCGCGGCTACTTGAGCCGCGCTTTCACGATGGCCCGACGGATGGAGAGGTTCCCGCGGGCGAACCCGGTAGCCGACGTGCCAAAACGGAAGGTCGTCAAACGGCTGCCCGACTACCTGCGACCGGTCGAGGTACTGCCCTTGCTTGCTTCGCTGACGCCGAAGTGGAAGAACCTCTTCGCGACCGCCATCTATACCGGCATGCGCAAGGGCGAGTTGTTCGCGCTGCGCAAGTCGGACGTGGACTTCGATGCGGGGCTCGTCATGGTCGGTCGCTCGCACGACCGCGATATCCCGAAGGGCGGGCGCGTCGACGCGATCCCCATCAATTCGGAGCTGCTCGTCTATCTGAAGCGCGCGATGGCCCCCTCGCGGTCGGAGCTGGTGTTCCGGGCCGACGACGGCAGCATGTTGCCGAAACACACGAAGCTCGAAGAGGTTCTCCGTCGGGCAATGCGCCGCGCGGGACTGGTGACCGGCTACGTTCACAAGTGCCGCCGTCATGGCTGCGATCCTTCGCAAGCTGGCGAGAAGATTACAGACAGGGAAGGGGAGGGAATCCAGCCGTCCCAGCCGTTCGCAGAGAATACGAGAAATTTTGCTGCCCATTTGCTACCCGAATCCTGGAGCGCGCCCGGCGCGACAAGCGCGCGCGTGGGCCCGCCAAGCGAGGAGGTGCCGGGTTGGGGCCACGGCGCGCCCGGAACCGCGCCACGCGTACGGACGACGCCCACGACGGCGGATCTGGTCTCGTACTGGGGCGGCCGGCACCGGCTGCTGCGGGTGAAGGAGGTCGCCGAGCAGCTGGCGGTCCCCGCGTGGAGGGTCTACCAGCTCTGCGAGGACGGCGAGTTGCCCCATGTCCGGATCATCAACTCGATCCGGGTGCGGCCGCAGGATCTGGAAGACTTCATGGCAGCTAGGTTGACCGTTCCCGAGGAATGCCGCCCGCACAGGCGCAAGGAACCACCTCCGTGAACTGGAGGGTACGACTACGCGGTGTCGCCCTGGACCGGTGGACCTTGTTTTATCGGTGAGAGTTGGCAGCCTGGAGACGGCCAGGCCGCCCCTCCTACTCGCCGCCCCGGGGAGAACGATGACCGAACAGACCATGCGCGCGGTGCAGCAGCGGACCTTCGGCGGGCCTGAGGTCTTGAAGTTGGTCACGGTGCCCGTCCCTTCGCCCGGCCCGAATGAGGTGCTGGTTCGGGTGCGTGGCAGCAGCTTGAATGCGGCGGACTCCGGTGCGCGCTCGGGCGGCCTCAAGCTGATGACCGGCCGCAAGTTCCCGAAAGGCACCGGCGTCGACTTCGCAGGCGAAGTGGCTGCGCTCGGCGCCGGCGTCACCGACTTGAAGGTCGGCGACAAGGTGTGGGGCTACCTCGGCGGCTTTCCGGGCGCGACGGGCACCGCGGCGGAATACGCGATCATCAAGCGCGCGGGAGTCTCACGTGCGCCGACGTCGCTCGACCTGGCGAAGGCGTCGGCGTTGCCGGCCGTCGCGCTGACAGCGCTTCAGGCGCTGCGTGCATTGAGCGTGAAGGCGGGCGACCGGTTGCTCATTACCGGCGCGAGCGGCGGCGTCGGCAGCTCTGCGGTCCAACTGGGGGTCGCGCTTGGTGCGAGGGTCACCGCCGTGTGCAGCGCCGCGAACGCCGGGCTCGTTCGCAGCCTCGGCGCAGATCAGGTCATCGACTACGCGACGGCGGACCTCGCGGCCTTGCCCGCGAATTTCGACGTCGCCCTCGATTGCCACGGCAGCCGTTTGGGTCAGTACCGGCGATTGGTCGCGCGAGGGGGAAAGTTCGGATCGATCACGATGAAGGGGTTTGCCAAGATCCCCGTTTGGCTCATCACGCCTGGGCCACGGTTGCGGCCGATCGCGGTCAAGACCAACTCGGCCGATCTACAGAGACTTGCCGAGTACGTCGACGCTGGAAAATTGAAGCCGGTCATCGACAAGGAGTATACGCTGGAGGACATCGTCGCTGCGCATCGGGCCCTCGATTCGGGCCACGCGGCGGGGAAGCGCGTGCTGCGGGTGACTCCAGGATGATGGAGCTTTGAAGGGCCCGCGCTTGACGGCCCGAACGCGGGTGGCCACCGTGGGAAGACGGCGTCCACGCAGGCGCTCGACTAATCCAGGAGGCTCGGCGTGAGCGGTGTGAGATTGAAGGACAAGGTCGCCCTGATCACGGGCGGCTACGGAGGCATGGGCCGCGCGTCCACCCACCTGTTCGCTCGGGAGGGCGCGACGGTTTTCATCACCGGCCGCGACAAGGAACGCGGTCATGCGCTGGCCGAGGAGGTCAACCAAGCCGGCGGCAAGGCTCACTTCGTCCCGCTGGAAGTCACCGACCAGAGTCAGTGGGACGCCGCGGTCGCCGAGGTCAAGGCGAAAGCCGGCGCGCTGCACGTGCTCATGAACATCGTGGGTTCGAATGCGATGGTCAGGCTCCCCAAGGTCGACATCGACGAGTGGAACAAGATCTTCGAGATCAACGTCACCGGCACCCTGCGCGGCATCCAGACGTGCGCGCCGCTGATCAAGGATTCCGGCGGGGGCTCGATCGTGAACATCGGGTCAGTCGCGGGGATCACCGGCAACTTCGGGACCGGCTATTCATCGTCGAAGTGGGCGCTCGAGGGCCTCTCGCGTTCGGCCGCCTACGTCTATGCCGACTGGGGCATCCGGTGCAACGTCATCCAGCCTGGCTGGATTGAGACAGATCTTACAGCGTCGATGAGCTCGAACCCGCTGGTCAAGAAGATGCAAGCGAGCGCCATGAACAACACCGTCCTGCTCCGCCGCAGCGGCAAGGCGGATGAGATCGCTTACACGGCCCTGTTCCTGGCCAGCGACGAATCCTCCTACATCACCGGGACCGACATCGTGGTCGACGGCGGCTGGTTTTCGTCCGCTCCATACCTCGCAAACGAGAGGTCCCATCACATGCTCCAGCTGCTGGAGGCCAAGGACAAAGCCGAGCACCTGCGGGACGGGTTCCTAAGCCTCTTCCGGTAGCCCCACAGGCACGACCGCGACACCAAAGGGAACCGAGCGGAGGCGTTCCCGATCGGACACCGAACTTGAGCACGACCTGTGCGGCTCGATCACCGCCTCGCCGGCGGACCTCGTGTTCCCGGCTCCGGACGGCAAGATGTTCAACAAGCGGACGCAGCTCAAGCTCGCGCTCCGGCGGGCGATGCGCCGGGCGAACCTCGTGACCGGCTACGTCCAGAAGTGTCCCAGAACTGCGGCGCCGGCCCGACCACGCCCACCCCGAATGACCTGGGGCCTCTACGGCGCGCATCTGCGACGCGACGCCCGGTAGCAAGAAACTCGAAAAGGTGGGGATGAGAGAGGATTAGTAGATACTCGCAGAAGGCTCACGCGGCCCCTACGCGCCGCGGAGCCGTTGGAAAGGCTCTACGCGGACTTAGAGTTGTCGGGGCGAGAGGATTTGAACCTCCGACCTTTCGGTCCCGAACCGAACGCGCTACCAGACTGCGCCACGCCCCGAAGCGTGATGGGGGTTCATGCCAAAATTACCGTCGGGAGTCAATGCCTGGCCGAAGGCTCGGGGAGGCGGATGCGGCGGACCGCGACGTCGGCGACGAAGAGGGCCAGCGTGACCAGCAGGATCGGCGTCCGGAGGGGGAAATCGGTTTCGCAGTGGTCGCCGCCGGGATCGAGCGCCTCGCGGGCGTCGCGAACCACCCGCCCGCCGCTGGCGGCAGCCGCGGCGGCCAGCTCGGCCGGGCCGTCATTCGAGGCTGGCGGGCGCGGGAGCAGCTCGGGGGCGAAGGGGAGGGTCAGGCGGCCGGCGGCGTCGGCGGCGGGCGTGCCCGCGGCGGTGAACGTCGCGGCGAAGAGCAGCGCGCCGGCCTCGACGTCGGGCCGGAACGTGGTCTCGTAGCGGCCGGGCGCCGTCTCGGGCAGCGGCAGCGAGCGAACCGGCGCGGCGTGGCCGTCCGCCGCCACGGCGGTGACTTTGAGCTGCCCCTCGAGCCCGGTCACGAAGTTGTCGTCGGCGCCGATCGCGTCGACCGCGACGGCCACCTCATCGCCGCGCCGCTCGCCGCGGATCGCGAAGTGGTCCGCCGGCCCTTTGCGCATGGTGGCGCGGGCCAGCTGGGCCCACAGCTTGTCGAACGGCGCCCAGCGCGCCCAGGCGGCCCCCCAGCGGGCGCCGAGGTCGCTGGTCCAGGCCGCCACCTGACCGAGGCCGAGTTGCCAGCGGGCGAGCAGCGGCGCGCCGTCGCCCGTCGCCAGCACGGTCTCGGCCTGGGTGCGCGGCCGGGTCACGACGTAGCCGCCGAGCGGCGGCGCGTGTTCGAGGTCAATCCCGCCCAGCGCGGCGATCCGCTTGGCGATGCGGGCGGTCGTCGGTCGCTCGACGATCAGCTGATCGTCGAGCGCGGAGGTCTCGCGCGAGAAGATGCGTGGGATGCTGGCGGGATCGCGCGTCTGATAGAAGCGCCCGCCGCCGCGCTCGGCGATCATCTTCAGCATCGTCTGGTCGGCGCCGTCGCCCACGCCGATTGCGGAGATGGTGATGCGGGCGGTGCGCGCGGCGTCGACCAAATCGGGGATCTCGTCGTAGGGCGACTGCCCGTCGGAGAGCAGGATGACGTGCTTCTTGCGCGCGGTGGCGGCGCCGAGCTCGTCGACCGCCTCGCGCAGGCCGGCCAGGATGTTGGTGCCGCCGCTCGCCTGGATGCGGCCGATGTCATTGGCGATCCGCTGGCGGTTGGCGGCGCGCTGCAGCTGCACCACGGGCTTGGCCTGGCTGTCGAAGACGATGACGCCGATCTGGTCGGCCGGCGGCAGCGCCTCGGCCGTCGCCCGCGCGGCCTGCTTGGTGAGGTCGAGCTTGTCGCCGGCCATCGAGCCCGACTTGTCAATCACCAGCGCCAGCGCCAGCGACGCCTCTTCCTGGCGGGCGGGGATGTCGAGCCGCAGCGGCAGGAGGGACGCCATCCGCGTCCCCAGGTAGCCGCCCGGGCCGAAGCTCTGCGTGCCGCCGGCGACCAGGAGACCGCCGCCGTCGCGGACGAAGGACTCCAGCGCGGCGAGCGCGGCGTCGGGCAGCGCGGCGCGCGGGACGTCGGCCAGCACGACGAGGTCGTAGCGGCCGAGCCCGCCGGCCGCGAGCGACGTGGCCGGACGGACGTCGGCGGGGATCCGCTCGGCGCCGAGAGCGCGCGCGAACGATCCCGCCGCCCCGGATGTCCCCTCGAGGCAGAGGACCCGCCGTGAGTCGCGGGCGGTGGCGACCGCCAGCACGCCCTCGTCGTTTTCCGGATGGCGATCGCCGGGCGCCTCGAGGCGGGCGCGCAGGATCGCCGTCCCCGGCTGCGCGAGGCGGACCTTGAAGCTGACGGTCGTTGGCCCTGGCGGCAGCGTGAGGGTCCGGTTCGGATCGTCGATCGTCGCGCCCTGATCGCCTTCCAGGCGAACGCGTGCCGACATCTGCCGGTCGGCGAGCAGGCGCACGTCGACCTTGAATGGGACCCGCTCGTGGATGTCGTCGGGGGCGCCGAGGTCGACCACCGCGGCGTCGCCCGCCGCCGGGCTCGGAAGGGGCAGCGCGAGGATCGGGACGCCGCGCTTGGCCAGGTGCCCCGCCTCGCGGACGAGATCGCCGCGGGTGGCAACCCCGTCGGAGAGCAGCAGCAAGCGCGGGATCGCACCGGTGTCGATGAGGCCCGCCCCGAGGCCGGCCGCCAGCGCCGGATCGGTCGCCGCCCCGCCGTCCGCGGGAAGGCGTTCGACCGCCGGGCCGCTGGCGCCCCCCGTCGGGATCTCCTCGGGGCGGGCCGCGAAACGGAGGATGCGGGGGACCGGATCCCCGCGCTCGGCGGCGGCGCGCGTGAGCGCCGTGAGCTGGGCCCGCTCGAAGGCCAGCGCCTCGGCGGGGACGCTGTCGGAGACGTCCGCGAGCGCGACGACCGAGACGCCCCGCGCCGGCCGCCGAAGGGTGGGTCCCGCCAGCGCGGCGGTCACGCCGGCGAGAACCAGCGTGCGCAGCGCTGCCTGGAGGGCCAGCTGCGTGGGCGAAAAGTCGGCCAGCGACCGCCTGAGCAGCGCGAACAGCAGAGGGGTCGCCAGCAGGAGCAGAAGCCAGGCGGGTCGCTCGAAGGCGAGGCGCGCGGGCGAGAAGTCGGCCAGCGCCGTCACGTCGTCCACCGCCGGTGGTAGCTCACCCAGTCGAAGAACAGCAGCGCGGTCGCGAGGAGCAACGCCCAGGTCGCGCCGCGGGCCGGTCCGCGGCGCGACGGCGAATCGGGCCGGGCCAGCGCCCGCCCACCCAGGGTCAGCGCTGCGGCGGGCGTGGTGTCCGATTCGCGCGCGTCGCGCGTCGTGCCGCCCGCAATCGGAGAGAGCGGTGGCGCTGAGGCTGAGGCTGAGGCTGACGCTGCCGCTTCCTCGAGCGCCGCCTGGCCGGCAGCGGCCGTCCAGGCGAGCGTGTTGGCGATGAGCAGCGGGAAGGCCGCACGCATCGGCAGATCCGAGCGGCGCGGGTCGAACGCCAGCGCGGCGATGCGCAGCCCAGGCGCCGCGCGCGCGAGGATCAGGGGCACGCCGAACGAGCCCGCCAGCGCCACGTCGCCTGGCCCGAGCGCCAGTCGGTCGGCCTCGGCGACGTTGACGTCGGCGAGATCGAGCTGCCGCAGGAGCGGGTGGTCGCGACGCAACGACGCCGGGTCGAGCACCGGATCGCGGACCCGGTGGGGGGCGCCCGGCGGCGCAAAAGGGTTCCCGGGGCCGTGCGGGTCGAAGTAGAGGTAGCGCCCTCGGGTCGGCGCCGCCGCCGGCGTCACGCCGTCGAAGATGACGAGGTCGTAGTTGCCCGCGCGCGCCAGGGCGCGGTCGGCGTCGGCCGCCGGCAACCGATCGATCCGGACGGTACGTCCCAGGCTGAGCAGCGCGCCGTCGAGGTACAGATCGGCGCCGCCTACCCGCAGGACGCGGCGCCGGGGGAGCGGCGGGATGACGGCGACCGCCTGGTCGTCGAGCGACAGGTCGTCGCCACCGCGCAGCCGCGCCTCGACGCGCGCGTCCGGCGCGAACAGCGAAGGCAAGAGGAGGCGCCGCTGCTCGCGGGGCCCGAGCGCGAGCGCGATCGTGTCGACGAGGTGGCCGCCGCTCGAGATCTCGACACCCACCCGGCTCGGCGCCGGGCGAAAGCTCTGCACGACCAGCGCCGTCTCGACCGCGCCCGGATCGGCGAGATTCCGGCGCGCGGCGAGCGACAGGATTCCCACGTTGTCCGCCCGCCGGCCGACCGGCAGGTAGCGGACGTCGAGGGGCCGGCCGTCCGGATCGGTGGGCATCGCGCGGCGGGCGTCGTCGGTGAAGCCGCCGTCGCTCACCAGCACGATCGTGGGGCCGGGGCGGCCGCGCAGGATGGCGCCGGCGAAGGCCAGGGCGCGCGGCAGATCGGCCGGGGCCGCGCCGGGCGAGACCGTCGAAATCGCCGAGATGGCCCGCGTCAGGCGGGAGGGATCTGCTTCGAAGCCGCTCTCGGCCTGCGCCTCGTCGGCAAACGAGGCGATGAGGGCGCGGTCGCTCGGCGCGAGCCCGCCCACCAGCCGGGCCGCCTCCCGCCGGGCCGCGCCGAGGCGGGTCCCGGGCTCGTCGGTGGCCGACATGGAGGCCGATCGATCGATGAGGACGACGAGGCTGCGCCCGCGGCGATCGATCGCCGGGGGCTGGGGGTCGACGGCGCCCAGCCAGAGCGTCGCGAGGATCGCCAGCGCGAGCGCCAGCGAGATCCAGTGGCGCAGGCGCTGAGCTCGTCGGCTGGCGCGCGGGTCACCCGCGGCCCCGAGCCAGAGCGGGGCGAACGCCACGATCATCCGACGCCGGCGCAGCCGCAGGAGGTAGAGGGCGGCGATCGCCACGGCCCCGGCGGCGGCGACGGCCAGCGCCGCCGGCGCCGGCAGCGCGCCCGAGCTCAGCCACGCGAGGCCGGGGAGCTCCACCGCCTCTCCCTTCAGCCGAGAAGGCCGCCCGCGCGGAACATCCGCAGGACGACGGCGTCGAACGACTGGTCAGAGGTGACGGTGAAGCAGGGGAGGGCGTGCTCGCGGCAGTATCCGACGAGGTCGCGCAAGAGGGCCGCGTGTCGGCGCGCGTAGTCGGCGAGCGCGCGGGGCGAGACCGTCAGTTCGCGCGCGGCGCCTGTCTCGACGTCGAGCAGCTGGACGTCACCCCGCAGCGCGGGCGCGAGCTCGTCGGGGGCCGAGATCTGGACGGCGATCGCCTCGAGCCGGTGGCGCCGTACCAGCTCCAGCGCCGCGCGCGCCCCGGTCGTGTCGTAGAAGTCGGAGACGAGCGCGACGAGCCCGCGCCGGCGGCCGCGGCGCCGGGTGAGAAAGCCGCGCACGGCCTCGCTGAACGGCGTCCGTCCGGCCGCGCGCACGCCGTCGAGCGAGCGGAGGATCGGCAGGATGCGCCCCTTGCCGCGGGCGGGGGGCGTGCCGGCGCCCGCATCGCCGAGCGCGGTGACCCCCACGCGATCGAGGTTGGAGAGGCCGACATAGGCGAGCGCGGCCCCGATCTGCAGCGCGAGATCGAGCTTGGGCGGGCGCCCCAGGCCCATCGAGGCGCTCGCGTCGACGAGCACGTCGATGGCCAGGTCCTCGTCCTCTTCATAGAGGCGCAGCGCGCGCCGCTCGAGGCGGCCGAAGAGGTTCCAGTCCAGGTAGCGCAGGTCGTCGCCCGGGGAGTAGTCGCGGTGATCGGCGAACTCGAGGCCCGCGCCGATCCGCCGGCTACGCCGCATCCCGTGCGAGCGGCCGGCGGCCGTCCGGCGAATGGCGAGCGCCAGCGATTCGAGACGGCGTAAGAAGCGATCGTCGAAGCGCCGTTCTATTGATCCGGCTTCGCGCGATCCGGCTTCGCTGGTCCCGGCTTCGCGCGCCGATGACGCGGGCGCCGCGCTCACGGCATCTCCGGCAGCGAGGTGAGGAGCTGGCCGACGAGCGCCTCGGCGGTGACCCCCTCCGCTTCGCCGTCGAAGTTGAGGAGCACGCGGTGGCGCAGCGCCGGGACCGCCACCTGCCGGACATCCGCGAACGAGGGCGCGAACCGTCCCGCGCGCAGCGCCTCGATCTTGGCGCCCAGGATCACCGCTTGCGCGCCGCGCGGCGAGCTGCCGTAGCGGACGAAGCGCTTCACCTCGGCGAGCGGTGAGCGCGCCGGGTGCGTGGCCTCGACGAGGCGCACCACGAAGTCCTGGATGGGGCGGGCCACCGGCACCTGGCGGACCAGCGCGCGCATCTCGAGCAGGCGCGGGCGCCCCAGCACCACGCGCGTTGGTTCCTCGGCGACGCCGGTGGTGCGGTCGAGGATCTGATGCAGCTCCGCGCCATTCGGAGGCTCGACACGCAGCTTGTAGAGGAAACGGTCGAGCTGCGCCTCGGGGAGCGGGTAGGTCCCCTCCATCTCGATCGGGTTCTGCGTCGCCAGCACGAAGAAGGGCGGCGCCAACTCGTAGGTCGTCTTGCCGACGGTCACCGACTGCTCCTGCATCGCCTCGAGCAGCGCGGACTGCGTCTTGGGGGTGGCCCGGTTGATCTCGTCGGCCAGCACGACGTGCGCGAAGATGGGCCCCTTCTGAAATTCGAACCGCCGCCCGCCGCCGTCCTCGACGATGAGGTTGGTCCCCAGCACGTCGGCCGGCATCAGATCGGGCGTGAACTGGACGCGGGAGAAGGTGAGGTCCATCGCCGCGGCCGCCGTGCGCACCAGCAGCGTCTTGCCCAGCCCCGGGACGCCCTCGACCAGGACGTGACCTCCTGCCAGGAGCGCCGAGACGACGCCGGCCGCCACGTCGCCCTGGCCGACCAGGCGCCGGCCGATCTCGGCCAGCAGCCGATCGAGATCGGCGCGGAAGACGGCCACGGCCTCGGCGACCGCGCCGGCGTCGGCGTCGAGACCGCTCGGGCGTGGGGTGCTCACGGCCGGCTCCGCGAGGCGCGCGCGGGCGGGCGCGGCCGGATCAGGTCGAAGTAGCGACGCACCAGATAACGCTTCCCCTCGGGGACGGCGGTCGTGTCGAGCGCGTCCTCGACGGCCGCCGCGTAGTCGGCGAACGCGCGCGCGTAGCCGGGGCTCCCGAAACCGTGTCCAGCCGCGGTCCCGATGACCTCGGCGCGGCTCGGCCCAGCGCCGTCGGCCAGCGGAACGTCCGCCTTCGTCCCGCGCGCCGCCTCCAGGCCGTCCGCCCGCGCGCCGAGCGGCGCCCCGCCCGGTTGGCGGCCGATGCCGTTGCCGGTCCCCCCCTGGTCGCCCGCGGCCGCGCCGCTCCCCTCGGCGCTGAGCAGGCTCGAGGGCGAGGTGGTGGCCCCTTCGCTGGGCGCGCCGGGGGCGTCCCCGCCGGACGCGCTCTGGCCGTCCCGTCCATCCTGGCCGGTGCCGTCCCCCGGCTCGGCGCCGGCGCTCGGGGTCTGACTGCCGCCCCGGTCACCCGGCCCGTTGCCGTCGGACGCACCGCGCTCGCCGGCTGCCGCGCGGCCGAACCCGCGCAGGGCCTGCCCGTCGCCGTCCCGCAGCTCGTCCCGCCCGATCCGCTCGCGCAGCTGACGGGCGGCGCGCGCCAGGCGCTCCAGGCCGTCGGCCGCCGCGCCTTGTCGTCCGAGCCGCGACAGATCACGCGCGCCAGTCTCGGCGCGGGCGCGGCAGCTTGGATCGCCCTCGCGGCAGCGGGCGGCCGCGTCGTCGAGCTCGCGGCGGAGCTGATCGAGGTGACG
>DASYEX010000321.1:0-4249 GCA_036498765.1 Polyangia bacterium
TGGTGCTGGTCTTCGGCGGGTTCGCGCTTCGCCAGCAGCGCAAGGAGCTCCTCCTCGAGCGCGAGCTGGCCGTGGCGGCGCTGCAGGAACACGGGGATGAACGGCTCCGGCGCGCCGGCCGGATGGCGGCGCTGGGGACGCTGGCGATCGGCGTTGCGCACGAGATCGCCACGCCACTGGGCGTGATCGCGGCCCGCGCCGAGCAGCTCGCGCCGCGCGCCGACCAGCTCGCGCCGCGGGACGAAGACCGGACGCGGCGGGGGATCTCGGCCATCCTCGAGCAGGTCAAGCGGATCGACGAGGTGGTGCGCGGACTCTTGGGGCTGGCCCGCGGTGACGCGCCGGCGGGCGATGACGTCTCGCCGGCGGCGACGGTGGACGCCGCGGTGGGGCTCTGCGCGCACCGGTTCGCCAAGGCGGGCGTGCCCCTTTCGCGCGAGGTGGCGCCCGATCTGCCGCTCGTGAGCGGCGACGCTCGCCTCATCGAGCACGCGCTCTGCAATCTCCTGCTCAACGCCTGCGACGCCTGTCGGGGCGGCGGCGCGGTCACCGTGCGGGCCACCGCGCGCCAGGATCCGCCAAGCCGGCAGGTGGTCTTCACCGTTGTCGACACGGGCAGCGGGATCTCGAAGGCCGACCTCGATCGCGTCGTCGAGCCGCTCTTCACCACCAAGCCGGTGGGCGAGGGGACCGGGCTCGGTCTGGCGCTCGCGCGCGAGATCGCCAGCAGCCACCGCGGCGGGCTGGCGCTGGCGGCGGGGCCCGAGGG
The DNA here is from genome assembly GCA_036498765.1 of Polyangia bacterium. Classification (GTDB taxonomy): domain Bacteria; phylum Myxococcota_A; class Polyangia; order Fen-1088; family Fen-1088; genus JADGRB01. The sequence goes on from DASYEX010000321.1 coordinate 770, forward strand.
CGGCACGGTGGTGACGATCTGGTTCCCGGCGGCCGCAGCGGCCACCGCCGGCGCCGGCGGAAAGGAGAACCTTGGCTGAACGGGTACGCGTGTTGGTGGTTGATGACAATCTGGAGATGGCCCGCGCGCTCGGCGAGGGGCTCGACGATCACGGCTACGAGGGGATCGCCGTCAGCGCCGGGGCCGAGGCGATGGCCCGGCTGGAGGCGGGCGGCATCGGCGCGGTGGTGACCGACCTCCGCATGCCCAACGTCGACGGTCTGGCGGTGCTCGAGGCCTCGCGCCGGCTCGATCCGGCCCGGCCAGTCATCATCATGACGGCCTTCTCGGCCATCGACAGCGCGGTCGAGTCGATCCGGCGCGGCGCTAATCACTACCTGACCAAGCCGTTCAAGCAGGAGGAGCTCTACATCTTCCTCGGCCGGGCGCTCGAGGAGGTGCGGCTGCGGCGCGAGGCGGCCGCGCTCAAGCGGGAGCTGGGCGGCCGGCTGGTCGCCAAGGCGATCGTGGGTGACAGCCCGTCGATCCGCGCGGTGCGGGAGCTGGTGTCGCGGGTGGCTGACGCCCCGGTGCCGGTCCTGATTCAGGGAGAGACCGGCACCGGCAAGGGGCTGGTGGCGCGCGCGATCCACGGCGAGAGCGGGCGCGCCGGCAAGCCGTTCGTGGCGATCAACTGCGCGGCCATCCCCGAGGGGCTCCTGGAGAGCGAGCTCTTCGGGCACGTGCGCGGCGCGTTCACGGGGGCGACGCACGATCGCGCGGGCCTGTTCGCCGAGGCCTCGGGCGGGACGCTGTTCCTCGACGAGATCGGCGAGATGTCGCCGGCGCTGCAGGCCAAGCTGCTGCACGTCATCGAGGCGGCCAGCGTTCGCCCGGTGGGCGGCACGCGGGAGGTGGCCGTCGACGCGCGCATCATCGCCGCCACCAACCGGAACCTGGCCACCGCCGTTCGCGAAGGGAGGTTCCGCGAGGACCTCCTTTACCGGCTGGACGTCGTGGCGCTGGTCCTTCCGGCGCTGCGCGATCGCCGGGAAGATCTGCCCCAGCTGGCGGCGCACCTCCTCGCCGAGCTGCGGGGCCGCTATCCCAGCTCGGCGGTCGAGCGGGTCGGCACCGAGGCGCTGGCGGTCATGAGCCGGCATCCCTGGCCGGGAAACGTCCGCGAGCTGTCTCACGTCCTCGAGCGGATCGTGCTGCTCGGGCCGCGCGCGGAGATCGGCGTCGACGAGCTGCCGCCGGCGGTGCGCGATCCCGCCGCCGCGGATCCGCTGGAGTTCCGCGGCGAGATCCTCCCCATCCGGGAGCTGCAGCGGCGCTACGCGGCCTGGGCGCTCACCCAGACGGGCGGCCACCGGGCGCGCGCCGCCGAGAAGCTGGGGATCGACGTCAAGACGTTGCGCGGCTGGCTCGAGTAGCCGTGCTTCACGGGTTGGGGATGAGGTCGTCGACCACGACGGTGAGGGTCTGGCCGCTGTTGGCCGGGTTCTTGGTCGTCCCGAAGGTGAGCATCTTGGTCGTCCCCGGCACCCCGTCGAGCAGCTGATCGGCGGCGCCCACGTACTGGACCGACACGAGGCTGGTGCCGTCCACCGAGACGACCTCGTCGTTGACCATGATCCCCTGCTTGGCCGCGTCGGTGTTGGGATAGACCGAGGCCACCACGAAGTGGGTCGCGGTGGCGTCGAGCCCGATGGTGATCCCGATCCGCCGGAACTCGTCGGGGACGGGGAGGGTCGCGTAGGGTTCGAGGTGCAGCTCGGCGCCCGGGTAGTCGATGGTGACCAGGAAGTTGCGCAGGAAGCTGCCGCCGAGGAGGCAGTCGACCTGCGTGCCGATCTCCGTGCTGATGCTCGAGAGCAGCGGATCCGGGTGGCTGGGATCGTCGCTCATGATGGTCATGACCGGCACGTCGGCGACCGACGCCGGTCCGACGCTGATCGACTTCGCGCGGGTCACGGCGGCGCCGGACGCACCGGCGATGGTCATGATGGCGATGCCGCCCGAGAGCTGGGCGCGCCCGTCGGTAATCAGCGCGGCGTAAACGGTCGAGCGCAGCGAGACCTCGGTCGCGCCCGAGTCGACGATGCAGGTGTGCGGGGCTCCGTCGATGACGACCGTCACCTCGATGCGGGTGGGCGGGATGTTGACCGCCGGGCTGTTGATCGGCCGACCCATCGAATCGGTTCCCAGCGTCACGTCCGCGTTGCCGCCCCCCTTGAGGGAGAAGGGGACCACGTTGTCCGGGAGGACGTCGCTCCGTCCGCCGGCAGTGCAGCCGAGGCAGAAGCCCTCCATCATCGGCGCCGAGTAGTCGAGCTGCACCGAGAACTGGTGCATCACGCTGCCGCCCAGGATCCCGCCGAAGCCGAGGCCGTCCATCATCGCGTTCGAGACCTGCAGCACGGGCGCGTGCTCGATGATCACGACCGGGTTTCCACCCGCGTCGAGCAGCCCGAGATTGACCTTGGTCGCGATCTGCCCGTCGGTGGTCGGCGGCGGCGTGTTGAACAGGGTCGGGTCGATGAGGACGACCGGCGATCCGGTGTCGACCAACATCCCGAACGTCCCCGGCGTCTGGTCCATCGCGTTCATCGAGGCGTTCACGAACACGAGGTTGTTCGAAATGATCGCCGTGGACGGTTCCCCCAACATCCCGGATGTCATAAGGGGAGCCGGGGGGCCGCTGCTGCCACCGCAGCCGAGGGCGCTGGTCAGGAGCAGCGAGAGGAGGGCAGGGCCCGTCGTCGATAGGCGAAGTCTCATAGAAGTCGATCTTCGGCCGAATGGCCGCCGAAGGCAATCGCTGCTGTGTGAACTGTCGGTTGCAGATCCTGTGCTACTGTTTCGCGCCACATCAAAGGAGATCGATATGAGTCTGGTCACGAAGAAGGCTCCGGAGTTCACCGTCGAAGCTGTCGTTGGAGACGGCGACTTCAAGAAGGTTTCGCTCTCGGACTACAAAGGGAAGTACGTCGTGTTGTTTTTCTACCCGGCGGACTTCACATTCATTTGCCCGACGGAGATCCAGGAGTTCTCGCGCCGCTACGAGGAGTTCCGGGGTCTCAACTGCGAGGTGCTCGGTGCGTCGACCGACTCCAAGCACTCGCACAAGGCCTGGATCAAGGGGGGCCTCGGCAAGCTCAATCACCCCCTGCTGGCCGACTTCAACAAGACCATCGCCCGCGACTACGGCGCGCTGATGGAGGAGAACGGCATGGCGCTGCGCGCGACGTTCATCATCGACCCGAACGGCGTCGTCCAGCACGCCTCCTACAACGCCGACCTGCTCGGGCGCTCGGTGTCGGAGACGCTGCGTCTCGTGCAGGCGCTGCAGACCGGCGAGCGCTGCCCCGTCGAGTGGAAGCCCGGCGCCAAGACGCTCGGCAAACCGGCGTAGCGAGACGGGACCCTCCCGCGAATCGCGTGAGCGGATCTGGGCTTTGCCCAGCGGAGCTCGTCGCGGGAGGGTTCGGGAACCCT
>DASYEX010000322.1:0-5537 GCA_036498765.1 Polyangia bacterium
TGCATCCATGACCCCGCGTTTGCCGCCGCCCGACAGCGACCTCGTCGAGCGGCGTGAGATCCTCGATGCCGCCGGTCTCGGGCGCACGTTGCGCCGCATGGCGCTGGAGCTGGCCGAACGGATCCCGCAAGAGGGGCGGCCGCTCTATCTCGTCGGCGTGCGGACCGGCGGCGCCTACCTGGCCCAGCGCCTCTGCGGCCTCTTGAGCGAGGCGGGCGAGGCGCCGCCGCTTCTGGGCGCGGTCGACATCTCGCTCTACCGCGACGACGTCTTCCGCGGGCTCCCCAAGCCCGAGATCGGCCCGACCGAGCTGCCCGAGCCGATCGACGGGCGGACGGTGGTGTTGGTCGACGACGTGCTCTTCACCGGGCGGACCATCCGCGCGGCGATGGACGTGCTGGCCGACTACGGGCGCCCGCAGGCGGTCAAGCTGGCGGCGCTCGTCGACCGTGGTCGGCGCGAGCTGCCCATCCAGCCCGACGTCGTGGGCGTCTCGGTCGACACCACGGCGCGCGAGTCGGTGCGCGTGATGCTGTCCGAACGAGGCGAGGTCGACCGCGTCGTCCTGCGGGAGCGCCGGGCGTGACCGGCTTCGCCCACCGGCATCTGCTGGGCATCGAGTCGCTGAACGCCGCCGAGATCGGCACGCTGCTCGATCTCGGCGACCGCTTCCTGGAGATCAACGAGCGGCCCATCAAGAAGGTGCCGACCCTGCGCGGCAAGACGGTCATCAACCTCTTTCTCGAGGCGTCGACGCGCACGCGCACCTCGTTCGAGATCGCCGCCAAGCGCCTGTCGGCCGACGCGGTCAACATCTCGGGGTCGTCGTCCTCGACGGTGAAGGGCGAGACGCTGCTCGACACCGCCCGCAACCTGGACGCGATGGCGCCCGACGTGGTGGTGGTGCGCCACGCGCAGGCGGGCGCGGCCGAGATGCTGGCGGCGCGGCTGCGGGCCGGCGTGGTCAACGCCGGTGACGGCGCGCACGAGCATCCCACCCAGGCGCTGCTCGACTGCTCGACCATCCGCGCGCACAAGCGGCGGTTCGAGGGGCTGGAGGTCGTCATCTGCGGCGACATCCGCCACAGCCGCGTCGCCCGCTCGGACATCTGGGCGCTCACCAAGCTGGGCGCGCGGGTGCGCATCGCGGCGCCGCGCACCCTGCTTTCGCCCGGGCTCGAGACGATGGGCCCGCCCGGCACGGTCAGCATCCACGAGCGGATCGAGCCGGCGCTCGAGGGGGCCGACGTGGTCATGATGTTGCGGATCCAGAAGGAGCGGATCGGCGGCGCGCTCTTCCCCAACACGCGCGAATACTCGCGCTACTTCGGCCTCAACCCGCGCCGCCTCGGCCTGGCCAAGCCGGACGCCATCGTCATGCACCCCGGCCCCATGAACCGCGGCATCGAGATCGACCCCAGCGTCGCCGACGGCCCGCGGGCCGTCATCCTCGACCAGGTCGCGCGCGGCGTGGCCATCCGCATGGCCGTGCTCTACCTGCTCGCCGGCGGCGACGCGGGCCCGTCCGAGTAAGCGCTCACCAGAGCGTCGGCACGGCGTACTGCGTGATCAGGCGATCGGGGGTGACGAGCGTCAGGCCACCCATGATCGCCTGACAGATGAGCATGCGATCGAAGGGATCGCGGTGAAGCTCGGGAAGTTGGGCGATCGCCAGCGCCGCCGGCTCCTCCAGTGGGAGGATCTCGATCTGGTGGCGCGCACGCCAGCCGGAAACGAACACCGTCGGTGGCGTCGGGAGTGAGAGCTTGCCGAGCCCGTACTTGAGCGCGATCTCCCACGACGAGATCGCGCTCAGGTAGATCTGATTTGCCGGATCTGAGAAGGCCTCGCGCGCCGGTCGCGACAGCGCACGGTCGCCGAGCGCGACCCAGAGGAAGGTGCAGGTGTCGAGGAGGAGCTTCATTCGCCCCGAAACGCAGCCGTGATTTCGTCAGGCAGCGGGTCGAAGAAGCTTCGTGGGATCTTGAAGGTGCCGCGGGCGAGGCCGATCGGTCGCGGCTTCTTGCCCGGCCGAGGTAGGCCGCGCAGCTCGGCCACCGGAAGATTGCGGTGGCAAATGACCACGGTCTCGCCGCGCCCGGCGGCGGCCACGTACTTCGAAAGGTTGGCCTTGGCCTCATGAATGTTGACCTTGAACATGGTCATAATTATGGTCATGAACTGGTCCATTGGACAAGAGGGCGACAGCCTCCGAGCAGCTTCTTCGTGACGTTGTCATCGTCCGGCCGCGGTTGTTGCTGGTCGGCATCAATCCGGGGCTCAGGTCGGGCGCTGTCGGTCATCACTTCGCCGGCAACGGCAATCCGTTCTGGCGCCTGCTCCACGCCGCGCGGCTGACGCCGGTGCTGTTGCCCTACAGCGAGGACCGGCGGCTCGCCGAGTTCGGGATCGCGCTCACCAACCTTTGCCCGCGCACGACACGCACCGCGGCGGAGCTGACGCGCGCCGAGATCGCGCGCGGGCACGTGGCGCTGGCGCGCAAGATCGCGGACTGGCAGCCGGCGGTGGTCGCTTTCGTGGGCGTCACGCTGTACAGGATGTACTTCGGCGCCGTGGGCGGGCCGGGGCCGGGCGCGAAGAAAGAGACGATCGCGGGCGCCCGGGTCTTCGTCGTGCCGAACCCGAGCGGCCTCAACGCCAGCTTCCCGGGATTCGAGCACAAGCTGCGCTGGTTCAAGAAGCTGCGCGCCTTCGTGGAGAAGGTCGACCGACAGCTGAAAACCGATTGACTGAGGGGCGGGAACCCCCTATCAAGGGGACCCGGCGAATGGATCTCTGTCTGCGCGGCGGGCGGGTCATCGATCCTCGGCGCGGTTTCGACGCCGAGGCGGACGTGCTTTTGAAGGACGGCGCCGTCGGCCTGGTCGGCGCCGGCATCGCCGACGGGGTGGCCAGCGGCGTGCGGGTCGTCGACGTGCGCGGCAAGTGGGTCGTCCCCGGCCTCATCGATCTGCACACCCACCTGCGCGAGCCGGGGCAGGAGTACAAGGAAGACATCGTCACGGGTACGCGGGCGGCGGCGGCCGGCGGGTTCACCGCGGTCTGCGCCATGCCCAACACGACGCCCCCCAACGACACGCGCGCGGTGACGGAGCTCATCGTCCGGCGCGCGCGCGAGGCGGGCGCCGTGCGCGTCTACCCGGTCGGCGCCATCACCAAGGGTCTCGGCGGCGAGTCGCTGGCCGAGATGGGTGAGCTCAAGGAGGCCGGCTGCGTGGCCGTCTCCGACGACGGCAAGCCGGTGATGAACGCCGAGCTGATGCGGCGGGCGATGGAGTACGCGCGCACGTTCGGGCTGACCATCGTCCAGCACTGCGAGGACCTGACGCTCTCGGCCGGGGGGGCGATGAACGAAGGGCCGGTCGCCACGCGCGCCGGGATCCGCGCCCAGCCGGCCTCGGCGGAGTCGGCGATGGTGGCGCGCGATCTCGAGCTCTGCGCGCTGACGGGGGCCCGCTATCACGTCGCCCACGTCAGCAGCGCCGAGTCGGTGCGCCTCGTGCGTGAGGCCAAGCGCCGGGGCCTGCCGGTCAGCTGCGAGGTGACGCCGCACCACCTGACGCTCACCGACGAGGCCTGCGCGCACTACGACACGCACGCCAAGTGCAACCCGCCGCTGCGCGGGGCGGCCGACGTCGAGGCCCTGCGCGCCGGGCTCGGCGACGGGACCATCGACGCGGTGGCCACCGATCACGCGCCCCACTCGCCGGTCGAGAAGGAGGTCGAGTTCGAGCAGGCGGCCTTCGGGATCATCGGCCTCGAGACGGCAGTGCCGCTGGTGCTGGAGCTGGTCCGCGCCGGCGTGCTGACCCCGGCGGCGTTCGTCGAGCGCCTCTCGGCCGGGCCGGCCGCGCTGTTCGGACTGCCGGGGGGGACGCTGGCCGCGGGGTCGCCGGGCGACGTCACCGTCATCGACCCGGAGGTGGCCTGGACCGTGGACCCGGGCGCGCTCCGGTCGCGCTCGCACAACACGCCCTTCACCGGGCGAGCCCTGCGCGGTCGGGCGGTGATGACCATCGTCGGCGGTGCTATCGTCTACCCGGAAGAGGGAACCTCGTGAGCGGCACACAGCCTGATTCGCAAGATCTGCCGCCGGCGCTGCTGGCGATGGAGGACGGCACGGTCTACCGCGGCTTCGGCTTCGGCGCGGCGGACGGTGGCCCTGTCAGTGGGGCGGGGGAGATCGTCTTCAACACGGCGATCACGGGCTATCAGGAGGTGCTGACCGATCCCTCCTACCGCGGGCAGATCGTCACCATGACGGCGCCCGAGATCGGCAACGTCGGGATCAACCCGGTGGACTTCGAGTCGGCGCGCCCCTGGTGCGCCGGCTTCGTGGTGCGCGAGCTGTCGCCGCTGGTGTCGAACTGGCGCGCGTCGGGCTCGCTGCACGAGCTGCTGGCGGCAAACGGCGTCGCGGGGATCACCGGGATCGACACCCGGGCGGTGACGCGGCGGATTCGTCTTTCGGGCGCGCAGCGGGCGGTCATCACCCGCAACGTGGCCGATCCGGCGGCGGCGGTGGCGCGCGCGCGCAACCACCCCTCGCTCGAGGGGCGCGATCTCGTGCGTGAGGTGACCTCGGCGACGCCCTACGACTGGGACGAGCCGCTCTGGCAGGGGCCCCGCGCGCCCAGCCGCGGTCCCGCCGTGACGCCGCCCGCGCGCCACCACGTCGTGGCCTACGACTTCGGCATCAAGCGCGGCATCCTCCGACACCTGCGCTCATCGGGGTGCAAGGTCACGGTGGTCCCGGCGGCGACCCCGGCGCGCGAGGCGCTGGCGATGAAGCCGGACGGCGTGTTTCTCTCCAACGGCCCGGGCGATCCGGCGGCGGTGGAGTACGCCATCGAGGCGGCGCGCGAGCTCTGCGCGTCCAAGCTGCCGGTGTTCGGAATCTGCCTCGGGCACCAGCTCCTGGGACTGGCCCTGGGGGGCAAGACCTACAAGCTCAAGTTCGGCCATCACGGGGCGAATCACCCGGTCATGGATCTCGGGACGCGAAAGGTGGAGATCACCTCGCAGAACCACGGCTTCGCGGTCGACGTCGACTCGATGGCCGGCAAGGCGGTCCTCTCGCACGTCAGCCTCAACGACAAGACGGTCGAGGGGATGCGCCACGGCGAGCTGCCGGTGTTCAGCGTGCAGTATCATCCCGAGGCCTCGCCCGGCCCGAATGACTCGAACTATCTGTTCGAGCGTTTCCGCGTCTCGATGGAAGAGCGCCGACGCCGCTGAGCTCATGATCTACGCGCTGCTCGATCGACTGACGGAGCGCTACAGCGAGAACGAGCATCGGCTGGAGGCCATGCGCGCGCGCGAGGAGTACTTCGATCGTGCCGGCAAGGTGTTCGACGACGACGCCGAGCTGTTCGAGGGGCGGATGGCCGCGTTCCTCGAGTGGTACGTGCTGGAGCGGCCGGCGGCGGGGCTGGGCGGCAAGGCGCCCATCGCGCATGCCATCGACGCGGCGGCCAAGGCCCCCGCCGCCGAGCGCCGGACGCTGGCGCATCTCG
>DASYEX010000323.1:0-8292 GCA_036498765.1 Polyangia bacterium
GACCGCCGGCCGTGCCGGGCCATCGACTTCGAAACCGGATCGGCGGGCGCCAGCATCGGGCGGGCGTTGCCGGCGGCCTCGGCCGTCTCGAGCTCGGAGAAGAACGCCTCGCCCATCTCACGCAGCGCCTCAGGCACCTCCACGGAAGAGGCCCGCTGGCGCAGTGAGGCGCCGCCGTAGAGGCCGCGCGAGTACCAGGCCAGGGTCTTCTTCAGCTCGTGCTTCTGCATCTTCTCGGGGCTGTGCGCGACGACCAGCTCGGCGTGGCGGCGCCAGACGCGGCGCCGCTCACCGAGCGACGGCGGCCCCGGATCAACGGCGCCGATCTCCAGCGCGGCCAGCGTCTGGAAGAACCAGGGGTTCCCCATCGCGCCGCGGCCGACCATCACGGCGTCGCAGCCGGTCTCGCGCTTCATGCGCGCGTACGCCGCCACGTCCTTCACGTCGCCGTTGCCGACGACGGGGATCTCGCGCGGCAGCGCGGCCCGCACGGCGGCGATCGGCTCCATCCGCGCGGCGCCCGAGAAGCCCTGTGCGCGGGTGCGGCCGTGGACCGTGATCATCGCGGCGCCGGCGTCGACGAGGCGCAGGGCGAACTCGGCGGCGTTGAGGCTGGACTCGTCCCAGCCGGCGCGGTGCTTGACGGTCACCGGGATGGGGGCCGGGACCGCGCGCCGCACCGCCGCCACCAACGCGGCCGCCAGCGCCGGCTCACGCATGAGCGCCGAGCCGCAGGCGCCGGCCGTCACCTTCTTGGCCGGGCAGCCCATGTTGATGTCGACGATCGCGGCGCCCACGTCGACGGCCATCCCGGCGGCGCGCGCCAGCGCCTCGGGCTCGCGGCCGAAGATCTGGACGGCGAACCGGCGCCCCTCCAAGCTCGGCCACATGCGCCCGACCGCCTTGGCGGCGCCGCGGGTCAGCGCCTCGGCCGAGAGGAACTCCGTGAAGGTCAGGGTCGCCCCCAGCTCCTCACAGACGGTCCGAAACGGTAGATCTGTGACCGCCTCCATCGGCGCCAGGAGAGCGCCGGGGTTAAGCTGGATGTCGCCGATGCGCATACGGGTCCGGGAGAATACCATCGCCCTGGCCGGATTCGTCGCTCTCGCCGCTTTGGGCGCGGGCTGCCGCAGAGCTTCGGGGCCCTCACCGGGGGGCGCCTCAGCCGCCGCGGCCAGCGGCCCGGAGGCGCTGCTCGCCGACGTGTTCGATCCCTGGAGCTGGGTCCAGCAAAAGGGCCTCGACGATCGCGCCCGCATCCGCGAACGCGCGATAGAGGACATCGGGCCGTTCGAGCGCGCGCGGCCCGGCGATCCCGCCTCGCCGGTCGTCAACACGAACGCCGACTACTGGACGCGCCTGGTGGGGCTCGCCTGGGACCGGGACGTCGACATCGACTTCGATCGCGAGCCGGTCGATCTCGACGGCGACGGCAAGCCCGACACCACCGTCACGCGCCACATCCACGCCAAAGGGGGCATTCTCGCCAACCCGGCGCTGTTCGGGCTGACCCCCACGCCCGACGATCCGCGCGGCCGCGTCGGGCGCGTCTCGGTGTCGACCGGCGTGCTCGGCCTGCGCGAGCCCCTCGGCCCCGACGGCAAGCCGACCGGTCAGATCGGGATGACCTGCTGGCTCTGCCACGGCGAGGCCAACCCCACGGGCGGCGCGATCGTGCTCGGCCTGCCCGGTTCGCGCTTCGACTACGGCCTCTTGCTGGCGACGGCCGCCGTCCTCGACGAGGGGAACGCCGCGGCGGCCGAGTACCGCCGCGCGCACGGCTTCCCGCCGGGGCGAACCGTCCGCGCCCGGTTGCTGCTGGCCGGCCCCGGCCGCCAGGATCTGACCGGCGAGTTCGGCCTCGACGTGACCGTCCCCGGCTATCACTCGGCGCGCTACCCAGGGACCGCGCGGGTCCGCCAGGGGACCCACGGCCTCTGCAACCCGATCAGCGTGCCGACCATTCTGGCAGCGCCGGGGCTGGCGCTCGAGAACTGGTCCGGCTCCGAAACGTCCGATGCGCCCTGGCTCGAACGCCTGAAGGCGCTCGGCGGCGACCCTCCCGCGACCGCCGACCGCGACCCGCAGGCGATCCGGCGCGCGCTGCTCTTCGATCTGCGCAACCTGGGAACGCTCGGGCTCCAGCAGGATTCGTTCCCCGGGCTGCTGTGGGCCGACGCGATCTACGGCCGCGCGTCCCTGTCGCCCGGCGCGATGCGCGCGATCCCGGCGGCCTATGCCGCGCCGGCCGTGCGCGCCGTCCTCGACGACCGGTTCGAACGCCCGCGCGGCGGGTGGGAGGCGATCGAGCGCGGGCGCGCGCTGTTCACCGACCAGACGATCGGGAGGATCGCGAACCGCCAGATCCTGAAAGTCGCGCCGGCGGCCTACGCGGCCGCCAAGCTCGAAGGGCCGATCCTGGCACCGATCGATCCGACCAAGCCGCTCGACGCCAGGCTGGCCGTGCGCTGCGCCGACTGTCATTCGAATGCGCCGCTCGAGACCAAGGCGCCGCTCGCCTCGAACGGGCCACCGCTCGGCCGCTGCTCGCACTGCCACGTCGCGCACACCCGCGTCGACGAGTGGAAGGCGATCCGCGCGGCGTCGATCGATCCCAAGCTCGTCCCCGTGGCCGCGCTGCCGCTCGGAAGCAAGCCGGCCGACGAGATGGAGCTGTGCGAGGGGTGTCACAGCCAACACCGCGCCTTCGGCCCGCTGGTCTTCTCGTCGAGCCGCCTGTTCCCGTTCGACGCGAACGGCGACGGCGACGCCCAGCTCCACCCCGAAGCAGATCGGCGCGCGGGCGGCATCGGCACCGACCCCTGGCTGGCCTTCGACGTCCCCCGCCCGCAGTGGCCGTTCGCGATCGACGTCCCCACCATCTCCGACCCCGTCCGCGCCGGACACGTCGGGCAGGCGCACATCGGCGCCGCCTGGGTGCGCGCCGCGCCCCTGGTCGGTCTCGCCGCCAGCGCGCCGTACCTGCACAACGGCTCGGTCCCGACCCTGCGCGCGCTGCTCGAGCCGCCGGGCCAGCGCCCCAAGACCTTCCCGCTCGGCGCCGCCGGCTTCGTGTTCGACACCCGCCTCCCCGGCAACAGCAACCAGGGCCACGACTTCGGCACGGCGCTCAGCCCCTCGGAGAAGGCCGACCTGGTCGCCTTCCTGAACAGTCTTTAGGAGCCGCGCGGCGGTCAGCCCGGAATGACGACAACCGCGTCCGACCGCGCGCCCGCAGGGACCAGATCGCCGATCCCGCGGTCGAGCGTGGCCAGACGCCCGCCTCGGCGGAGGGCAATCGCGAGCAAGTGGGCATCGGTCACCTGCGCATGGCCGCCCACCCGATCCCAGGCCACGCCAGCGTCCCCCGCGAGATCGACGTCATCGTGCCAGAACGCGTGGCCCGGCAGCTCGGTGATCCGCCGCAACAGCGCCTGCGCTTCCCGCGGCGCCCGAGCCCCGGGGATGGCCCGCGCGTTTGAAGACACGCGAATGAACCCCGACTGGGTAACCGGACAGGTCGCGAAAGCGATCGTGCCCGGACGACCGAGCCAGTCCAGCACCGCCGCGTGGTGAACGTGATTCGGCCAGGCCATGGCAATCAGGACGTTGACGTCGAACAGCGCGCGCGGCGGCGCCTCGACCCTGCGCGCGCCGGCGCGCCCCGCTCTCACTCGTCCTCGAGCGCCGCGCGTACCATCTCGCGCGTCACGGGAGGCGCCTCGGCGGAGACCTCGAACACGGGGAATCCTCTGTGTCTGCGCCCTCCGCTCACGGGCGCAGCGAGCCCCTTGCGGGCCAGCGCCGAAATGACCGCCCCCAGGCCCTCGCCTCGGGCCGCCGCCAGGCTGCGCGCCGCCCGATAGACGTCGTCGTCGAGGTGCAAGGTCGTCCGGACCGCCGTGGAGCTCACTGTGACATCATGATGCTATGATGCTATGATGTCAACGGAGGTCGCGACGCGCTACTTGGCGTAGTCGGTGGCGCGGGTCTCGCGGATGACCGAGACGCGGACCTGCCCGGGGTAGGCCAGGTCGGCCTCGACCTTGCGGGCGATGTCCTTCGACAGGAGGCGCGCCTCCTGATCGGAGACGCGCGAGTTCTCGACGATGACGCGCACCTCGCGGCCGGCCTGGATGGCGAAGGCGCGCTCGACGCCGGGAAAGCTCGTGGCGACCTGCTCGAGATCGGCAAGGCGCTGCACGTACGACTCCAGCATCTCGCGCCGCGCGCCCGGGCGCTGCCCGGACAGCACGTTGGCCGCGTCGACCAGGTGGTCGAGCACGTCGGTGGGGGGCACCTCGCCGTGGTGGGCGGCGATCGCCTGCACCACGCGCGGAGGCTCGCCGTACCTGCGCGCGGTGGCGGCCCACACGGCGGCGTGGGACCCCTCGGCCTCCTGCTCGATGGCCTTGCCGATGTCGTGCAGGAGGCCCGCGCGCCGCGCCGTCTTGACCGGCAGGTCCAGCTCGGCGGCCATCGCCCCGGCCAGGAAGCCGACCTCGATCGAGTGCTGTAACAGGTTCTGCGCGTTGCTCGAGCGGAACTTGAGCTTGCCGACCAGCAGGGTCAGCTCGGGATGCAGCCGCGGCAGACCGAGGTCGAACGCCGCCTGCTCGCCCGCCTACTTGCACTGCTGCTGGATCTCGGCGGTGGCCTTCTCCACCATCTCCTCGATGCGCGTCGGGTGGATGCGGCCGTCGGCGATGAGGCGGGTGAGCGCCAGCCGCGCGATCTCGCGCCGCACCGGATTGAAGCAGGAGATGACCACCGCCTCCGGCGTGTCGTCGATGATGAGGTCGACGCCGGTCGCCGCCTCGAGCGCGCGCACGTTGCGCCCCTCGCGCCCGATGATCCGCCCCTTCATTTCATCCGAGGGGAGCGGAACGGTCGCCACGGTCCGCTCGGCGACGTACTCGCTCGCGTAGCGTTGCACCGCCGCCGAGACGACCATCCGCGACTTCTCTTCGGCCTCCGCCCGCGCGCTCTCCTCGATCTTGCGCACCTCGTCGGCGGCCGCGCGGCGGGCCTCGTCGCGAACCTCGTCGTAAAGCCGCGCCTTGGCCTCCGCGGCCGAGAGGCCCGCGATCTTCTCGAGCCGCGCGCGCGCCTCGGTCGCCTGCGCGGCCGCCTGCCGGGCCGCCGCCTCCGCCGCCGCCTCGCGCCCGGCGAGCTGCTTGTCGCTGCGGGCCGTCTCCTCGAGCTTCTGCTTGAGCTGCCGCTCCTGGCGCTCCAGCTCCCGCTCTCGCTCGCCGGTCTCGCGCGTCTGCCGCTCGAGCGCCTCCTGGCGGGTCGTCAGCTCGACGTCGACCTCGGCGCGGGCCTTCTGGGCCAGCTCCTTGGCGTCGAGGGCCGCCTGCCGCTTGAGCGACTCCGCCTCCACCTCCGCCGCTTCGATGAGGCGCTGCTTCTCCTGCTCGGAGTGCGGCAGCGACGCCGGCCGGATCGTCCGCCCGGCCAGGAACCCGATGATCAGCACGACCAAGATGAGCAGGATCGCTGCCGGCAGCCCGATCACCGCGTGCCTCCCCCGGCCCCGCGCCGCAGCACGCGCGCCTCGGTGACCACCACGTCGACCGGCACGTCGCCGGGGCCGGCGGGACAGCGCGGAACGAGCTGGAGCTCGTAGCAGAGGCCGATCAGCGCCGGCCGCCGGCCGCCCACCCCGGTGCCGAAGGTCCCGGCACCGAATGTCCCGTCATAGTAGCCGCCGCCAAACCCGAGCCGCCGCCCCTCGGCGTCGAACGCCAGCCCGGGGACGATGACCACGTCCAGCGCGTCGAGCGGGATCTCGGGCGCCGTCTCCGCCGGCTCGAGCAGCCCGAAGCGACCGGGCACCAGCGGCTCTGTACCGGCCCGGTGAAAGCGCAGGCGGGCACCGCCGGCAACTCGGGGCAGCACCACCGTCGCCCCCGCTGCGGCCGCGCCGGCCATCGCCGACGCGGGATCGATCTCGCCCTTGGCGGCGACGTACCCGGCGACGGTCCGCGCGCCGACCCCGACGCCGAGCGAATCCAGCTCGGCCAGCCCCAAGAGCCGCGCCGACGCCGCCTCGCTGCGCGCCCGCCGCTCGCTCTCGGGCAGAGCGACGCGCTTGTCCCCCATCTCGCGACGGAGCGCGCGCTTGTCCTCGGTAAGATCGGTGCTGGAAAAGGGAGCCATCGTCGGGTGATGGGTCCCGGTACTTTATTGAGAGACGCGTCTACCTTCGGAATTCAGCGCTCGCGGCAGACGGCGGACCGGAACGATCAATCACCGATCATACTCGCGCCTCGCGCGTGAGCACGTCAAGCAGGGACTGGCTCTTTTCGCGAATCCTTTTCCGCAGTTCAGATGTGTCGCGTCGCTCACGGAACAGCTCTTCGGCAATCTGGAGTGCCGTGAGCATTGCCACAGCTTGCGTGTCCGGGGTGCGGGCCTTCTTCTGGATCTCGCGGAAGCGCTCGTCGACGAGCGCCGCGACCGACTTGACCCAGCGCTCGTCCTCGTCTGTCTTGAGCGCGTACTTCACGCCCGCGATGTGCACCGTCACCGATTGCTTCATGGCGTGGGCGGCAGCATACCACCGGGGGCCGGGCCGCCGGGAGCCTGGGCGACCGGCGCGCCGTCCCGGTAGGAGATGTCGCCGATGAGCCGGCCCTGCCGGTCCCAGAAACGCCAACTTCCCTCGCGCGCGCCCGCCAGGTAGCGCCCCTCCGCCGCCGGCGTGCCGTTCTCGTGCCACTCGCGCGCGCCGCCATCGCGGACGCCGCCCAGGTATTCGATCTCCAGCGCCGGTTTGCCATCCTCGAACCAGGTCCGCCAGGCGCCGGTCCGCAGCCCCGCGTGGTCGTAGGCGCCGGCGACGTGCGGGCGACCGTTGGAGAAGCGCGAGGCGAAGCTCGGACCAGAAGCGTCGCGGGTCTGCCGGCCCGGGATCGGATCGTGCGAGGCGAGCTTGATGATGCCGGAGGTGGTGGGGCCCAGCGCCTCCAGCTCGGCCGGGCTCAGGCGCGCGACCGCCGGATCGACCGTGGTCTGCAAGAGAGCCCCGTCCTCCCAGCGCTCGGCGCGCCAGTTGCGGCCGTCGTTGAACCGGTAGCGCCAGACGCCGCTCTGCGCGCCGTCGACGTAGGCGCCGCTGGCGAGCTCGGCGCCGCTCTCGTAGAAGCGCGTCTCGGGGCCTTGCCGCGCGCCGTCCGCGCGCACGCACCATTCAGCCTCGGCGCCGCCCGAGAACACCTGGCGGGCGAGGTCGGTCCCGAGCGGACAGCTCGTGCGCGGCGTCGCGCAGCCGGCGGCGGCCCCCGCGACGACCAGAGCCAGCGCCCGGCGCTTCATCGACGGGCATTGTAAGCCGAGGCACAGACGCCGGCGCAGATCGTGTGTATTAAATCTAGATGGGCCAGCGCCTCGAGAAGAACAAGAAGCCCGGCGTCCGATACGCCCTGGCCCCTCTCGGCAAAGACGGCGAGCTCGAGCTGCCGATCATCGACGTCACCCACCCGGCTTTCGCGCTGGCGTTGACCCCGGACGAAGTCGACGCTCAGGTGGCGCGCTACCTGGCGGGACCGCAGCCGTTCGCCAAGCTGCCGCGGTTCCTGCAGCGCGCGCTCCTCCGCTTCTTTCTCCGCAAGTCGCCGCTCGGGCGTGGGATCCGGAGCTCCCAGGGGAGCTTCCTCGCGGGCCTCAGCACCTACCTCCTCAAGCTGGGGCCGGACAACCTCGGCGAGGCGTACGCGCACCCCGTCGATCGGCGCATCGCCGCCTCGGTGTCGGCGCTCTCGGTCCGCCTCCGGCTGCAGGACATGGCGAGGCTGCTCGCCGAGACGCTCGCCCCGCGCCTCGCCGCAGCGGCAGGCCGCCCGCTGCGGTTCGTGAACATCGCCGGCGGGCCGGCCATGGACAGCCTCAACGCGCTCATCCTGCTGCGTCGCGATCACCCGCAAGCGCTCGGCGCCCGAACCGTCTGGATCGACGTCCTGGACCAGGACCCCGACGGCCCGGCGTTCGGCGCGCGGGCGCTGGCGGCGCTCACCGCCCGCGGCGGCCGCCTCGACGGCCTCGACGCCAAGCTGCTGGGCATCCGCGCCAACTGGTCCGACATGGTCCCGCTGCGGGATCTGCTGCGCGGAATCCACGCCGAGGGGTCGATCGCGATCGGCTCCTCGGAAGGCGGCCTGTTCGAGTACGGCAGCGACGGCGAAATCGGCGCCGTCCTCAGCTGCCTACGCGACGAGGCGCCGGCCGACTTCGCGATGGTGGGCTCGGTGACCCGCGACGACGAGACCAGCCGGCGCCTCCGCCAGGGGA
>DASYEX010000324.1:0-16425 GCA_036498765.1 Polyangia bacterium
CTTGATGCTGTTCCTCTCTCTGGCCGGCGGGACCATGCTGGCCCCCGCGTGCGCGTTGACCCCGCCCGCCCAGACCAGCGGCGCGGCGACATCAGACAACGGCGTCGCCTTGGCCGTCATCGGCCAGCGCTGCACCGAGACCGTCGAGACCGACCTTCCGGGCGTGCCGCTCGTCGAGGCCCACGTCCAGGTCGAGGTGCGCAACACGGCCCCGCCCCCCCTGGTCGTCCACCGCGACGCCTTTCACCTGCGCGGCGCTGACGGGCGCGCGATCCCGACCACCAGCTGGCGCGCCGAGGAGCCGCTGCCCATCGCGGCCGGCCAGACCCGCACCTTCGAGCTCCGCTTCATGAGCCGCGGGGGCCTGTCGTGCACCAAGGAGATGCAGCTGGAGGCGTCGGCC
The DNA here is from genome assembly GCA_036498765.1 of Polyangia bacterium. Classification (GTDB taxonomy): domain Bacteria; phylum Myxococcota_A; class Polyangia; order Fen-1088; family Fen-1088; genus JADGRB01. The sequence continues at coordinate 404 of DASYEX010000324.1, forward strand.
GGGATCACCAAGGGGAACGCCCCGGTCCAGATCGGTGCCGTCAGCTTCGTTCCGTCGCCCGCCTGACGGCGGCGACGGAACGAAGCCGCTCTTGCTCAGCGGGCCGAGGCACGCCGGCGCCAGGCGAGCGCGAGCAGCACGCCGAAGGCCGCCAGCGTCCAGACGCCGGGCCGGGAACCGCCGATGTCGCAGCCACCGCTGTGGAGGCCGCTCCCCAGCGGGCTGCCGCCCATTCCGCCCTGGACGCCGCCCGTCCCGCCCTGGACGCCGCCCGTCCCGCAGCCGACGCTGCCGCCCGCGCCCGAATCCGCGTCCGAGCCAGGTCCCGTGTTGAGGCCGTTCGCGCAGACCGGCAGCGCGCCACCCGCGCTGCCGCCCGTGCCGGCGCCGGTCGATGCGGTGCCCGCCAGGCGCTGGCCGATCTTGCCGACGATGGCGTTGACCGCGGTCTGGTAGGACGGATCGCAGACCGAGCCGACGATCCCGTTGTCGCCGAACCCGTGCACGAACTGCGAGATGCGGACCGCCGGATCCCCGAAGCTTCCGTCAGTCGGGTTCTCCGTCGCCAAGGGGTTGACGTCGTCGCTGCCGGCCGGGCCGCAGGAGTGCTCGACCTGGGGCCAGAGCTCGCCCGGCTGCGTGTTCTGCCCGTTCTGCGCGGGCGCCCAGGTCACGGTGTAGGGCGTCGGCGGCGCCACGATGGCGCCGACCACGATCTGGTTGTCCGGATCAGCCTTGAGCGACCGGATCCCCTGAACGAAGCCCTGCACCGAGGAGAGAAGCCCGGAGCCGTCCGCCGACTCACACTCCGTGAAGTTGACGGTCGCGCCCGAGGCCGAGATCTGCGCGTCGGCTGGGACGTGATTGGGCGGCTCGATCAGGCAGGAGGTGCTCGAAGCGGCATCGACACAGAGGTGGCCGTAGGCGTTGCAACGGTAGTTGGCGATGGGACCGAGCGCATTCATGATGTTCTGCTGGTTGGACCCGCCGACGTCGAGCGAGTAGAGCGGCGTATTGGGCGGCGCCGAGCAGTCGTCCTCGTTGCTGAGCAGGATGATCGCCAGCTGCGCATTGGGGCGTAGGAACCCGGCGTTCGAGGCGGGCGCGGGCGAGCCGTCGGCGCCGAGAGCGCGGGCGACGGAGCCAAGCTGATTTTCGAACCCGCACCCCTTGTCACCCAGCAGCGCGATGCACGAGAGGGTGTCGGAGAGGCTGCCCGTGTAATTGACCACCCCCCCGACGTTGGAGATGAAGGTAGCGCCGTTCTGCAGCGTGGTAGCCGTGCAGAAGCCGCGCGGCATGTTCTGGAACGCGCCCTGGTCGCCCGCGAGCGTGCAGCCGATCGACGACGTCACGTCGCCCGGGGCGCCCATGTCCGACGAGACGACCGCGACGTGGATGTTGGGGAGCCCGGTGGGGAGGTTCTCGAGAGCGGTGACGAACTGCGGGATCTGATCGGTGAGCTTCTGCTGCATCTCGGTCATCGACGACGAGTTGTCGATCATGAAGAGCACGTCGAGATCGCCAGGACCGGCCGCCCCGTCCGCGGTGAGCGCCGCGCTCCGGGTCGTGGCCGCCACGTCGGCGGTGTTTGGTTCGTCGCACGATGCGATCAAGAGGCCCGCGCCGAGCGCCAGACAGGCGAGCGCGGTCGTTTCGAATCGGGCGAGCTTGGGGCGAACGAGCATGACGACCTCCTTGGGGATCCTTCCGTGAAGACCGTCCACACTTGGCGGTCTCTCTCGTCTAGTCCGCGGGGAGCCGCCGGTTCAGGTCAGCTTTTTCGCGCCGCGCGATCGTCGCCGCACGACCGCCGGCGCGATCAACAACAGGGACAAGCCCCAACCGGAGGTCGGGGACGCACCGACGCTGCAGAGGTTGCAGCCGGGTCGGAGACCGTTCTCGAGACCGAGGTCGCCCATGGGGACGCTGCCGTCGGGGTGGTGGGCCCCGCCGTCGCCCGGCGCGGCGCCATCGGCGGCACCCACCTCCGCGTCGACGGCGCCCCCGTCGAGGGCCAGCGGGGGGAGCGAGACGTCCGCGGCGACGAGGCCGAGGATCGGCCGCATGATGTTCGCGTAGCTGGCGTCGCAGACCGAGGAGGTCGTCAAACCGTTCGCGCCGAACCCCTTGACGAACTGGGTGAGCCGGATCCCGGGATCGCCGAAGCTCCCGTCGGTCGGCATCCCGGTCGCCTCGGGGTTGGTGCCGGCGGTCCCCACCGGGCCACAGGAGTGCTCGATCTGGGGCCACAGCACCCCGGCCCCCGCGTCCTGGCCGCCCGGCGGCGGCACCCAGGCGATCGTGTAGGGGGTCGGAGGCGCCGCGATCGCGCCGACGACGATCTGGTGGTCCGGGTCGGGTTTGAGCGCCCGGATCTGGTCGACGAACGTCTTGACCGGCATCAAGAGCCCCGTCTCGTTCGACGTGCAGTCGTCGAGGTCGAGCGTCGGCGCCGAGGAGGGCCCTTGCGCGTCCGACGGCGTCGACTCCGGGGGGACGTTGAAGGAGGCAGGACTGCTGCCCGTCGGATCGATGCAGAGGTGCCCCCACTCGTTGCAGCGGTAGGTGGTCAGCGGGCCGAGGGAGTTGCGCAGGTTGTCCGGACCGGAGTTGTACGAATAGAGCGCCGTGTTCCCGGGCTGCTCCGCCGAACAGTCGTCCTCGTGCGCGAGCACGATGATGGCGAGCATCGCGTCCGGGCGCAGGAAGCCGGCGTTGGTCATCGGCGCCGGCGCACCGTCCACGCCGAGCGCGCGGGCGATGGCGGCCAGCGGGTGCACGAACTGGCATCCGCTTTCGCCCAGCGGGAGGATGCACTGGACGATCTGCGCGATGTCCCCCCCGGTGTAGTTGGCATAGCCGTCGCTGTCGGAGACGTAGCTCGCGCTCTCCACCAGCCCCGAATCACTGCAGGTGCCGCGCGGCTGGGCTTGAAACGCCCCGTCATCGCCGGTCTCGGAGCACCCGGTCACCTCCGGATGATCGCTGTGCGCGCCCATGTCCGAGGAGATCACCGCGACGTGGGTGTTGGGAAACCCGGTGGGAAGAGCCTGGAGGCCGCTGAAAAGGCCCTGAATCTGGGCCAGCAACTTGGCTTGCATCGGCGCCATGCCGGCCGTGTTGTCGACCACGAAGAGAATGTCGAGGTTGCCGGCGCCCGTCTTGTCGGTCGAGGTCAGCGCGACCTGCTGCGTATCGACCGGCGGCGCCTCCTCGGGCGCGCACGCCACGCCGGCAGCCACGAGCGCGCCCAGCAGCGCGACCTTCCACGCCGAACGCGCTCCCCTGCGGGCGTACGAAGCCGGCACGTCCACCATCCCCATGGTAGTCCCAGCCGGCCAGAATTTCTGGTCAGCTTTCGACGAACCGAGCGCGCCTGGCGCTACCCGCGGGCGTGCCGTCGGGCGCGGCGGCGCAGCGTCACGGCGCCCACCAGGACGATGAGCCAGGCGCCGGGGAACCGGCCCGAGGCGTCCGCCGTGTCGCAGCTGCACCCGCTCGAGCCCGTCTCGGCGTCGGTGCCCCCGGGGCCGCTGCCGCCGGAGCCGGTGCTGCCGCCGTTGCCGCGGCCGCCGCTCCCGTTGCCGCCGCCCGAGCTGCCGCCGCCGCTGCCCGGATCACCGCCCGATCCATTGCCGCCCGTGCCCACACCTCCTCCAGAACCGCTCCCATTGCCACCGCTGCCGGTCGCGCTGGAGCCGCCTGAGCCCGAGCCGCCGCCGCTCGATCCGCCGTTGCCGCCCGAGCCCGTCCCACCGCCGTTGCCGGTGCTCCCACCGTTGCCGGTGCTGCCCCCGCTCCCCGTCGATCCGCCGCTGCCGCTGGAGCCGCTGGCCCCGCCGACCGAGCTGCCGCAGCCCGAGCCGATCTGGACGGTGCTGGTCGCGCCCGAGCCGACCGAGAGGGCGATGACGGTCGGCTTGCCGCCGCTGGCGGTGACGTTGCCCGCGCTGGTTCCCCCCACGCTGACGGCGTAGCTGCCCGCCGGCAGCCCGACCACGGTGAGCGTGGTGGTGTGCGCGTCGGCGGTCTGGTTCTGCAGCGTGAAGCCGAGGTAGTTGTTTGTGGAGCTGACCGTCGCGCCGGTGTAGCGATCGCGGTTGAGGCTGAACGACATCTTCTGGGAGATCATGTTGAGCCGCTTGAACACGCCGTCGGTCGGTGTGACCGAGGTGCAGCTATTGGCCGCCGACACGTTGCAGCCGTAGCCGGTGAGGCCGAAGATCGGATCGTTGGCGACGTCGGCCGAGAGAATCCGCAGCGCGCCGAACAGGCCCAGATCCGCCTCGCCGCTCATCTGCCGCCAGGCGTTGTGCAGGTTGCTCGTCGCCGGGTCGAAACTGTTGACGTAGACGTTCCCCTTCATCGCCTGGTAGGTCCAGGCGACGGTGCCGAGGTTGGCCGAGCTGCTGTCGATCTGCCCCGAGTTGATGGCGCTGATGTTGGCGATCTTGGCCGCGTACGACAGCCGCTCGTCGACCTCGGGCGCCGTCGACTGCGTGCGCACGAAGTCGTCGAGGCAGGTGCCGGCCAGCGCGGCGGTGTACTGGAACTGCCACCAGTTCTCGCCGTTGTTGGTGACCGGATCGGCGTAGTAGTACCAGACCGGCTCCTGGCCGCGGCAGGCGCGCGACTTGGTGTTCACCTTGGACATGACCGAGGTGTTGTTGTTCTGCTTGGCCGCCATGTAGACGGCCTCCTCGCCGGTGTTGTCGAAGGTGTACTCCGAGCCGTACGGGTAGGTGCTCGACGAGAAGGCGCTGTAGAGCATGTTGATGGCGCTGCCGACGAACGCCGCCTCGGTCGTGTGTCCGGCCGCGCTGAGCGCCGCCTGGATGTCGGGGAGCGTCTGCTCGCCCATGTACCCGGTGCCGGCGATCGTGGCGGGCGCCTTGGGCGCGGGCGGCCCGCCCGAGTAGAGCGAATGCAGGATGCCGTAGGCCCGCAGGAGATAGGTGTCGGCGCTGTTGTGGTAGCTGACCAGCTTGGGATAGAGGCTGGCGATCTTGTACATGGAGAAGTAGGTGTTGAACGCGTGCGGGTAGGCGTAGGGCCGGTTGTAAAAGCAGTTGTTGGTGTTGGTCGCGCTGGTCCCTGCGGGGCACCACCAGTCCTGGACGACGTACGAGTTGTTGTCGACGGCGCGGGCCCAGATGGCGTCGAGGTAGTTGTCGAGCGCGCTCACCTCCGAGGCCACGGGCGTCTGCGCGTTCTTCTCGGCCAGGAACTCGCCGTGGGTCCAGCCCCAGTCGTCGCCCCAGCCGCTGCCACCCGACAGCCCACGCCGCGCCTTCCCGTCCATCATCCAGTCGTCGAACAGCCCCTTCATGTCGCCGCTCGGAACCTGCTGGTTGGCGACCATGAACGTCGCGTGGCGCTGCAGGGCCGCGTCGATCGGCTCTATGACGTAGAACTGCAGCGTGGTCATCAGCCCGTTGCCGCTGCCGTAGCTGACCGTGACGTTGTTCTGGCCAAGCTGCTTGAAGGCGATCTGGTAGACGTTGTGGCCGGCGGATGGTGAACCGAGCGAGGTGATGGTGGTCTGCGAGGCGTTCTGCGCCGTGAGAGAGTTGATCGTCTGCGAGGTGTGGAGATCGATCTTGGCCGGCATGTTCGTCGCCACCATCATCCCGGGGACCGCCGTCACGTCGATCATCCCCTCGCTGTAGAGGCGGTTCTGCACGTCGGCGTGGCTGGCGACGTTGAAGAACTTGAAGCCGTAGGTCTTGCTGGCCCCCGCGGCCAGCGTGAGGCTGGTGTTCGGGAGGTAGCCGCGGTTGGTGCTCTTGATGACGTTCGAGTGGACGTAGAAGACGTCGAGCCCGTTCGTCCAGGAGGGGGTGCCGCCGCCGGCCGCCCACGAGCTCCCGCTGTGCTCGCTCTTCACCCAGTTGTCCATGTACTCGAACCCGGCGCCGGTCGCCTGATCGGGAACCATCAGGACGAACGGGCCGACGCCGCTCGGGCGCTGGACGGTGATGTACGAGTCGTTGTTCCCGGTGAACGAGTGATAGACGGCCCGCGTCTCGTAGATGACGTCGTTGGTCGTCGTCCAGAGATCGTTGAACGGCAGCGGCAGCCCGAAGTCGCCGATCTCCAGGCTCTGCGAGCTGGTGTTGGTCACCGCGATCTGCCAGGAGAGGTAGTCGTTCACCAGCGCGTAGGTCTCGACGACCTTGAAGTTCTTGACGCCCTTGGCGTTGGACGAGCTCTGGTAGGTGACGGTGACGGAGTTGGTGCCGGTGGCAATGGCGCGCGCGTCGCTCGACTGGTTGGTGAGCGCGGTGGTCCAGGCGCCGCCGTTCAGGCGATAGGTGAACATCAGCTCGCCCACGTACTCGTGGTCCGCCGTGTTCTGCCCGGGCGCGTTGGTCGTGTTGAACACGTAGTTCGTCGGGAAGGCGTCGCCCGTCAACTGCAGCGAGGAGATCTCGCCGTTGCTGCCGATCTGCGCCTTGAAGGTGCTGTTGGAGAGCGTCTGCGTCTGCGCCCGCGCCGGACCGGCGAACGCGAAAACGACCCCCCACACCACTGCGCCCCCGACCGCAGCTTTCGCCCGAAGATTGGCCATGCGGAGGAGAAGTGACGCGACCCCGACCCCGACGGCTCGTCAATCGACGCCGCTTTTTCTTGAGCCGTCGAGCGGCGGTCCCGTCACCTCCGACGGACGCCCATCAGAACCGGTCGACCGAGCGCTCGAACAGGCGGATCGCGGCCCGCTCGGCGGCCCGGGCGCCCGCGAACGTCGTGCTCGCCAGCGACATCGTGAGGTCACTCTCCTCGTCGATGTACTCGCGGGCCTCGGGGCTGTCGTCGATCTGGTAACCGAGCTTCTCGAACAGGCGACGCGAAGCGGTGTTGGCCGGGATGACCGAGATGTAGATCCGTTCGAGCCCCAGGACGTCGTACCCGAAGGCGTGCAACATCAGCCCGAACCGGGTGCCGAGCCCGCGCCCCTGCGCCGCGCGGCCGCCGATCATGATGGCGAACTCACCGGCCCGCCCCTCGAGGTTGCGGAAGTCGGCGTCCCCCAGCAGCGCCCCGTCGAGAAAAAGCAAGAAGGGCCGGCCCTCCTCGGCGCGCAGCTGCTGATAGTAAGCGATCACGTCGGCGGCCGTGTAGGCGTCCGACTCGTGCGCCATCATCGCCCGGTTGTGGCTGTCGTTGTAGAAGGCGGCCAGCTCGGGCGCCGCGCGATCGAGCTCCTCGGTCGTCGGTTCGATCGCCGTCAGCGTCTCCTCTCCCTGCCTCCACTCGACGGCCCACCGCGGCGACTTCTTCATGGAAGCTAGAGTATCCTGCGGTGCGTGAGCGGGTGGGACGAAATAGAGGCGGAGGCGCGGGATGCGTTCGTGGGCGAAGGGCGCTTCCCGCTGCCGGCCTACTCCGAGTACATGCCGTCGCCGTACGTGGTGGTGAAACCGTACGCCGCCCGGCGCGCAGACGGCGCCGCCACCTTCGGGGCCAGCGACGGCGACGCGCTCGACGTCACCGAAGAGGAGCAGGCGCACCAGCTCGCGCCCGGGCTCGGCAAGATCGCCGGCCATCTGCTCGCCGAGCTCGACCGGCTGATTCGCGGCCAGCCGCACGACTTCTCGCGCACGCTGCTGGGCGAAAACGCCGCCTGGCCGCGCGCGCTGGCCGACTCGGCGCCGGCCCGCCGCGCGGCCGGCGAGCCGATCGTGGTGGCGCTCTCCCTGGCCCTGTCGCGCACCCAGGACGACAAGGGGACTGTCCGCTGGACGCTGTTCGGTGTCAGCCACGACGGTCCGGGCGCGGCGTTCTGGCGCAGCTTCGGCGACGACGACCGCGAGCTCTTCGCCCGTTTCGTCGGCTGGGCCCGGGCGGACCAGCCGGCCGCCGGCCCGGCGTCGCTCGAGCGGGTGCGCGTCCTCGGGGAGGCGTCCGAGCTGCCCGCCTTCGCGCGCGCGCTTCGGCTCGAGGCCGATGAATCACCGGCGGGCGTCGACACCCTGGTGACCTTCCGCCCGTTCGGGGCGCTGCCCGCTGCGATCCAGCAGGCCTATCTCGGCGGCAAGCTGCGCCTCCTCCCCCACCCGGCCGGCCTGATCTTCTTCGAGCACCCCGGGTACCGGAAGCTCGCCGCGGCGTTGCCGCGGGCGACGCAGATCCCGCTCTTGCACCTCTTCTCTCACCTCGCCGACAGCAACGAGCTCCGGATCCCGCAGTCTGGCTGGCTCGACGAACAGGCCGACGCCCGCGCGACGCACGGCCACCACCACCACGTCCTCCGGCCCAAGGTGCTGCGCTCGCACCGCTGGCAGCGGATGGCCCCCGATCAGAGCCCCCGGGAGGTCGCGACCTTCGAGGATCAGGTCTCGGTCGCGCTGTTCTCGGTCGACCCCGACGACCTTGGCCTCTACGGCAAGCCGATGGCGCGCAACGCGCAGATCTGGAACGAGGACTACGGGCTGCTGCTCGACGGGCCGCGCGCGACGCCGCTCGAGATCGCGCGCGCCAAGGCGACGGTCGATCAGGGGGGCCGGTTCGGCTATCGCTTTTACAACCCGCCGATGCGCGCCGGCACGCGAGAGCTCTTCTGGCACCTCCCGCTCTGCGCGCGACTGCGGGTCGGGACCGGCACGCCCGAGATCTGGGACGGCGCCCCGCTCGAGGGTTATGCCCGGGCCGAGGCGCCGGCCGACAACACCGACCGGACGCCGCTCGCCCTGGCGCCGCGCCTCCTGGCCCGGCCTGGTTACATGGAAGCGGCGACGTTATTCGGCCCGGAGCCGGGCCGCGCGCGTCACACGACCGCGCACAACGTCCAGAAGCTGCTCGAGCTCAGCGCGCTCTTGGGCGGGCCGCTGCCGCCGTCGTTCGCGCGCGCGCTGCTCCATACCGCCAAGCGCGAGCCGCTCGACGCCTGGCTCGACGCGCTCCCCGGACTGGCCAGCGACGCGGCCGGCGGCGCCCGCTGCGCCAGGCTGGTCCGCGCCGCCGTCGGCGTCGAGGCGGACGCCGCCCCGGCTCTGACGTTCGAGACTTCCCGGACGCGCGGTTGGGAAGAGAAGCTCTGGAAGACCATCGCCGGGCTCGCCGAGGGCGAGTTCCGGATGAAGGAGACCGCCGACGGGGTGCTCGTCAACGAGGGCAAGACCGGAGGACCGGCCGCCAAGGCGGCGCACCTCCAACTCGCGCAGCGGCGCGATCTCGACCGGCTGGGCGACCACCTGCACGACCGCTACCGCGCCCTCATCACCGCGCACGGGATGACCGGGCAGGCGCAGGTCGCCGACCACGCCTTCCGCTGGGAGACCGACTTTCCCTACCGCTGGTCGGAAGGGTGGAGCCGCAACCAGACCCACGAGGCGAACGAGCGCAACATCGTCTGCATGATCCCCGGCCGCAACCGCGGCGAGGCGGTGATCATGGCCGACCACTACGACACCGCCTACATGGAGGACGTCTACGAGGAGGAGCGCGGCGGTGACGGGCTGCGCGCGGCGGCGGCGGGCGCCGACGACAACCACTCGGCGACGACGGCGCTGCTGCTGGCAGCCGAGACGCTGTTGCCGCTGGCCCGCGCGGGGAAGCTCGAGCGCGACGTCTGGCTCGTGCACCTCACCGGCGAGGAGTTCCCGGGCGACTGCCTCGGCGCGCGGGCGCTGGCCCGGGCGCTGGTCGAGCGCCGCCTCCGCTTGGCCGCCGAGTCAGGCGCCATCCTCGACGTCTCGCGCGTGCGCGTGACCGGCGCCTACGTGCTCGACATGATCGCCCACAACAACGATCACGACCGCGACGTGTTCCAGATAGCCCCGGGCGAGGGGGCCGGCTCGGCGCGCCTGGCCCGGCACGCGCACCTGGCCAACGAGCGCTGGAATCGCCAGGTCGCGCTCTGGAATCAGTCGTCCGAACGCCAAGGGAAAGGGCGCGCGCAGCGGCAGGAGCACGGCGCGAAGGTCCCACCACCGTTCGCCCACCTCGCGCTGCGCGGCGAAGTGCGCCCCGAGTGGGATCCCCGCTCGGCGCTCTACAACACCGACGGGCAGATCTTCTCCGACGTGGGCGTTCCCGTCGTGCTGTTCATGGAGAACTACGACATCAACCGGACCGGCTACCACGACACCAACGACACGATGAAGAACATCGACCTCGACTACGCGGCGGCGCTGACCGCCATCGCCATCGAGACGGTGGCGGCGACCGCCTGCGCGCCGTGAGACCTATCGGCACCAGACGGCGACGTCCGCTCCTTGCGGCGTGTAGAGCCGGTCTCCCGAGGGGGCGGAGATCGCGATCGGCTCCGTCCCGATCGTGGCGCCGAACTGGCGCAGCAGCACCGCCGTCGCCGTGTCCGTGACCGCGAGCGCGTCGTAGTTGGTCGCGTGGGTGTGAACGACGAACGCCGACGAGACGGTCAGCGAGCCATCGGCCGAGGTCACGCTCTGGTTCTCGCCCGCCGGTCCCGCCGTCCCCAGTGAGGCGAGCGTCGGCGCGGACGTGGTGTCGGACGGGGGGCCGCAGAGCTGCGCGTCGCCGGCCTCGCGCCAGAAGTGAAACAGCGCGGCCGGGTCGCCGCTGCCGCCGCCGAAGCGGCCGTCGCCCGACCAGGCGATCGCGGTCAGCGGATACGGCGAGCTCTGCACTGCGGCGCCCGTCGCCGGGTTCAACCAGGAGGTGGCGTTCGATGCCGATCCCACCAGATCGCCGGCCGGTGAGACGCCCAGGAACGCGAAGCCGGCCGGCGCCACGAACTGGCTGACGAGGTGCAGATCGGTGCTGCCGGCGCCGGTCACCGTCGTCCCCGTCTGGGTGAAGATCTCGGAGCCGTCGCGCGAGAACCCGAGCACGCTCCCCGTGAAGCTGGGATCGAAGGCCACCTGGGCGCCCGTCGTCGCGTCGAAGATGGTGAGCCCGGCGGCGAAGCCCGCGACGCTGCCCGCCTCGGCGGTCGTCGCCCGGGCGACGAACCGGCCGTCCGGCGAGACCGCGTAGCCGAGCAGCCCACGGGCATAGAAGTTGTAGAGGACGATCTGCGCGCCGGTCGCCGGCGCGCGCAACTCGAGCCGTGTGCTGGTCGGTGAGTTCCCGATCTGGAAGTCGGTCTCGACGAAGAGCTGCGCGTCGCCCGCGGTAAAGCGCAGGACCGGAATGCCGCCGCCCGCCGGGCTGCTGAAGGCGAGGCTCTCGGGGTTGTCCGTGAGAACCGACGAGACAGGCGCGCCCGTGAGCCAACTGGTGGTCGTCCCGGCCGCGAGATCGATGACCGTCCCCAGAGACGTCGCCAGCCGGCCGCCGTCCGACGAGAAAGCCAGCGCCGACGACGTCGTATCCACCCCCGAGGCGGGCGGCCCGGCGAAGCCGCGCGCCAGCGTCCCGTCGGCGGCGTTCCAGATCGTGACCTCGCCCATCTCTGCTGACAGCGCCGCCAGGGTCGCGCCGTCCGGCGAGAACGCCACCGCGTCGATCTGCCCGAGCGGCGATCCGAGCTGGGCGATCTCACTCCAGGGATTCGTGGCCACGAGACGCACGGTCCCCGCCGCGATTCGCGCCGCCAGGCGATCGCCGGTCGGCGACAGCGTCACCTGCCATCCCGTCTCCGGGCCGAGGGTCTGGCAGCGAACGTAGTTCTGCCCGGGCGCGGACGGCCCGAGCGTGATCGTCTGGTTGAAGGTCAGCGCGCCGCAGGCCGTTCCCGGCGCGCCCGACGCGCCCCCCGCTCCCGCACCGCCATCGGAGGCGTCGGTCGTCATTCTGCCGGCGCCGCCGTCGGCCGACGCGGCCACCGTGCCCCCGGTGTTTCCCTGGCCGTAATCGTGCACGAGCTGCTCGAGCAACCGATCGCACCCCAGCGATCCCACCAGGGCGACCCCGGCAAGCACGTAAAGCATGCGCATCTTCCGAACCTCCAGCCGAACCAAGTTCGAGGTTCAACGTAAGGCGCTGCCGGCCCCTCACCAGTGCGGCAGCGTGGTTCAGCGATCGGCGATGAAGACCATGATCAGGCTCCAGGCCGCGAGCGCGGGCACGAACAGCAGGAACTGAAGCGGTACCGGGAGCGCGTAGATGATCGAGACCATCGGGATCCAGAACAGCCAGTTGGGAACCAGCAGCGGCAACACCCGCGCCCGGTAGAAGCCGCGCCTCAGCGCCGGCCGGGTCGCCGCCAGCGAGTAGCCCCGCTGGCGCCAGAGAAACAGCACGACGATGGCCACCGACCAGAGCGGCGTGAAGACGAACTGGTCGAAGGCGACCTTCTCGACCACCGTGCGGACGAGCGCATCGCGGCCGAACAGCACGGCCTCTCCACGGTAGAGGGGATCGATCACCAGTCCGTCGAAGGCGAAGAACGCCATGTTGAAGAGGATCTCGCCACCCCGACCGCGGAGCGCGCTCTGGCCCCGGTCCGCGAGCAGCTTGGCGAGCTCGGGCAGGATCCCGCCCGCCACGGCGGTCAGCGCCGCCGCCGCCCAGAGGCCCCCCGCCGCCTTCCAGGCGGCGGCCTGCGCGGCGGCCGAGCGGAACGAGGGGCTCGCCCAGTAAATGACGGCCACCAGCCCGGCCGACGCCTGGATGAGGAGGAAGGGGCGCCAGAATCGGCGGAGCGCGGCCGCCCCCGCCTCGAGCGCAGAGGGGACCGTCGCCGCTTCATTCTCGACCGCCGTCATCGGTTGGCCGGGCAATCTAGCAGCGCGTGCGCCCGATCGCGCCGTTTCCGTCGACCGTACCTCGACCGGGCAACCCTGACCCAGCGGGAAGAATCTGACCCAGGCGGGGGTTATGCACAGGAAACATGCGGATCGCCTTCTCCAACCGCGCCGCCGCGCGCGCCGCCGCCACGATCTTCGAGCAGTATGGGTTCTCGGCCAAGCAGCTCGACACCGAGGTGGTGACCGACTGCCCGACCTTGCTGGCGGCGCCGGCCATCGAGCGCAGCATCGGCCTCGAGCTGGTCGAGCGGATCGACGTCGGGGGGCGCGCCTTCGCGCGCGCGAGATAGGCGCCGCGCTCATTGCTGCGGCGGGCGCTGCGGCAGCTCGAAGATCGAGGGCGGACTGGTCCAGTCGCCGCGTGGCACCGAGGGGGAGATCTCGACCTCGACCTTGGTCGTGTCGACCGTGCTCAGCTCTTCCGTGGCGCACACGCGCGCGGCGCGGGTCAACCCCGCCGCGCGCTCGACCAGGAGGTGCAGCCGGTGGAGCGCATAGTCCCGGTCGCCGCCGGCTTCTGGCGCCGTGCTCTCTCGCACGTGCCCAAGCTCCCCGCCAGCGATTTGCAACCCGGCGCGTGCCTCGGCTAGCTTCTCGTCGACGCAGCCTGCGTCCATGGCTCCCGGTGGGGTCTTGGCGCGTATGCGCTCAATCTCCTGGATGCCCGCCACCAACAACCGTATCTGGCCGCGCGCCTCGATCTCCGGATCGGCGATCGGCTTCGGCATGGACGCACCCGAGTATGACCAAATCGACGCCATCAAAGCGATGATCAACCACATCCGCCACCGGCCGTCCCGCGTGGAAAGCTGGTCACGCCGAGGCCCAGCCGCAACGGGTGGCCTCCGGGAATGGCGCGCAATCGCTGCCTTGGCCGCGGCGCTCGTTGTGGGAGCGACGGGGTGCGGCGCCGCCACCTACCGCGAAGTCCGCCTCGCCGAGCCGGTCGCCGCCGCCGGCGGCCGGCTGGACGTGCAAGTGCACCGCGTCTTTCTGACCGACGACACCATCGAGAACGGCGTCGGCGACGGCATGGGCCTGGTCGTCGAGCTAGCGATCACCAACCGCGACACCATCCCGTACGGTCTCCCCCCGACGGGGCTGTGGTGCCTGATGCAGCTCGACGCCCGCCGGCCCGCCGAGACGCGCCTCCTGCCGCCGTCGGTGAACGGCGACGGCGCCTTCCCCGGCGCCCCGCCCGAGGGGGCGGATCTCAAGTTGATCGCCATCGCGCCCGGCCAGACGCGCGCGTTCTGGGTCTTGTTCCGCGGCTACCGTTTCGACGGCAGCGACGTCCCCCGGCGGATCACGCTGACGCTGCCCGACGCCGAGGGCCATCCGCTGGAGGTGGTCCTCGCCGATCCGGCGCGCGGCGATCTGCGCTGGGATCTGCAGCCGATTCACCGCACCTGGACGGTCGGCGTCCAGGGCGGCTCGTTCTATGGCAGCTACATTCAGGCGACCGCCTTCTCCGAGCGCATCTCGCGGCTGGCGACCGCCGGGCGGTTCCTGTGGGACGTCGGGCTCATCTCGACGACCCTGGTCCAGGTCGAGGGCAAGCTCCGCTCGGAGACCTCGTCGTTCACCGGCATCGGCGTCGAGGCCCACCTGACGTACCCGCTGTGGCGGTGGGGCGATCCGGCGCAGCCCTCCCGCCTCAGCCCCTATCTCGGCGGCCAGATCCAGACGTTGATCGCGATCCAGCCGACGCCCAAGCAGACGGCCGGCTCGCCGCCGCCGGCCCCGCCGCCGGCGTATGGCCAGGGGGGACCGGAGCTGGGGCTCGAGCTGGACGTCGGCGCGCTACGGAACGCGCCGACGCCGTTCCCCCTCAGAACGGTGGGCGACAACCCGCTGCCGCGCTGGTCGATCCGCGTCGGCTACACGCACAGCTGGATCGGCCACGGGACGACCGACGGCTACGTCAGCAACGTACGCCTCGCCTGGTGAGCGCGGCCTGCGCGACGGCGGGCGCTATTTGGCCCCGGGCTTCTTCTCCAGGTGGCCGCCGAACTGGTAGCGCATCGCGGAGAGGATGCGGTCCTGGAACTCGGCCTCGCCGCGCGAGCTGAACCGCTCGAACAGCGACGCCGCCAGGACGTGCGCCGGCACGCCTTCGTCGATCGCCGCGTCCAGCGTCCAGCGCCCTTCGCCCGAGTCCGACACACGGCCGCTGAACTTGTCGAGCTTCGGATCGCCCGCGAACGCCGCCGCCGTCAGATCGAGCAGCCAGGAGGCGACCACGCTGCCGCGCCGCCAGACCTCGGCCACCTCGGCCAGATCGAACTGGTACTGGTAGTACCCGGGGTCGCGCAGCGGGGCGGTCTCGGCGTCCGCCTTTTCCAGACGCCGGCCGACGTCGGCGTGCTTGAGGATGTTGAGCCCCTCGGCGTAGGCCGCCATGAGGCCGTACTCGATCCCGTTGTGCACCATCTTCACGAAGTGGCCGGCGCCGACCGGGCCGCAGTGCAGATACCCGAGCTCCGCGGTCCCGCCCTGCCCCTGCCGCCCGGGCGTCCGCGGGATGGTCCCCTCGCCCGGGGCCAGCGTGGCGAAGACCGGATCGAGGCGGCGCACCACCTCGGGCTCGCCGCCGATCATGAGGCAATAGCCGCGCTCGAGCCCCCACACGCCGCCGCTGGTGCCGCAGTCGACGTAGTGGATTTTCTGGGCGGCGAGCCGCTTCGCCCGGTCGACGTCGTCTCGGTAGAACGAGTTGCCGCCGTCGATCACCGCGTCGCCCTCGGCGAGCAGCGGCCCGAGCTGGCCCAGCGTCGCGTCGACGACGCCGGCAGGCACCATCAGCCAGATGGCGCGCGGCGGGGCGAGCGCCGCCACGAATTCGGCGAGCGAGAGGCCGGGGACCGCCCCCTCCTTGCCGAGCGCGCGCGTCGCGTCCGCCGAGACGTCGTGGACCACGCAGGTGTGCCCCCCGCGCAAGAGGCGCCTCACCATGTTGGCGCCCATGCGCCCGAGCCCGATCATTCCGATCTGCATCTCGACCCCCCGCGGAGAATGGGACACAGGTATAGCCCATTTGGCAATCTGAGCTACGGTACGCCTCGGTGACGACGCCGTCCTCCACAGAGCTCCGCGATCTGCGGAGGGGCGAGCTCTTGCGGGCGGCGTTCGGCCTGTTGATCGTGGGCGCGTCGGTCGCGCTGGCGCTCGGCCAGCTGGTCATAGTCGATCTCGTCCCCTTCGCGACGGGCAACGCGCTCGCGCCGGGGCGGCGGAACGCGCTGCTGGCGGTCACCGGCGCCGGCGTGGTGCTGGCGGCGCTGGCCATCGCCTGGATCTGGCGGCGCGCGCCGGACGGCGACGGTCGGGCGGCGCGGCTCGATC
>DASYEX010000325.1:0-11889 GCA_036498765.1 Polyangia bacterium
GTCGGGCTCGCTCATCGCGGGCGGCGTGCTGGGGACCACCGACGTCGCCTTCCGCTCCACCGACGACGGCAGCAGCTTCTCGCAGCTCCCCGACGTCCCTTTCACCTTCAAGGGGCTGTCGTCGCGCGGCGCCAAGCTCTACGGCGTGGCCGAGAACATGAGCGACCCCTACGCCATCTACACCTCGACCGACGAGGGGATGAGCTGGCAGCCGCTGATGGCCTTCGGCACCAACGACATGCAGCCGACCCCGACGCCGGTCATCCAGGCCATCGTCAGCTGCCTCAAGGCCTACTGCCAGACCGACTGCGAGAACCGGGCCGGGATGCAGCTCTTCTCGTTGGACAACTCCGACGAGGTCTGCTCGGCGGCGGTCATGCCCGCGCCTGTGGACGCCGGACAGGGCGGCACCCCGCAGGACGCCGGGCGCCCGCCGAACAACGACGGGGGCTCGCACAAGGACGCCTCGACCGGGACCTCCAAGGACGCCTCGACGGGGGCTCCCCCGCCCTCCTCGGACGGCTGCAAATGCGCCCTCCCCGGCCAAGCGATTTGGAGTTGGTCATGGCTTGCGCTGTTGGCAGCGGGGTTGGTGCTCGCGCGGCGCCGACGTCGGCGCTCCAGCGGGGCCTAAGGTTCGTTCCGCCGCCGCGTCTTGCGCGCGAGCGCCGAAGCGCGGGCGAGACGCTGGGTGACCTCGTCGCTGCCCAGGCTTCGGTCAAGCTGGGCGGCCCACCCGCGGACGTAGTCGAGGTCGAGGCTCTTCTTTGGCAAGGCGAGGAGCGCTGCGAGATCTTCGAAGTCGCGCTGGCGGTCCGAGAAGGCCTTGAGGACGACCAGCTCCTCGGGACCGACGAACCAGACGGCTTTTCGCCCAAGTCGGAGTCGCCGCCGTCGGGACAGCACCGCCGCACCGAGAGGCCCGACGGCATCGAACAGGTCCAGAAATACGTCCTGTTTCGACCGCGACCGAAAGACGCCAAACTTCGTAAGCTCCTCTGTCATGGCCGGAACGTCGAAGCCCTTCTTCACGAGCGCGCGCCGAATCTCCGCTCTGCGAGCCACGGGAAGCTCCACGAAAACGTCGACGTCGTCAGTCGATCGGCTGACGCCCCATGCGCCCACAGCGAGCCCACCTACCACCGCATAACGCAGGCCGAGACGGTCGAAGAGCGCAGTCGCGTCAGCGAGCGCTCTTCTAACGGCGGGTAGGGGCCTTGCCAATCGCCCTGAGCGGCGCGATCCAGAGCCGCGACTTTTCTAGGAGGGCGAGCCGCCGCCCGCGTGGCGTCGGTTCCACGGCGCGAAGCTCTCTGATGAGCTCCGACAGCTCGAGCTGCGCGCGCAGCCGTTCCGCAGGAGAGCGCTGCCGCACGCGGCGCAACGCCGCCCGACGATCGAGCTCGTTCCGCGCCCGAAGGCTGCCGCGATCGAGGGGCAACAACATCTAGAAAGGATACCACCGCTCGCCGAGCGTCGCTCGGCGCGATGAGCGAGCCCGCCTCGGAGCCGAGCCGTTCGCTCGCTCAATTTACGCCCGAGGCCCCACAGACCGACGCAGGGGAATTTAAGTGTAAACTGGAACATCGGGCGGGTCTGGATGTAGCGTCTGAATCCAGACATGATCTCGATGCGGGGCTTTGGGATGCTCTGCGCGGCGACCCTCGCGGCGGCGCTCGTGCCGTCCGCAGGCCTCGCGGCGCCGGGCGAGGCGGCGCGGCCGCGGGTGGTGGTGGTGAACGCGGTTGATCTGCCGGACAGCCTGGCCGACATCCGCGCCCAGCTCCGGACGACGCTCAACGACGCCGTCACCAAGCACGGCTTCGACCTGGCCCCCGAGGCGGGCGCCTGCGGCGACCGCGAGTGCCTGCGCGTCGCCGCCAAGACCGCCAACGCCAGCGACGTCCTGGTCGCCACCGGCGGCCGCAACGACATGCGCGGCTACCACATCGAGCTGCGCATCTGGAACGTCGCCAGCGACCGCGAGGACAACGCCGTCGCCGAGTGCAACATCTGCGCGGCCACCCAGATGGTCGAGAGCGTGGCGACCGCCGCCGACCCCCTGCTCGACCGCGTCCCGACGTTGCACGCCAACCTCTCGGCGGCAGCGCCCGCGACCGCCGAAACGGCCGCGATCCCGGCCCCGCTCGTCTCCGCCCCCGCACCGGCCGCCGAGGCCAAGAGCCCGCCGCGCTGGATCGGCTGGACGCTCATCGGCGCCGGTGTCGCCGTCGGCGCCGTCAGTGGCGTCCTGTTCGCGATCAATGGCGACCTCACCGATTCGGCTTCCGTGAAGCCAACTAACGGCACCCCCCAGGAAGCCCGCCAGTGGACGACGATCGTCCCGGGGTTCATTGCCGCCGGCGTCTCGGCGGCCGCGCTCGCCGGAGGCATCTTCTTCTTAGTGCACGGCAACGAGGACCACCCGAGCCTGGCCATCGGACTCCAACCCTTGGGTCTGACGCTGGGAGGTCGGCTATGACCGGCCGTTCGAGGCTCCGTTTGGGACTGGTGGTCGTCGTGGCGACGCTGGGCTGTACAAAGCTCCTCCCCAACCGGTGCGACACCACCAGCGACTGTGTCGGAACGAACGTGACCTGTGACGCCACGAAGACCTGTGTTCCTACCGGCGGAACGGGGGGTGCGGCGGGCAAAGGCGGAGTTGGCGGAGCGGCGGGGGCTGCTGGCTCAAAGGGCGGCGCGGGTGGCGCGATGGGCGGTGCGGGTGGAAAGGCATTCACCTGCGCCCAGTGCAGCGGTTCCACACCGATCTGTGAGGTCGACGCCGGCACCTGCGTCAGCTGCGATCAGCTCGCCGGGGCCTGTGGCAGCCCAGATGGGGGAGCGCCGATCTGCGTCTCCCGTGACGCGGGCACGAAGGGCGGCACGTGCGTCGAGTGCCTCGCGAACAGCAGCTGCAAGGGCGCCAGGCCCTTCTGCGAGCTGACCGGAACGGCGAAGAATCCGGTCGACACCTGCCGCGCTTGCGGCACCGACAACGAATGCAAGCAGATCAACGCGATGACCCCCGTCTGCGTTCCCGCCACCGACGCGGCCGGCGGACCTCAACCGGGAACTTGTGTCGGCTGCTTGACTGACGCCAACTGCACGAGCGCTGGCGCCTCCAAGACACCGATCTGTGAGCCGACCACCAGCGCCTGTCGCGCTTGCGCCAAAGATGCGGAGTGCGGCGGGCCCGGCGTCTGCATGGCCGACGGGCATTGCGCCGCCGTCAGCGAGGTCCTCTTCGTCGACGCAACCGCCACCTGCACCGGAAATGGGACCTCGGCGACCCCGTACTGTTCGCTCGCCGTCGCGACACCTCATCTGGGGATCACGACGCCGGTGATGATCATCCTGGGCGGGACCAACGATCAGCTCACGCTCTCAACCTCCGGTATTTCGCCCGTCATCCTGGGCCGAAAGAACACCGCCGGCGACATCGGCAGCATCCCGGCGAACGCTGCAACTGCGATCTCCGTCAGCTCGGATACGGTCCTCATCCGAAATCTGACCGTGGACCTGGGGTCCGGGGCTGCCAGCAAGGGAATCGCTGTTACCGGCGCCGGAACGAGCCTCTCGCTCCGCATGGTGACAGTGAGTCTCGGAACCAAGGGCCTCGGGATCGACGCTGAGAGTGGCGCCACACTCTCCATGGACGAGTGTTACGTTGAGAACAATCCGGTGGGGGGAATCCTGGTGAACGGCGCCACGGCGAACATCCAGAACACGATCATCGCCGCGAACCCCAGCGCCTCGGGATACGGCATCCAGTTCAGCGCTCCGGGATCCGGTACCACCTTCGCGTTCAACACGATCGTGGGCTACGCGACGGCAGCAATCTCTGATCTCAACCATCAGGTCGTGCTGGGCTCCTCGATCGTTGTGGGGCCGACGACGAACTGCATGACCGATACCTGCGTGACCACGGCGCCCGCGTTCAGCGCGACCAATCCGTATCATCTGACCAGCCACCAGCCCTGCCCCGGCACGCAGGCCACCGCGTTCCCCAACCACGACATCGACGGCGATCCGCGGACCTCGACCAACCTCGACTGCGGCGCCGACGAGTACGCCCATGACTGAGACGCGCGAGCACACGCAGTTCGGGCCCTACCTGGTCGTCCGCGTCTCGGGCGCGGGGGGGATGGGGCGGGTGGAGCTGGCGTTGCGGATGGACAGGCAAGACCCCCACGTCTGCGTGATCAAGCGGCTGCACGGGGCGGTGAACGACGAGGAGGCGGAGGCGCGGTTCCGGCGGGAGGCGCAGATCGCGGCGCGGCTGGAGCACGAGAACATCGCGCGCACGCTGCGGATCGAGAAGATCGACGGCGAGCTGTGCATCGCGCAGGAGTTCGTCGAGGGGGTCAATCTGGCGCGGGTCATGCGGCAGCTCGGCGCGCGTCCGCTTCCGGTCGGCGTCGCCGTGCACGTGGTGGGGCAGATCGCGCGGGCGCTCGGGTACGCGCACGGGTTCGGGCGGCAGGGGATCGTCCATCGCGACGTGACGCCCGAGAACGTGATGCTCTCGTTCACGGGCGATGTGAAGCTGGTCGACTTCGGGATCGCGCGCTCGGCGGTCGACGAGGCGGTGACCAATCTGGGCGTCGTGGTCGGGCGGCGCAGCTACGTTCCGCCCGAGGCCTGGGACGGCGCGGAGCTCGACGGGCGCGCCGACGTGTTCGCGCTGGGCGTGGTCCTCTGGGAGACGCTCACCGGGCGGCGCGCCGAGGAGACGCATGAGCCGGCGCTGGGCGACGCGCGCGAGCTCAACCCCGAGGTGCCGCCGCTGCTCGGCCAGATCGTCGAGCGCGCGATGGCGCCGGCGCGCGAGCACCGTTACCAGACGGCCGACGAGCTGGCGGCGGCGCTGGCGGGCTTCGTCCCCGAGGGAGCCGATCCGCGGCTCGAGCTCGCCAACCTGCTGGCGCTCTGCTTCAACGTCCCGCTGCACCGGCGTCTGGTCGCGGAGGACGTGGCGGAGGCGAGGCGGTTCTTGCGCGCCCACGGCACGGCGGCCGCCACCAGCGTCACGCCCGCGCGCTCCGCGCGGACCACGGTGGCGCTCATCCCCCCGGCGATCGCCCGGCGGGCGCGAAGCGCCGGTCCCTGGATCGCGGCCACGGTCGCCGCGATCGTCGCCACCTCGGGGATCGGGCTCCTGCACACGCACGGCCGGACGGCGCGGTCGCGCGCCTCGGCGGAGCCGCTCGCGGCGCCGGCGCCTGCCCCGCGCGCCCTGGCGGCTTCGGTCCCGCCCCGGGCGCCCGAGCCGACGCCGCCGGCTCTTGCGCCGGAGCTGGTGCCGCCGCCGCTCGCGCTGGAGGTGCCGCCGTCACCGCCTTCAGTCGCCGTGCACGGCGCGCCGCCCGTAGGCGCGCGGCGGGTCGAAGGGCGCACGCCCGAGCCCGTCGAGCGGGCGCCGCGCGACGCCGCGGCCGATCGCCTGCTGCACGAGGCGAACGGTCTTTGGGAGCGCGGCAACACCCCCGGCGCTTACGCGCTGGCGCGCGAGGCGCTGGCCGCCGGCTCGGGGGCGCCCGCCCACGTCTTGCTGGGCGCGCTGCTCATCAACATGAAGAACTTTGTGGCCGCCGAGCCGGAGCTGGCGACCGCCGTGCGGCTCGATCCGCGCAACGCCGAGGCCCGCCGCCTGCTGGCGCTCCTGCACCGGATCGGCGCCGAGCGCCAGGCGCAGTAGGCACCGCCTCAACCGCTTGAATTTCCGGAGAAACCGGCGTCCAAACCGCCAATTGCGCAACGGGCTATGATGCGGAGCCGATCCGCGCTATGACCGAGGCAGATCCGGCCGAGAGGTTTCGATGGTCGAGATTCCCGACTCCCTGGTCGATAGACTCAAGGCGCGTCAGGTCGTTCTGGTCGCAGGACTCGGTTGTAGCGAGCTCGCCGGCGCGCCTGGATGGACGGCGCTCGTCGAATCGCTGGCCGATCGTCCGGTCTTCTCCGACGTGCGCGCGCAGATCGCCGGCCTGGTCAACGCCGGACGCCTGGGCGACGCGCTGGCGCTGCTCCGTGATCTCTTAGCGCCGGCGCAGCTCGAGGAGGCGATCGAGCAGGCCTTCCCTGACGGCGCCCCGCTCCCGGAGAGCGTCAAGCAGGCCGCCGACTTCCCCTGGCGCGCGGTGGTGACCACCGCTTTCGATGATCAGTGGGCGCGGGCGCTGGGCGCCGCCCCAGGGCGGAAGGATCCCCTGCGCGTGCTGGTGGGGATCGACGCCTCCGCGCGCGCGCGCTTCGGCGGACCCGACACGCCGCTCATCCATCTATGCGGCCGGCGCGCGCTCCCCAAGAGCCTCTGCATCGGCGCAGCCGACGCCCGCAAGCGCCTGCTTCCGTCGGCGGGCATGGCCTGGCTCGACCAGCTGCAGCGCCGGCGCTCCCTGGTGCTGGTCGGGTTTCGGCCGGAGGATCCCGATCTGGCCTGGCTCGCGGCCTGGCTGGCGGCGCAGCCGGTCGCTCAGCCGGCGGCCGTCCCGCACTATCTCTTCCTCGATCTCTCGGAGGAGCGCGATCCCGATCGGGAGGCGCAGGTCTGGGAGCTGCGCACCGGCCTCACCGTCCTCCCCTGCGTGGAGGGGACCGCGGAGGCGCTCACCCGGATCGCGAAGATCGCCACCTCGATCGGCGCCCAGCTCCCGCGCTCGGACGGCGAGGTCGATCTGGCGGCGCTGCTCGAGCGCTGGGCGCGCAACCCCGCCGATCCCGAGCCGCGGCAGGTCCTGGCGCGGGCCGAGGCGGCCCTGCGCGACGAGGAGCGCTGGGATCGGCTGGTGGAGCTCTTGCTCCGGCGCCTCGATCTGCAGGAGGACCCGCGCGAGCAGATCGCGGCCTTGGGCGAGGTGGCGCGGCTCTTTCGCGACAAGCTCGACGCACCCGAGCGCGCGCTCAAGGCGGAGGTGGTGATGTTGCGCCTTCTCCCCGGCGACGACGATCTGTGGGAGCGGCTGCGCGCGGACGCGCGCGCCGGCGGGGCCTGGGGGCCGCTCTGCGCCGAGGCGCGCTGGGTGGCGGAGATGGCGGGCGCCACGCCGGCCGCGACCCGGATCTGGCGCGAGCTCGCGCGCGTCGAGCGCGAAGAGCTGGGGCGGCCCGCCGACGCGCTCGCCTCGCTGCAACAGGCGCTGCTGGCCACGCCGGGACACCGCGAGGCCCGCGCCGAACAGATCGCGCTCCTGCGGGCGCTCGGCCGCTGGCCCGACCTGGTCGCCGCGCTCAAGGGGGCGGCCGCCGAGACCGACGAGCCGGACCAGGCGATCGCCGGCCTGCTGGAGGCCGCCGAGGTCCTCGAGGGCCCGGCCAACGATCCGACCGGCGCCGGCGCCGCGTACGAGGCGGTGCTGGCCATCGCGCCCGATCGCGAGCCGGCGGTCGCGGCGCTCGAGCGGCTCTACACGCGTGAGAAGCGCTGGGGCGATCTGGCGGCGCTGCTCGAGCGCCGCGCCGATCACCTGCCCGCCGCCGAGGCGACGGCGCTGCACCACCGCCGCGTGGAGATCCTGGTCGACCACCTGGACGCGCTGGGGCAGGCGGCCGAGCTCTTGGAGACGCTGGCCGCCACCGGCGATCGCAGCGCGCTGACGAAGCTGGAGGAGATCTATCGCCGGGCCGAGCGGCACGACGACTACCTGGCGACGCTGGCGCGGCTGGCCGACGCCGCCGGCAGCCAGGCGGAGCGAATCGCTGCGCTCCGGCGCCTCGCCGCCGAGGCCGAAGCCCTCCCCGACGGCGAAGAGCGCGCCATCCGCGCGCTCGACGAGATCCTGCGGCTCGATCCGCGCGACGGTGACGCCTTCGCGGCGCTGGAACGGATCTGCCGGGCCGAGCGCCGCTTCGCCACGCTGGCCGAGGCGCTCGCGCGGCGGCTGGAGGTGACCGAGACCGCGGAGGCCAAGCGCGACCTCCTGCTGGCGCTGGCCCGGCTCTACGAGACCGAGCTCGGCGATCCGGAGCGCGCGCTCGAGACCTACATGGCCGCCAAGGACGCGGGAGACCGGCGCGAGGAGATCCACGAGGCGACGGCGCGCCTGGCCGAGCGCCTCCGCCGCTGGCCAGTCTGCGCGGAGGCGCTGCTCGCTTGGGCCGACAGCGCCGGCGAGTCTGAATTGCAGGCCGAGGTCCTCGTCGAGGCGGCGCGGGTCTTCATCGATCATCTCAACGACGGCGCCGCGGCGGAGGCGGCGCTGGAGCAGGTGGCGGCCCTGGCGCCGGAGCACCCGCGCGCGCTGGCCATTCTGGGCCGGGTGCGCGAGGAGAGCGGCGCCGTCGATCAAGCGGTGGCGCTCTACGAGCGCGCGGCCGCCACCGAGCCCGACCGCAGCGAGAAGTCGGCGCTCTTGACCCGGGCCGCCGTCGTGCTGCTCGAGCGCGGCAAGGACGAGGACCGGGCGGCCGATCTCCTGGTGCGCGCGTTGGCGGCCGATCCCGGCCACCGCAACGCCAACGAGCGGTTGGTCGACGTCTACTCCCGGCGCGAACAGTGGGACGACGTCGAGGCGCTGCTCGATCGCGAGCTCGCGGAGGAGGCGACGGCCCCGGACGCCGATCGTCTGGCGGCCCTCGAGACCCAGCTCGCCCGCGCGGCCATCGCGCTCGGCAAGGGCGACAAAGCGCTCGAGTGCCTGCAGAGCGCGCACGCCCGGCGCCCGGAGCTGCTGCCGATGCTGCGCACGTTCGCCGACTTCCGCTACGGGCGCGACGAGTGGCAGGAGGGGGTCGCGCACTACGAGTCGCTGCTGCGCCTGCACCGCGCGGCGTTGCCGGCCGAGGAGCTGCCCGACATCTTCCAGCGCATCGGCCGTGCGAAAGCCGAGCTGGGCGACGCTGACGGCGCCATCGCCGCCTACCGCGAGGTGCGGGCGCTGGCCCCCGAGCAGCGACCGGCCCTGGAGGGTCTTTCGGCCCTGCTGGCCGCCAAGGGCGACTGGGCGGGCTGGGTCGCCGAGCAGGAGGCGCTGGCCGCCGTTGCCACCGACGGCAAGGGCGCCATCTGGGAAGCGATCGGCGACGCCTGCGCGGAGCACCTCGGCGATCGCGCGCGCGCCGAGGCCGCCTACCGGCAAGCGCTGGCGGCGGAGCCGGCCCGGCGCTCGGCGATCGAGAAGCTGCTGGCGACCTTCCGGGAAGACCAGCGCGCCGAGCAGACGGTGGAGATGCTGGCGGCGCTCGCGGCGGTGGAGCTGTCCGCGGGCACCCGCGCCCAGCTGCGGCGGGAGGCGGCGCGCCTCTTGCTCGACAAGGTGAACCGACCGCTCGAGGCCGCCGAGCTGCTGGAGCGGTCGCTCGACGACGCGCCCGAGGCGATCGAGGCGTTCGACGAGCTCTGCCGGTTGCGCGAGGACGCCATGGACTGGCCCGGTCTCGTGCAGAGCCACAAGGCGATGCTCGAGCGGCTGCCGCCCGACGCCCCGCGCGCGCTGCGGCTTCGGCTCTGGACGCGGATGGGGAACGTGGCGCTGCGACAGCTGCGCGACCGCAAACTGGCCATGACCGCCTTCGAGGCGGCGGTGACCCTCGATCCGGACGACCGCGCCAAGCAGGAGACGCTGGCGCACGTCTACGAGGTCGCCGGCCCCGACGCGCGCCCGCGCGCCATCGCCGCGCACCAGCGCCTCATCGCGCACGATCCGCACCGCACCGACTCCTTCCTGGCGCTGGCCAAGCTCTACGGTGAGACGGGCGAAACGGACAAACGCTGGTGCGTGGCCGCCACCCTCTGGTACCTGAAGAAGAATACGCCGGCCCTCGATGAGCTGTTCCACCGCCACCGCTCGCCCCGCGTCCGCTCCGCGCAGCGGCGCTTCACCGAGGAGACCTGGACCCGGGTGCGCCACCCCGACGAGGACCAGCGCATCGGGGAGATGTTCGCGGTCGCCTCGCCCTACCTCGCCTCCTCGGCCGCCTACGACCCGGCGGACGTGGGCCTCAAGAAGCGCGCCCAGGTCGAGCTCGAGCACGACACCAGCCTGTGGGCGCGCACGCTCGTCGAGCTGGGCGGGACGCTGCTGCTGCCGCTGCCGGACGTCTACCGGATGGAGGGCGAGTCCGGCCAGACCACCTTGGTCAATGTCCGGCACCGGAATGGTCCCCGGCCCACGCTGCTGCTCGGCCCGCCCACCATGCGGCGCAACAGCTTCGACCTGGTGTTCGATCTGGCGCCGCACTTTTCGTTCCTGCGCCCCGAGCGCTTCCCCCGCGTGGCGTTGCGGACTCCCGCCATCCTCCAGGGCGTCCTCGGTGTGCTGCGCTCGTTCGGCGCCCCCAACGGCGGCGGGGCGCCGCTCGAGGGCGAGGCGGGGCAGCTGAGGGCGCACCTGGCCCGGAGCATGCCGCCCGCGGCGCTGGCCCGGCTGGCCGAGGCGACCCGCCGGCTAGACGGCGACGGAGAGACGCTGGACATCGAGAAGTGGATCGGGGCGACCGATCTGTCGGCGGCACGGCTGGCGCTGGCATTGACCGGCGAGCTCGCCGCCGCCTTCCGGGTGATCTCCAGCGAGGCGATCCCGCAGTCCACGGTCCCCATCCACCGGCGGATGGCGGATCTGGTGGCGTTCTCCGTGAGCGACGACTACTTCGCGCTGCGCCGCGAGCTGGGCCTGGCTGTCGGCTAGCGGCGGCCGACGGTCCCCCTAACCGACCTGGTGGGGCTGCCGGCGCAAGGCGGCGGCCGCCTCTTCCACCGACCGCCGGCGATCGGGGCGCGCAGCGTCGCCCGTCGTCCGCGGCCGGGGCGGAGCCACCGCCGGCCCGCCGAGCTGTGCCATCGTCCAGTGGATGCGCGCCACGGCGGTCACCGTGTTGAGGAGCGCCATCAGGAACAACGCGCCGGCGGTCACGGGGTAGAGCGGATGCGCGACGAACCCTTCCGTCCGATGCGCCAGGAGCGGTGAGAACGCCAGCGCGATCGAGAGCAGAGTGATCCGATCCGCGCGCTGCATGAGCCCCTCCGCGCCGGCCAGCCCGAGCGCCTCCGCACGCGAGCGGGCGTAGCTGATGACGAACGACATGATCAGCGCCACCAGGGCCGCGTACATCACCACTGTGCCCGCGTAGTAGACGACGCAGCCGCCGAACATGAGGCCATCCGAGACGCGATCGATCGTCGAATCGAAGAAGGCGCCCCGCGGGCTCGACAGGTGGAGCGCGCGCGCCACCTCGCCGTCCATGACGTCCAGCGCGCCCGTCGCGATGAGGAGCACGGCGGCGAGCGCGAAGTGACCGGTGGCGATGGCGATGGCGGTGAAAAGCGCCCCCACCAGGCCAAGCGCGGTGAAAAAACTGGCCGACTGCCCGCTGCGGATCGCGATCCGGCAGAGGGGCTTCGTGAACCAGTAGAAGTAACCGATCAGCAGCGGCGCCAGCAGCCGGCGACCGGCGCCGCGCGGGCGCACGGGCGGTAGCTTCGACAGGCCGAGTGTCACCCGAATGGCATAAATCAGTAACGCCCCCGTAAAGAAGAGGCTGAAACCGGCCAGGAACGCCACGTCCGCCTGCTGGGGCGACAGGAACGAGCTCATCGAGCGGCCTCCTCTGGCTCGGGGCGATCCTCGATCGACCACAAGCGTTCCGCGATCACGACGCGCAGCAGTTTCACGTAAGCCAGCAGGGTCAGTTGCCCAAGGCGTCCGACGAGCAAGATTTGGCTTCGCAACGCTACCGTCCTCTCTGTTCAACTAACCATCTGAACCACCGTCGCCAGATGCAAGCGCGGCACCGACGGCTGAACCACTGAGCCGCTGCGGAGATCGAGGGTGATCGACCTGGCATGGCCGTCAGGATCTGGACGAATCGTCCAATGCCTGACGTCGCGCCGTGACACCGACCAGGGAGGGGACGAACAAAAGCGCGGCCAGAAGACAGCCGACCTCGCCC
>DASYEX010000326.1:0-3898 GCA_036498765.1 Polyangia bacterium
GGCAAGGTCAAGGCCCGCTACCTGGTGGCGGCCGGCAACATCGCCAACTACGAGCTGCACTCTACCGACGAGGCGGTCGAGATCTACAACCAGGCGCTCGACGAGGATCCCGATGATCTGAAGGCGTTCGAGCGCATCGACAAGATCATGACCGCCAAGAAGGACTGGAAGAACCAGGAGCGGAACTACCGCCGGATGATCAAGCGCATCGGGCAGGATCCACCCGCCGAGCGCAAGGGGACGGTGATCGCGCTCTGGCACGGCCTGGGCGAGATCTACCGCTCGCGCCTCAAGGACTTCAAGTCGGCGACGGCCGCCTTCGAGGTCTGCGTGCAGCTCGATCCCGACGCGACGCCGCGCCACCAGATCCTCGCCGAGCTGTACCAGCTGTCGGGGCCGGAGTCCTACGACAAGGCGGTCAACGAGTACCGCCACCTCATCAAGGCCACGCAGGACTTCGGCCAGATGGCGGTCTACATGAAGACGCTGCGCGGCCTGTTCATGGCCATGCAGCAGTACGACCGCGCCTGGTGCGTCGGGGCGGCGATGGTCTTCCTGCGCAAGGCCGACGCCGAAGAGCAGCAGTTCTACGAGCAGTACAAGGCCAAGGGCTTCGTCAGGGCCAAGGCGCGCCTCACCGAGGAGCTGTGGAAGAACATCTACCACCCCGACGAGGACCGCTTCGTCTCCCACATCTTCGCCACCGTCAGCCAGGCGGTGGCCGCCGCCAAGGCGCGCGAGCACAAGGAGTGGGGCCTCAAGCGCAAGGACAGGCGCGACGTCGCCAACGACCAGCTGCTCTTCAGCAAGGTGTTCAACTACGTGAACCAGGTGCTGGGCGTGCCGCAGCCGGAGCTCTATCTGCGGCCTGAGTCGCCGGGCGAGCTGGACATGGCCAACGCGCGTGAGAAGACCCAGCTGACGCCGTCGTTCGTGGTCGGTTCCAGCCTCCTGCAGGGGCGGCCGGAGAAGGACCTGGCCTACGTCGTCGGCAAGCGCCTCACCTTGATGCGCCCCGACCACTTCGTCCGCTGGCCGACGGTGGTGCCGACGCTCGCCGAGCTGAAGGTCGTCTTCATCGCGGCGCTCAAGCTGGTGCACCCGAAGCTGGAGGTGAAGGCCGACATCGCGCAGCCGGTCAACCAGTACCTGGGCGTGCTGCCGAAGCTGGTGCCGCCGCAGGCGCTGGAGCAGCTGGGCGCCGTCGTTCAGCGCTTCGTCGCCGGCAAGGGCGAGGCCGACATCCCCAAGTGGTCGAGCGCGGTCGATCTGACGGCCACGCGCGCCGGCTTCCTCATCTGCAACGACCTGGACATCGCCGCGCGCCTGGTCCAGACCGAGCCGGTCTCCATCGGCGTCGCCGATCCGAAGGACAAGATCCGCGATCTCCTTCTCTGGTCGATCTCGGAGGAGTACTTCGTGGTCCGCGAGCACCTCGGGTTGGGCATCGGCCAAGGGTGATCGCAACGGCACCTGAAGGATAATTGGAGACGCCTCTTCCTCTCCTGATCGCCGCCGCCGCGCTAGCCGCGGGAGCGGGGATCTGGTTGGGCCGTCGCGCGGCGCACCAGCGCGCGGCCTTCCTCTCGGCCGGCGTCCGCCAGCTGACCGCCGCGATGGCACGCGCCGCGGAGATGGCGCGCGCCGAGATCCTGCGCACCGCCGAGATCAACGGACGCGAGGAGGCGCGGGCTGCCGTGACCGCCGCCGAAGAGGAGCTTCGCCGGCGGACGGCGCAGATCGAGGGGCGGCGGCGCGCCCTCGACGGCCGTGAGGCGGAGCGCGCGCAGTTGGCCGCGCTGGTCGCCGAGAAGGTCGCGGCCCGCGACGCCCGGCGGGCGCAGGCGACGGCCCACGAGGCGGAGGTGGCGCGGGGACGAGCGGAGGTCGCCCTGGTGGCCCAGGCGTCGCGGGCCGCGCTGGAGCGGGCGGCGGCCGAGACGGTGCAGCAGGCCCTGGCCGCGATCCGCGAAACCGAGGTGGAAGAGGCGCGCATCGTCGCCGCGCGCTCGGAACGCGCCGCCGCCGAGGCGGCCGCCGAGCAGGCGATCAAGCGCGCCAAGCGGGTCATGGGGATCGCCGTCGGACGGTTCTACGGCCACTACCTGACGGAACGCTTGCACTCGATCCTACCGGTGCCGCCCGGAGAAGCCGGCGCCGCGCTCCTCGGGCGCGAGGAGACCAACCTGCGCGCGATCGAGAGCGTGGCGGGCGTGACCCTGGTGGTCTCCGAGCACCGCGACAGCCTGCGCCTGGAGGGCCTCGACGGCGTGGGACGCGAGGTGGCCCGCCGGACCCTGGCCCGGCTGCAGCGGCAACCGGGCACGGCGCGCGATCCGGCCGCGGTGACCCGGGCCGCCCGCGAGGTCGCGACCGCACTGGACGCCGAGCTCGTCGATCTCGGCCGGCGGGCCTTCTCCATGTTGGAGATCCCGGCGGCGCACCCGGAGATCGTCAAGCTGGTCGGCCGCCTCAACTACCGGACCAGCTACACCCAGAACCAGTGGAAGCACGCCGTCGAGGCGGCCTACCTGTGCGGCATGATGGCCGACGAGCTGGGGCTGGACCTCAAGCTCGCCCGTCGGGCGGCGCTCATGCACGACATCGGCAAGGCGCTCACGCACGAGCTCGACGGTTCGCACGCGGTGATCGGCGCCGAGTACGCCCGGCGCCTCGGCGAGGCGGAAGCGGTGGCCAACGCCATCGGCGCCCACCACACCGATGAGCCGTTCAACAGCGCCTACGCCTACCTGGTGGCGGCCGCCGACGCGATGTCGGGCGGCCGACCGGGCGCGCGACGCCAGCAGGACGAGAGCTATGTTTCTCGAATCGAAGACCTCGAGCGCATCACCCGCGGTTTCCGCGGCGTCGCCGAGGCGTTCGCCGTGCAGGGCGGCCGCGAGGTGCGGGTCTACGTCGAGGAAGGCCGGATCGACGATCGGGGAGCGGTCAACCTCTCGACGGAGATCGCGCAGAAAATCTCGCAGGAGATGCGGTTCCCGGGGCAAATTCGAGTTACCGTTATCCGCGAGCTCAAAGCGGTCGAGGTCGCCAGCTAGCCATGAACGTCGTCATCCCTCCTCTCTTCTTCTACGTGGTCGGGTTCCTGCTCACGACCGGGGGCGCCGTGCGGGCGGCCACGCTCGGCCGGCGCAACGACTCGCGCGAGATCAGCGAGGACACCCCCGAGCGGGCCAAGGCCCGGCGCCGCCACCGAACCTTCGGCTTCGTCTGGATCGCGCTCGGGCTCTTCTTGATCGCCTCGACCGCGGGCGTCCTCCGGATGCGGCACTAAGTTTTACGGGGGGCGGCTCGCTGCCGCTCGCGTCCCCCGGGCCCCCCTCGCTCCAACCCACCCCGCGAAGGCGGACCTTCGCGGGGGCCCCGGGCGCGGCGGAGCCGCGCTGCGCTGGCCTGCTGGTTACCCGAGGCGGGCTATGGCGAGCGGGGGTTTGCGGGGCGGCAGGGACGATCGGGCGGTAGATCGTAGATCACCACCTGGTCGCGGCCGGCCGAGAAGCGACGCGACTCGACCAGCGGTGTGCGATCGACGGCGCCCTGGTAGCGGATCTCGGGGTCGAAGTTGGGATCGAAGACCCTGAAGCTGGCGATCTGCGCGTCGACGTAGAGCACCGGACCGCGAAATCCAGCGGCGCGTGAACGTGCGGTCCGGGCGCAGAAGTCGTACTGGGCGGGGTTCAGGGCGCGCTGCTCACCGAGGATGACCCGCTCGTCGCGGTTCGGATTCGCCGGAAAGGGCGCGCCGGCGTCGGTGATCGCCCAGGTCTGGTAGCGGAGCACCTGCGGCAGCGCGCTGGTAAGGCAGCCGTCCTTGCACCGCCCTTCCAAGTAAGGGACGGCTTGATCGATGGCGGGACTGTCGCTGACGCCGAGCTTG
>DASYEX010000327.1:0-8248 GCA_036498765.1 Polyangia bacterium
CGCGCGCGGCGACGTCGAGCGAGCGCTCCGCGCCCGCCGCCAGCCGGCCGCCGCGCCAATCCCGTCGATTCGCGCCGTCGCGTAACACCTCGGGGGCAGTTTTTGACAGTGTTGTACGACACAATTGTGTTTCCTTCCTTAATGTGAAGGAAACGACGCCGCTGCTAGGCTCTGGCGCGATCGCGTCCTCCATCATGTCTTCACCAATCGACATTCTGCTGGTCGACGACGAGCCGCGGAATCTGGATGTGCTCGAGGCGATCCTGGAAAGCCCGGGTTACCGACTGCTGCGAGCCAAGGACGCCGAGCAGGCCCTGCGCCTTCTCATGGACCACGACGTGGCGGCGATGGTGCTCGACATCCGCATGCCGGACATGAGCGGGCTCGAGCTGGCGCGCCTGATCAAGAGCACGCAGCGGTTTCGCGGGACACCCATCGTGTTCCTCACCGCCCAGTTGGTCGACGACGATCGGGTCGTCGCCGGCTACGACGCCGGCGCGGTCGATTTTCTGACCAAGCCCTTCAACCCGCGCGTCCTGCGCCACAAGATCGCCGTCTTCGCGGAGCTCTACCGGAAGACGCGCGAGCTCGCGGAGCTGAACGAGAAGTTGGAAGAGAGGGTGCGGGAGCGGACGATCGAGCTCGAGAAGTCCGAGGCCGCGCTGCGCGCCGGCGCGCGACAGAAGGACGAGTTCCTGGCGGTGCTCGCGCACGAGCTGCGGAACCCGCTGGTCCCGCTGCGGACGGGGCTCGACGTCCTGCTGCGGCGGCAGCGCGAGGCGCCGGCCCCGCGCACGCTGGGGATGATGAACAGACAGCTCCACCACATGGTGCGTCTCATCGACGACCTGCTCGACGTCTCTCGGATCACGCGCGGCGCCCTCGAGCTCAAACGCGAACCGGCGGAGCTCGGCGCGCTCGTCGCCGCGACCGTCGAGGCGATCCGACCCACCTTCGAGCGTCGCCGCCAGGAGCTGGTGCTGGAGAGCCACGTCGAAGCACGGTACGAAGCCAGCGTCGACAGCACGCGCGTCGCGCAGATCGTGACCAACCTCCTGACGAACGCCTCCAAGTTCACGCCCGAGCGCGGGCGAACGACGGTCAGGCTGGCCCGCGAGGGGGACAGGCTCTCGATCCTGGTGACGGACACCGGCGCCGGCATCCCGGCCGATCAGCTCGACGAGGTGTTCGGGATGTTCGCCCGGGTTTTGCGTCCGCACGGGGCCAGCCCGGCGGGGCTGGGCATCGGCCTGGCGCTGGCGCGCCGCCTGGCCGAGATGCACGGTGGGACGCTGACCGTCGCCAGCCCGGGCGACAACCGGGGGAGCACCTTCACGCTGACGCTCCCGCTGTCGCCCGCACCGGCCTCACGCGTCGACGCGGCCTCGCGCGCCGAGACCGCCGCCCTGCCGCCTCCGCTGCGCATCGTGATCATCGAAGACAACGAAGACGTGTCCGCTTCGCTCAAGGATCTGCTGGAGGACACCGGGCACAGCGTCTGGTCGGCGCAGACCGGCTCGGACGGCGTCAGCTTGGTCCAAGAGGTGCGCCCCAACGTCGTGCTGTGCGATCTGGGGTTGCCCCACATGGGTGGCCTCGAGGTCTGCCAGCGCATCCGCGCGCTGCCCGCCGCCGTCCAGCCGATCATCGTCGCCGTGACCGGCTGGGGGCGCGAAGAGGATCACCGGCGAACGCGTGAGGCGGGGTTCGACCATCACCTGGTCAAGCCGGTCGCGGTCGAGAGCCTCGACCAGGTGCTGCGCACCGTCGCCTCCTGAGGCGCTACGGCTTTTCGTCGTGGGCGCCGCGATGCCCCCGCCCAGCGTGCTTCGGGTGCTCGGCCGGCGCGTTCTCCGCTGACGCGCGGTCTTTCTCGCAGTCCTCCAGCTGAGTCAGGTCCTTCTTGGGAATGATGACGGCGATGGTCTTGTTGTAACGGGTCAGCTTGATTCGTTCGCCGGCTGCAGAGTCGCGCAGCACGTTGGCGAAGGCCTTGCGGGCCGCGGCGGTTGGCAATCGCTGTGTCATCTGTCCCCCTCTCGTAGAGCTGAAATTGCATTCGTCATGCCGGGCCGAAGGGCGGGAGCGTCCACCGTTGCCTTACCCTGGACACCGTTTGGTAGCGCCGCAAGGGACCATCCGGTAACGACGCCGTCTTCGGTCGAGGTCTTCCGTCGAGGTCTGGTCGGCCGGCGACCGCACGTCCATACGAGGACCAGGAACGTAGATCCTGACATGCTCGTGGGCAGGCGACGCCTCTTCTTTCTCTCATCCGCTCTCTCGCTCTCTCTTCTCGGCCTCGGGACCGTGGGGTGCGGATTCACCGCGCGCGCAACCGGCACGCCCGGCGGCGGCGCGACCGCGGGCAGCTCGGGCGGTGCGCCGACCAGCAGCAACGGCACCGGCGGCGCGGGCGGCTCGACCCGAGGGGTCACGCGGGGGACGAGCGACGCCGGGTCGTCGCTCACGTTGTCCGACTTCCCCGCCGCGCCGGTCCTCGATCCTTCGGCGCCGGCGAACGCTCAGGCGCTGTTCGACGGCACGGCCGCGCGCACGGGCGGCGCCCCCTGCCTCACCTCGCCGCTCCCCGGGACGCTGATGCCGCGCAACTGGTTGCGGCCGCGCTTCGATCTCGCGCCCGCCTCGGGCGAGAACCTGTTCGAGATCGATCTTTCGGTGTCCGGGTTCGCGCACCCGTTGCGGGTCTTCACCGCCAACCCCAGCTACGCCCTCGACTTCGCTCTCTGGAACAACCTGCGCAACTCGGTCAACGGGTTGCCGATCACCGTGACGGCGCGCGCCTTGACCGTCGACGGCACCGGCGCGGTCACGCTGGCGCCGTCCGCGGCCGCGACCTCCAGCTTCACCATCGCGCCGGTCGAGGCGCCAGGAAAGATCGTCTACTGGGCGCTGGCCGACGACCTGGGCACCAAGGTCGGCTCGCTCAAAGGGTTCGGCATCGGTGAAGAGTCGGTGGAGACGGTGCTGGTGCCCAGCCAGGTGTCGACCCGTGCCAGCAACGACACCTGCATCGGCTGCCACGCGGCCACACCGGACGGCAACTCGGTCGGCTTCACCATGGGCTCGATCAACTACTTCAACCAGATGGCCTCGGTCACGGCCGGCACCGTCGGCCTCACGCCGAGCTACGCGACGCCGTCGGGGTTGGCGACCATGCAGACGCTGCATGGCGTCCCCACCTACTCGCGCGCGCACTGGAGCGACGGCGACCGTGTCGTCCTGCTCAGCGACACCGGGACGCTGCACTGGGTGCAGGTCGACGGGGTCTCCCAGAGCGGCACGCTGGCTCGGACGGGCGACAGCGGCAAGGTGACCGAGCCGGCCTGGAGCCACGACGGCAAGACCGTCGTCTACGTGTCGGGGGGCTCGCTCATCGACGGTCGGCTCGACACCGGACCGTCGGACCTCTACCAGGTCCCCTACCAGAACCGCGCGGGCGGCGCCGCCCAGCCTCTGCCCGGCGCCTCCGATCCCAACTTCACCGAGTACTACCCGTCGTTCTCGCCCGACGACGCGCTGGTGGCCTTCACCCGCGTCCCGCAGGCCGATTCGGCCTACAGCAACCCCGAGGCAGAGGTCTACATCCTGCCGTTCGGCGGCGGTGCGGGCGGCACGCCGATCCGCCTGGCGGCGAACGACGCGGCCGCCTGTCAGACGTCGCTCGCGAGCCCCGGGCTCACCAACGACTGGCCGAAGTGGTCTCCCGAAGCCGTCACCTCCGGCGGCAAGACCTACTACTGGCTCACCTTCTCGTCGAAGCGCGCCGGGACGGCCAACGCCCAGCTCTACATCACCGCGGTGGTGGTCGACGAGGTCGGTCAGCTGTCGACGTACCCGGCGCTCTACCTGTGGAATCAGCCGTCGACGGACGGAAACCACACGCCGTCCTGGGACGACTTCGCGATCCCCCCGATCGGCTGACCAGCGGCGCTCCTCAACCAGCGGTCGGCGGTGGCGCGAATGAGCGCGACCGCCTTGGGGAGCCCCCGCTTGACCACCGGCGAGAGCCCCGTCCGTTCGCCGATGAAAGAGGGCTCGCAGCCGATGAGCAGGACGGGCGGACGTTTTCCGCCCAGCGTCCAGAACGCCGTCACCACGGTGTCGATGCTCATCCCGTGAGCCTCGGCGA
Organism: Polyangia bacterium; assembly: GCA_036498765.1. Taxonomy (GTDB): domain Bacteria; phylum Myxococcota_A; class Polyangia; order Fen-1088; family Fen-1088; genus JADGRB01. The sequence continues at coordinate 4,151 of DASYEX010000327.1, forward strand.
TCTGACGTGGAGGCCCGCCGGTCTCGTCGCTGACGTCCATCAGGTAGACGGTGCCGGGGGGCCTGCCGCGTCGGGCGGCGTCGACGGCCAGCAGGAGGTCGGGGCGATCGAGCATCGCGTAGGCCAGGTGCAGCGAGCGGATGCCGACGTCGGAGACGGACACGCCGGCGGGGAGCGGATCGCGTGCCAGCCGTCGGGCCGCCTCGACGCCGAACCCCGCGTCCCCCTGGAAGGTGTTGCCGAGACCAGCGATCAAGATGCGTGCGCTCATCGGGCCTCCACTTCCTGCCGCGCGATCCGTGGGTGATCGTCCAGCAGCACCGGCGCCGACAGGAGCAGATCGTCCCGCTCGGGCGCGCCGGCCAGCACCGGGTAGGTTCCCACGTTGCGACAGGTCGCCGCCGCGGCCGCCGCCCAGGCGGGGGGATCGACCAGCGAGACGAAGGCGCCGCCCGCGACCCCGAGCAGGAGATGCGCCCCCAGCAGCGAGCCGCGCAGCGCGCGTTCGCGGGTGTCGCCCGGCAGCACCCAGGCAGTCACGTTCTCGACGCGCGCCTCGAGGCGAACCACGGGCCGGGGCGCTTCTGTGAACGGCTCGACCGAGAGCCTCACGGCGCCGAAGATCGGCCACTTCTGATAGGCGCAGGACCCCGAGAGGTCGGTCCCGCCGGTGAGTCGAAAGGAGACCAGCCGCTCGCCCCCGGCGGCCAGCGCCGCGAGCGAAAAGTCGACGTCGATCTCGTGCGCCTCCGTGTCTCCCTCGGCGCCCTGTGCCGGCTGGCTCTCGCCGGGCGCGTAGCGCCGGCGCGGCTGCAGGAAGCGAACCTTTCCCTCGAGGCGAGCGCTGGGAGAGGTCGGCGCGATGAGGCACTGGGTCTCCTGCCACCAGGGGAGCTGGCCACCGCGCTCGCTCCAGGCGCGTGGCGCGAGCAGGCCGAGTTGCCGGCGGAGCCTGGCCGGTCCGTCCTGCAGGACCGCGTCCGCCAGCGCAGCGGCGTCGTCGAATCTCACCGCCCGCCCCCGCGTCCGTCACGGCGACTCCAGCGTCGCGATCCGCGCCCGCGGCCGCCCGGCACGTCGATCTCCCGGCGCGCGCCCACGGCGACCGTCCTTTCCATGAGGGCCAGCTCGTGCATCGGCAGGAAATTACGTGCTGGCGAAGGGGCGTCAATTGACGCCCTCGGGTTTGGGGATCTGCCCTAGTGGCGGAGCGCCGTCGCCGACCCAGGCGGCCGATAGCCAGCTTACCGATGCTCGCCGAAGCCGAGACCGAACAGCAGATAGCCGCCTGCGACGCCCGCCACGCCGGCTCCGTTCACCTCGGCCTCGAGGCCGTGGATCATCGCGCCCCCTTCCACGACGGCGCGTAGGTGGCTGACGCCCGCCGCGGTCGGCAGCAGGATCCCGAGGCGGCCGCCCGCGCTGCCGACCAGCGCCGAGCCGGAGCCCGCGAGCCCGTTCGGGGTGGTGACGTGGCCGCTCATCCAGCACCACCCGAGACGGCCGGTCGCGCCCACATCCAGGACGACACGGCCGAGCGCGAAGCGCGGGCCGGCCGTGAGCGCCGCCGCGAGCATCGTCGTGCGGACGTCGCCGAGCGGCATCGAAGGGTCGCCGCTCAAATACTGGAGATCGAGCGCCGCCTGCCAGAGCCCGCGTCCGGCGCCCAGCGACGCCGCCAGCCCCCACAGGAGCATGTTGTTCCCCGGGTGCGGCTCCAGCTGGACGAGTCCCGAGGCGGCGAGGGTCGGCAGGCGCGCGGGCGCGGCCGCCGGCGCCGCCGCGATGGCGGGCGGGGCCAGGGGCGCCACAGGTGCCTGCGCCAGCGAGTGCACCAGCTCGGCCGCGGCCAGGGCCAGGGCGCGCGGGCGCGCTTCGTCGGGGATGTCACCGAGGCCGACCCGACGCTGGGCGGCCTTCCCGCGGCCGTCCTGCACCCGAACGTCGACGGCGGTGGCCCCCGCGTCACAGGAATCGAGCGACAGCGCGACCAGCGGACCCGCCGCTCCCCCGTCGTTCGCCGCAGTGGGCGGCGCCAGGACGCAGCAGGGGGGATCGTGTCCCGCCAGCTCGACCTCCAGCAACCCGAGAAAAGCCGCGATCGAGAAGGGCGGCGACGGACAGGACGGGAGCGAGACGCGGATGGGCGGCGCCTCGGCCGCGCGCACGGGCAGTACGCCGAGCGCGACGGCGGCCGCGGCCGCCAGCGCCGGAAACGGGATCGCTCTCATGGACGCTATCGAAGCCGGGACTGTACCAGGGGCAGATCGCGTCCGTGAGGGAACTCGTGCATGTAGGCAGCGGCCGCGGTTCGGGCTGCGGGCCAGTCCTCGGCCCGCGCGTAGGCTTCGACCAGTCGCGCCCGCACGTCCTCGCGCAGGCTGACCGGAACGCCCAGCGCCAGCGCGCGGTTGAGGGCCACGGCCGCATCGGCCGGGCGGTGCAGCGTATCGAGCTCCAGGCGCCCGAGCGCCAGCGCCGCCAGCGGTGCCTGCGGATCGCCCGGGAATCGCCGCAAGATGCGCTCGAGCGGCGCCACCGCCTCCTCGCCGTGGCCTGACAGGCGCGCCACGTCGGCCAGCACCAGCAGATCGGCGACGCCCAGCCGGCGGGTCTCGCGCGCGATCCCCTGGGTGCCCAGCGTGGCGAACGCTTCGTGGTGGTGGCCGTCGCGCGCCAGCTCTCGCCAGGCGCCGCCGTTGCCGGCGGGCTCCGCTCGTCGAGCAGGCGGCGTCGCAGGAACGATCGCCGCCGCGGGCGCGGCGGCCTCATCCATCGTGCTCGGCGCGGCCGGCGTGCTCGGCGCGGCCGGCCCGTTCTGCGAGGCGGGCGCGACCGGCGCTACCGGCGCTTCGAGGACGTCGAGCGCGTCGCCCGCCGCCAGCCGGCGCGCCCGGTCGGGGACCCGCTCGCCGCGCACCAGGACGGCGCCGTGCTCGACGATGACGCGCAGCCGTCCGGGCGCGCGCACGCAATCGAAGCCGGTCCCCACCACCTCGACGGTGGCCAGGCCGCACTCGATCTGCCAGCGCCGCGGGCCGCCGGGGTGGACCTCGAAGTGCGCGCTGCCGCGCTCGAGCACGGCGACGAACGAGGTGCCGGTCGATTCGAGCGGCGAGAGGCGTGCGCCCCCCGACAGATCGACCACCGACCCGTCGGACATCGGCAGCACGGCGCCCGCCGCCGGCGCCTGGACGGGGGCCAGCGCCCGACCGTCAGCGAAACGGAGCGGTCCGTGATCGCGCCGGGGCACCGCCCACAAGATGACCGCCAGCGCGCCGGCCGCCACCGCCGAGGTGATGAGCCACCCGGCCCGTTGTCCCCCCGCCTTTGCCCTCCGCCCGCGCGGTTCGCGCGCGTCGACCCCGCGCCAGATCCGCGCCAGCGCCTCCTCGCTCGTCGGATCGACGAGCCGGTCCTTGAGCGGATAGCGGAGCCGGCTCACGAGAGCGCCTCCGGGCTCGATCCCTGCGGATCCAGGACCGCGTCCCCCGCGGCGATTCGCCGCTTGGTGGTGGCGAGCGAACAGCGCGCCAGCGAGGCCACCTCGGCGAGCTCGAGGCCCTCGACGCGGCGGAGCGTCCAGGCGAGCCGCACCTCCGGCTTCAGCGCGCGCAGCTTGCGGTCGACCAGCGCCAGCTCGGCGCGCTCGTCGGTCGGCACGCTCCCGTCGGCCAGGGCCTCCAGCGTCGCGTCGTCGGCGCCGTTGTCGAGCCCGAGAAAGCGCAGGAGCCGCAGCTTGCGGAAGCGGCGCCGCACCAGGTTCACGGCGACCTGTCCCAGCCAGCCGCCCACCGCTCCGGGGTCGCGCAGCGTCTCGAGCCGCTCGAACGCCGTCACGAACGTGTCCTGGACCACCTCCTCGGCCTCGCCGCGGTTGCCGAGGAGGCGCGTGGTCATGGCCAGCAGCGTTCCCGCGTGCCGGCGGTACAGCATCTCCCGCCCCCAGCGGTCGCCGCGCAGGGCCCGCCGGACCAGCTCCTCGTCACCGAGAGCCTCCGAGGACTTGAGCGGGAGCGATCGACTCACGAGCACGCCCATTCTAACAGTACAGATTCCCGGACCGGGTGAAACGGCTCACGGAGACGGCTTCCCGGC
>DASYEX010000328.1:0-9262 GCA_036498765.1 Polyangia bacterium
TCTTCCTGCTGCGCGAGGACGAGCGCGATCTGCACGTCTACCTGCGCAACCTCGAGGAGGCGATCATCCGCGCCTGCGCGCGCTTCGATCTGTCGGGCGAGCGCAAGAGCGGCTGGACCGGCGTCTGGACGGCCGGCGGCGCGCGCAAGCTCGCCTCCATCGGCGTGGCGGTGAAGCGCTGGGTGACGATGCACGGGTTCGCTCTCAACGTCTCGACCGACCTCGCCCGCTTCGGCGCCATCAACCCCTGCGGCCTCGACGCCGCGGTGATGGGCTCCCTGTCCGGCGAGCTCGGGCGCCCGATCGCGCTCAGCGCCGTGAAGGACGCCGTCCGCGACAGCTTCGCCCAGGTCTTCGGCCGGAGGTTCTAGTCGCTGCCCGCGTCGGCGATCCCGCAGCCGCCGTCGGGCGCGGCCGTCGTGGCGGCGCTGGCCATGAACGTCGTTTGGGCGGGCGTGGCCATCGGCACGCCGAACGCGTCGGGGATGCCGGCGGCGACCGTCACCTCGACCGCCACGCCCGACGGCCAACCGCCGAGGCAGCTCGCCGGTGACACGTAGATCACCGTCGGATCGCCGGCGTCGACGGCCAGCACCACCGGCAGCGTGACACCGCCGGCGCTGGCCTGGATGAACGGCGCGATGGCCGAGGTGCCGGCGACACGGTTGGAGAACACGACCGGCAACATGTAGTTCGACGGGACGGCGGTCGCGGCGTCGGCTCCGCCCGATCCTTGCGGCAAGCGGAACGACGCGGAGAACGCGCCGGTGGTGACCGAGATCTGGCTGGGGCCGATCATCTGGTCGCCGTACGCGCTGGTGAGGCCGGTCTTGTCGAGCGTGAAGGTGATCGTGTCCGACGAGGGAAATCCGACCACCAGCGGCTTGAGGAAGACGTAGGCGGTGTTGGTGGTGCCGGCGTAGGGTTCGCTGTTGTAGAGGACCTGGTCCCCGAACGGCGGCGTGCTCATGACTGTCGCTGCGTCGGGCCAGGTGACGGTGACGGGCGGCGTGGCCTTGGGGACGGTGGTCTGCGTCCCGTTCACCGTCACCGTGTCCTCGATCCGGTTGCCGTCGAGGAGCCGGTCGAACACGAAGTCGATCTCCTGGCCCGCGGCGCCCACGCCGGTGGCCGGCAGCGTCGGGTCGGTGACCGTCCAGATCTGGGTCTTCTGTCCCCCGGCGAGCCAGTACCCGCCCAGCAACACGGGAGAGCCGTGCGGCTCCGACGGGCTCGAGCAGGCGCAGAGGCCAGCGGCGGCCAGCAGGGCGAGGGCGGGGCGCATGCGCGATTTCTATCACGCGGCCGCTTCTCGGCCGCGTCGTGATCAACTGGCCTCAGCTGCCTCATGTATCCTGGGCGCGTGGCTCTGCCGCCCATCGAGATCCTCGACGCCGAAGATCCGCGCGTGGCCGACTACCGCGAGCTCAAGGAGAGGCGGCTCAACGAGGCAGGCCGCTTCGTCGCCGAGAGCGAGCGGGTCGTGCGCCGCCTCGTGGGCAGCGGCCTCCGCATCGAGTCGGTGCTGCTGGCGGCGCCGCGCCTGGCGACGCTGGCCGGCGCGCTCGGCGGCGACTTTCCCGTCTACCTGGCGCCGCAGACCGTGCTCGACCGGATCGCCGGATTCCACGTCCACCGCGGCTGTCTGGCGGTCGGCCACAAACCTCCGGCGCCCACCGTCCCCGCGGGCGCGCGCACGCTGGTCGTGCTCGAGGACCTGACCGACGTGGACAACCTGGGCGCGATCGCGCGCCACGCCGCCGCCTTCGGCGCCGACGCCATCCTGCTCTCCCCGCGCTCGGCCGATCCCTACTACCGCAAGGCGATCCGCGTCTCGCTGGGCGCGGTTTTCACGCTGCCGATCGTGCGGCTCGACCGCTGGCCCCAGGACCTGGAGGCCCTGCGCGCTGAGGGGGTCGTGACGGTCGGGGCGGTGCTGGGCGCCGGCGCCACCCCGCTCGGCGCCTTTGCGCGTCCGCCACGCGTCGCGCTGCTCTTCGGCGCCGAAGGCCCCGGGCTCTCGCCGGGGGCGCGCGCCGCCTGCGACCACCAGGTGACCATCCCGATGTCGCCGGGCGCCGACTCGCTCAACGTGGCGACGGCCGCCGCGCTATTTCTCTACGCGCTTCGTTGAGGATCGCGTGAGGTCGGGCGAGCTCAGCTCGACCGATCTCGTCGCGGGGGGCTCGGGAACCCTCCCAGGGTCCCGATTATTGAGATTCGACCAACTGACGAACAGCTTGCGCGTCTCGGGCTGGCAGCGCGGGCAGAAGCAGGCGTCGCCGTCCCCGACGCGCACGGCGCGGATGGTGGTCCCGCAGACGAGGCAGGGCTTGCCGTCACGCCCGCGCACCTTGAGGAAGTCGCGCACCTTCACTTCAGGCGGCTCGTTCCGCTGGCGGATCTCGGCGATGGCCTCCTCGAGGACGCGCCCGATCGCCGCGTAGAGCGCGCCCTTGGCGGCGGGCTCCAGCTTGCGGACGAAGGTCTTGGGGTGGATCCCGGCCGCGAACAAGATCTCGTCGGCGTAGGCGTTCCCCACCGAGGCCAGCGTCCGCTTGTCCATCAGGAAGGCGCGCACCTGATCGCGACGCTTGGCGATCGCCGCGTCGAACACCGCGCGCGTGAACGCCGGCGACAGGAGATCGGGCCCGAGCTCGCCGTAGATGGGGATCTGCTTCTCGTCCACGGCGCGCGCGACGTAGACTTTGCCCATCCGTTTCTCGTCGATGTACTGCAGCTCGGGGGCCTCGGCGAAGGCCAGCGCCAGCCCCAGCGCGCGCGGATCTTTCTTCCTGGCCGCCTCCGGTGCGGGCGGAATCAGCTTGTAGCGCCCGGCCAGCATGGCGTTGATGACGATGCAGAGGCCACCGGCGAGACCGAAGCGCATGAAGTGCCCGCGCCGCTCGATCGATTCGAGCCTCCGTCCGACCAGCAGCTCCGGAAACGGTTCGCGCACCATGAGGCGCAGGACGGTCGGATCCCCGGTACGCGCGGCGGTGATGGTCTTCCCCGCCAGCGCGCCGCGCAGGACATCCTCGACATGGACCAGGTCGGGCAGCTCGGGCATGGCGCCTTTCGCCTTCTAGTCTGGCATTCGACCCCCCTCGGGTACAAACTGCCGGTATGCCGCTCTTCGCGAAGATCGCGGTCACGATCGCCATCATCGGCGCGGTCGCCTTCCTGATCTCGCAGATCCGCGCGCTGCGCCGCCAGAAGCGCAACCTCTCTCACTGGGAGAAGGACGAGCCGCTCGAGGGCGTGGGCGACTGGGACTGACCCCGTCAGGCGTTCGCGCGCGTCAGACCTTGTCGCGCAGGAACTCGACGTAGTAGGCGGCGTCGCGGCGTTCTTCGAGCTCGCCGCGCTCCACCGCGTCCTCGCACAGCTTGCGCAGATCGCCGATCCGCTTGGACGGCGGCAGGCCGAAGGTCTCCATGATGGCGTTGCCCAGACCGGGCGGCAGCGGCGGCACGCGCGCGTCCAGCTCGCGAATGGCCAGGATCCGTTCCTTGAGCGCGTGGATGTTGGCGACCGCCTCCTGCCGGCGCCCGGGTCGCCGGGAGGTCACGTCGGCGCGCGACAGGTGCAAGAGGTCCTCGAGGCTCTCGCCCATCTCGTGGTCGAAGCGACGGACGGCCGCGTCGGTCCAGCTCGGCTCGTAGGCGTTGGCGCGCAGGTGGTGCAGCACCAGGAAGCGGATCTTCTGGCGCTCGCTTCTGTCGAACCCCAGCCGCTTGCCGATCGGATCCCACATCCGCGCGCCCACCTCGGCGTGGCGGTGAAAGGTCACCTTGCCGTCGGGGAGCATCACGCGGGTCGGCACCTTGCCCACGTCGTGCAGGAGCGCGGCCCAGCGCACGAGCGGGCTCGGGACCGACTGCACGACCACCTGCTTGGTGTGCTCCCAGACGTCCTTGTGTCGCCGTCCCGCCTCCTGCGAGAAGTCGACCGTCGCCTCCAGCTCCGGCAGGAGAACGCTCAGCACGCCCGCGTCGTGCATCCACTGCAGGCCCACGTCGAGCGAGCGCGACATGATCACCGACTCGATCGCCGCGCGGAGCTGCGGCGCCGGAAGCTGGATCAGAAGCGGCGCGGCCGGACGCGCGGCCGTGGTGATCTCGGCGGGCGGCGGCGTGGCGCCTTGGGAGATGGCTACCGCCATGTCCAGCAGGCTGGCCGGCGAGTCACCCGCCGAGGCGACCAGGGGCACGCGCGACACGCTCGAACCTTCCTTCCAGCCGGACTTGCTCAAAAGATCACCTCGCTACGAGGTGATCTTCTTCTTGTCCTGATCTCGCTTGCGGCCCAGGTGGTCGACGAACGGCTGAGCCTGCTTGACCCGTCCGGCCAGCGACTTCTCGGTGATCGGGTAGAGCGTCGCGAAGCGTAGCCCCTCGTCGTAGAGGAAGGTGCCGACCTCCTCGTCGTCGACGAACATCGCGATCTTCTTCTTGCCGTAGACGCCCTTCAGCAGCGCGGCCCAGCGGCTGTTCAGCCAGTCGACGACGTCGTTCCCCAGCACCTGGCGGAAGAGGCCCAGCTCCTGGTCGAAGCGGGCGTAGTCCTCGGCGAAGCGGGTGCGGAACGCCGGGGCCCCTTCACCGCCTTCGGCGGCGATCTTGGCCAGCGCCAGGCGCAGCTGAACCACGTCTTCGGCAAAGCGCAGCGGGGCCTCCACGTTGCCGTCCTTGGGCGTGATCACGTGCACGACCGTGCCGGCGGCCAGCTCGCGCACGCCGCGCTCGAGGTCAGAGTCCGCGACCGCTTCAAGGAGGAGCTTGAGGTCGAAGGGGAGAGAGACGAGGGCTTTCGCCATCGTGTCCAGGAACATACGCTCGTTGTTGTCCATCGCCGGAACGGCCAGAGAAGTACGACCCCCGCCTACCTGTCAAGCAGTATACCGCGAGACCGCCCGTCGACGGGAAGGTTCAGGAGGGGCCCTTAGCGATTAAATAGCCGACGGCGGCGTCGAGGGCGGCCGCCGCGGGGTGACGAAAATCGGCCAGCGGACCCGGCGGGAGCTCGAGCGTCAGGACCGGGAGGCCGCGGTCGACGCCCAGCCACGACCCGAACGAGCCCGGGGTCGGGTACCCGATGTCGCCGCGCGCCGGCCAGCCACAGGCGGCCGAGACCGCCGCCGCCCAGTCGGCGGCCGGCCCGTCGTAGTTGACACAGGCGAAGGGCGCGTGGACCGCGAGCGCGCCCCAAATCGGCTCGCCCGGTTCGCCCCCGCCCCCCTGGCCGTCGACGAGCGCGGCGAGGGCGCGTGTCTCGGGCTCGGAGAGCGGCGCCGGTCCCGGAAAGTAGCCGGGCGCGTGCTCGGGTGCGAACGAGCGCGCAGGAAAGTTCCGGTTCAGGTCGACGTCTCGCGCCGAGTTCTTGCGGCCGGCGACGAGCCCGTCCGGGTTTGTCGCGGGGACCAGCCAGAGCGGGGGCGCGCCGGCCTCCAGCCGACCGGCCAGCGCGAGGAGCGCGTCGACGCTGGCCGGCTCGTCGCCGTGGATGCCGCCCAGGACCAGCAGGGGGGCGCCGCGGCCCCCCAGCCGGCGCCCGAAGATGGGCCGATTCTCCGACGACCGGCCGATCTCGGGGAAATCGAGGGCCGCCACCGCCTCCAGCCGGAGGATCGCGTCTTTCGGCGCGCCTTGCCCGTTCGCTCGACCAGCCACTTTGACCCCATTTCACGCTCCGGCTAACGTCTGCGCAATGCCGTTGCAGCTCCGTGACCTGAAAGCCGAGGCCCGCAACCTGACCCGGACAGGGCAATTCGCCGCCGCGCTGGCCGCGCACGACCAGATGCTGGCGACGAACCCGCTCGACAGCGAGAGCCGAAGGCGCATCGCGGATCTGCTTTTTCAGCTGGGCGACAAGGCGGGCGCGGTCGAGGTCTACCGCGCTGTGACGATGCACGACGTGCGGTCCGGGCACCTCCTGCCGGCGCTGGTCGGCTGCAAGGTGCTCGAGTCGCTGGGCCAGAACATCGACCCCATCGTGGCCGCGATGGCCCACAGCTTCGCGCACGGCGCGCCCACCCTGGCCAAGTTCGCGGCCCGTCAGGCGCCCGTCGATCTCGATGCGCCCATCGACCCGGTCCAGCCCGCGGCGGCCGCCGACGTCGCCAGGCTGGCGGCGCGCGCCAAGGCCCGCGCGCTCGATCTCTCGGTGTTCGTGCAGTACCCCGAGCAGTTCTTGCCGGTGGCGTTCTTCTCCGAGCTGCCGCCCGAGCTGTTTCCGGCGGCGATCCGGGCGGTGCGCCTCGTGCGCGGCGGCGAGGGCGACGTGGTCTTCCGCGAGGGAGATCCCGGCTCGGCCTTCTACTTCGTGGCGGCCGGAGAGGTGCGCGTGGTGGCCGGCGGCAAGCCGATCGACAGCCGGCCCACGCGCGCCGTGGAGCTGACCCGCCTGCTGGAAGGGGCGCTGTTCGGCGAGATGGCGCTCCTCACCGAGCAGCCGCGCACCGCCTCGATCCAGGTGGTGGGCGAGGCCGATCTCCTGGAGGTGAGCCGCACCGCCGTCGCCGAGCTCACCCGCGCCGTCCCGGTGCTGGCCGAGCGGCTCGACCGGTTCGCGCGCGAGCGGCTGCTCAAGAACCTGCTGGCGACCTCGCCCCTCTTCAAGCCGTTCGACAACCAGCAGCAGATGGAGCTCATTCGCCGGTTCGAGGGGATCGACATCGCCGCCGGCACGACCGTCATCCGCGAGAACGAGGTCGGCCAGGGGCTGTTCGTCATCCTGCTGGGCGAGGTCGAGGTGGTCCAGCACGGACGCCCGGTCGCCCGGTTGCGCGCGGGCGAGCTGTTCGGCGAGATGGCGCTGCTGGGCGACGGCCCGACCAACGCCGAGGTCCGCACGCTGGTCCCGACCAGCATCCTCTTCCTCGGCCGGGACTACTTCCGCCGCCTGATCTCCGCGCTCCCCGCGCTGCGCAAGTACTTCGAGGACCTGTACCGGAGCCGCGCCAAGGCCAACGCCTGAGCGGCGATGAGCTAAGGCCGGCCTGTGCTCAGGCGAGGCCGCTCCGGGGCACGTTTGCCGCTCGCCCGGGGCCGGCATAGACTCGATTCGTGATGACGATCCTCCGTCGCGCGCCCCGGTGGTTGGCGGTGTTCGTGCTCGCGCTCTCGACGTTCGCTTCGGCCCTGGCGTTCGCCGGGCCGCGCTCGGGCGGCAGCTTCAGCGGGCGGTCGGGGTTCCGTTCGGGCGGCGGTTACAGCTCGCCGGGCTACTCGGGAGGCGGCTACCGGAGCCCGGGCGGCGGCTACGGGTACGGCGGCGGCTCGCACTTCTTCTTCTTGCCGGGCTTCGGCGGGTATGGCCTCGGCGGCTTCGGCCTGATGGGCGGGCTGGCGACGATGCTGGTGGTGGGATTGGTGGTCGCCTCCATCGCCCGCGCCGTTCGCGCCAGCCGGAACGCAGGGGGCAGCCCCGGTTACGGTCGCTACGACGACGGCGAGGTGGCGTCGATGCCCGATCGGGCCTACCTCTACCGCCTGCAGCTCGCCCTCGGCCGCTCGGCGCGCGGGATCCAGGACCGGCTGGCCGAATTCGCCGCGCGGGGAGACACCGAGACGGAGGCCGGGCTGGCTGCGCTGCTCCAGCAGACCGCCCTCGAGCTCCTGCGTGAGAAGGACGCCATCCGCTACCTCGGCACCGACGCGCGCGGCCCGCTCAGCTTCACCAACGCCGAGACGGCGATGAACGCCATGGCGCTGGCCGAGCGGAGCCGGTTCCAGGTCGAGCGGGTCCGCAGCGCGGGCGGCCGGGTGGCGCGCTCCGAGGCGGCCGCCGAGGAGGGCAAGGAGGCGCTCGAGCTGGTGGTCGTCACGTTGCTCGCGGCGACCCGAACGCCCGTCCAGGCCTTCGGCACCTCGATCGCCGCCGAGAACCTGTCGGCGCTGCTGTCCGAGCTGGGCGGGGTTCCGCCGGAAGCGATCCTGGGGTTGGAAGTGGTCTGGACACCGGCCGATCCGAATGATTCCATGACGGAGACCGACGTGATGACCACCTATCCCGACCTCCGGAGCGTCTAGCCGGTGCCCACCGCCCAGGCCGCGCCGCTCGCAGCACCACTCGCAGCAGCTCCACTCGGACGCCTGCTGCTCGACTTCGCCCTCTTCGGCCTTTCGGGCATCGTCCTGCTCATCATCGGTTACTACCTGTGGGAGATGATCACCCCGTACAACCTGCGGCGGGAGATCCACGAGAACAAGAACATGGCGGTGGCCCTGGTGGCCGGGGCCTTCGTGATCGGGATGGGGATCGTCATCGCCGCGGCCATCGTGGCGGTCCGGTAAGCAATCGTCCGCTGGCGGGCCAAGCAGATCGGGCGGTTCGCCCTCCGCCATTGACTCCGGCCGAGCACGGCGGATAAAGTCAAAAGGCCCGGTGATTTCGAGGGTCTTGCCGTGTTCAAGCTGAGCATCGAAGACGACGAGGGTAAGACCACGGTCGTTCCGCTCGCGCGGGACGAGATGACCATCGGTCGCCTGGAAGGAAACACCATCCGGCTGACCGAGCGGAACGTGTCGCGCAAGCACGCTCGGCTCTCGCGGCAGAACGGCGCCCTCTACATCGAGGACCTGACCAGCTTCACGGGCGTCCGGGTCAACGGGACCAAGATCGCCTCGCCGACGCCGCTGCGCGAGGGCGACGAGGTCCAGATCGGCGACTACAAGCTGGTGCTGCGCGGCGATCGGCCGCCCGTGACCGACCGCCCGACGACACCCAGCATTCCGGCCGTGTCGACCACGACCACGACCACCGCTCCGCTGGCGACGGTGGGCGGGCCGGTGGCGATCCCTGGACGGGCCTCGGTCGCTGCGATGGCCGCCCAGCCGGCGGCGTCCGCCGCGTCGGCGCAGGCGGCGGTGCCTCGCTCGCGCACCAAGACCTCGCCGCCCAAGCCGATGTCCGCGGTGCCCGAGCCCGCCCCCGGCGGCTCGCCCGCGGCCACTCACGTGGCGGTCGACGCAGCGGCCGGCGCAGCGGTCGGCGTAGCGGTCGGCGACGGCTCGGTCGAGGAGGCGGTGGAGGGCCAGCCGACGATCCCGCTGCGCGCGCTCTCCGAGAAGGGCTCGCCCCTGGCGGGGGTGGGGCCTTCGGCGCGCCTCGTCGTGCTCACCACCGATCTGGCGGGCATGGAGATCGGGCTCGACAAGGCCTCGCTGGTCATCGGGCGGACGGACGAGAACGACGTCCTGCTCAACCACCGCTCGATCTCGCGCCACCACGCCAAGATCGTCCGCGACGGGGACCACTA
>DASYEX010000329.1:0-9735 GCA_036498765.1 Polyangia bacterium
GTGCCAGGCGACGCTGTCTCGCCCGTCGCGGTAGTAGCCGAGGCTGAGCCGCGGGAAGGCCGTGGCGTAGCGGGCGGCGAGGTGCGCGCGGATCTGCTCGAGCACCGGGTGGCCGGGGCCGTCGTCGGGGAGCGCCGCCAGGAGGCGCGGCACGTCGACCACGCGATCGTACATCGGCCGCCGCTCGGCCCGCCAGGCGGTGGTGGCGCAGAGCTCGGCGAAGAGCGCCTCGTGCCCGCCGACCCAGCCGGGCAGATAGTCGACCCAGGCGGTGGCATCGAGCGCGATTCGCTGGATCCGGCCCAGCGCAACGGGCTCGACCGACGGCGGCCCGCCGCCCAGCAGGCTCGGCTGATGCGCAAGCGTGGCCACGCCCGCAAATCTAGCGCGCGCGTCCGCCAGCGCGTCGAGCGACTGAAAATCGGTCACCGTCCGGAAGAGGTCCTTAGATTTCTTACATGGGGGCGGGTGGGGTGCGGAGCGCGGGGGCGGTCCTGTTCGCGGCCGCGCTCGGCTGCGGGGCCGCGAGCTCGAGCGGGACCCCGACGGCCGGGACCGACGCGGCCGTCCGCGGCGCGAACGGGGGCACGCAATCCATCCCCTACGTCTTCGTCGTGGCGATGGAGAACGAGAACATCAGCGAGGTCTACGGCGACGTCGCCGGGGCGCCCTATATCAACCTGACCTTGATCCCGGCGTACGCGCGCGCCACCGACTTCGTCGACCAGTTCAGCGCGGGCGTGCCCAGCGAACCGCACTATGTGTGGCTGGAGGCGGGGACCAACGCCTTCGCCGATCACACCTTCACGACCGACAAGGCGCCGTCGGCGACCAACAGCACGGCCAGCACCGCGCACCTGGCCACGCAGCTCGCCGGCGCCGGCCTCAGCTGGACCGCGTACGAGGAAGGGCTCGACGCCGGCACGGGCGCCTGCCCCATCTCCGGCTCCGGCTTCTACGCGCCGAAGCACAATCCCTTCGTGTTCTTCCAGGACGTCGCGGGAAACCCACCGGCGGAAACCGCGCCGGGCTGCGCCGCGCACATGAAGCCGCTCACGGCGCTCTCGGCGGACCTGGACGCGGGCGCGATGGCGCCGTACGTGTTCATCACGCCCGATCTCTGCCACGACATGCACGGCGCCGACGGTTGTCCGGCGGGCGACGTGATCAAGGCCGGCGACGACTGGCTGAGGTCGAACCTCCCGCCCCTCCTCGACTTCGCGAACGCAAACGCGGGCGTCGTGTTCGTCGTCTGGGACGAGGGCGATGCCTCCGGGCATCTGCCCTTCCTGGCGCTCGGCCCTGGCGTCAAGTCGGGCTACGCCGGTTCCCGCACGTACACGCACAGCTCGGTGCTCAAGACGGTCGAGGAGCTGCTGGGCCTTCCGATCTTACCGGCCGTCAGCGCGGCCGAGGATCTCTCGGATCTCTTCGGGCCCGGCGCCATCCCGGCCGCGAATTGAGGGTTGTGCCGCGCGGACAGGTCCCCCGGCGATGCACAGCTTGGCGGAGGGAGGGCCCGATCATGAAGACGTTGCACCTCGTCCTGCTCTCGCTACTCGCGCTGGCGCCCGCGTGCGCGACGACCACCACGACCAGCACCACCTGGACGGATCCCGGCGCCACCTGGTACGGACGCTCCGGCAGCGTCCAGCACGTGCAGGAGATCGTCCAGCGCACCGAGGGCAACCCGGGGGCCGGCGCGGTCGCCGGCGCGCTGATCGGCGGGTTGGTGTTTGGCGGCGGCCGAGGTCCGGCCGCGGTCGCCGGCGCCGCAGGTGGTGCGGCGGTGGGTGCAACGGCCAGCTCCGGCTCGTCCGAGCAGCGCACCTACCAGGTCGTCGTCCGCTTCGACGACGGCGGTTACGGCGAGTTCGTCTACGGCGGGTTCTCGCCGTTTCGCGCGGGCGAGCGGGTGGTCGTCATGCCGGATGGCCTGACGCGCGCCGGGTGACGGCGGAAGCTACTTCGACGCGGCGCCGGCGTCGGGCCCGTGTGCCGCGGCGAAGGCCTCCGCCCAGGCGCGAATCAGACGGAGATCGTCAGCCGGCACGCTGCCGGGCTTGTCCGGTGGCATGATGGCGCGCGTGGGCTGGGGGCCGACGCCGAGAGCCTCGAGGACGGCCGCCCCGGCCGCGCCGGCGTGGTGGCCGCCAAAGGGGTAGGCGGTCATGTCCAGGTGCGAGAGCGCCTTGGCCTTGGGCTTGGCCTTCGCATCCTTCGTATGCTGCACGTCCCTCGAGTGGCAGCGGAAACAGTGCCGCTCGAAGGCGGGGCGCGCCTCGTCGAAGGCCTGCGTCTCGGCGGGCGTGACGGCGCCGTGCAGCTTGGTCGCCGGGCCATGCGCCCCCGCGGCCGCCGAGATCGCCAGCCCCAGCAGGCAGACGAGCGCCGCCAGCACGGAACGGTTCGGCACCGAGGGGTTCACGACCGCACGTTGCGCGCGGAACGTCCGACTTGCAACTGACCCGGGACACCGTGCTCGTCCACGGAAAGGAGACCGTCGACGTCGGCGTGGTGCCGCTCGACGCCGGTAACTGGATGATGCACTGTCATATCCTCGAGCACGCCGAGGCCGGCATGATGACGATGCTGGACGTCCACTAACCCGTCCGCCTCGGCAGATCGCAACTCTTGGAAACAATCGGGTGATGCATACGTTCTGACGCCTGAACCCCCCTACCTCAACCGAAGGGCCGTCCCCCCATGCTGGAACCCAGATGTAGAGGTCGCGGTCGTCCCAGACACTCCCACCGCGGGTGGCGTTCGCTCCTGGCTCTCGCCGCGATCGGCGGCGCCGCCTGCGGCAGCAGCGGTGGCGCGAGCAAGCCCGACGCGGGCGACGGCGGTCCCCCGCCCGGGACGCCGCAGAAGCTGCTGATCCTGCACACCAACGACATCCACTCCCATCTCATGGGCTTCGCGCCGGAGATCGACTACACGCCTGCCACGCCGAACGACGACGCCACCGTGGGAGGGATGGCGCGCCTGGCCGCGGCGATCGGCAGCGCCAAGATGTCGGCGACCGCCGCGGGGACGCCGGTGCTGTTGCTTGACGCCGGCGACTTCATGATGGGGACGCTGTTCGAGCTCTTGGCCACGCAGGCCAGCCCGGAGCTGGCGATGATGCAGGCGCTCGGGTACGACGCGACGACGATCGGCAACCACGAGCTCGACTGGACCCCGCACGGGCTCGCCGGGATCCTGCAGGCGGCGGTCGCGAACGGCGTCACCATCCCGATCCTCTCGAGCAACATGAACTTCTCGGCCACCGATCCCGCCGACGACGAGCTCGAGATGCTGGCCCAGGGCGGGGTCATTCAGCCAAAGCTGATCAAGACGGTGGGCGGCCTGAAGGTCGGGTTCTTCGGCCTCATCGGCGCGAACGCCGTGCAGGTGACGCCGCAGGCGGCGCCGCTGACCTTCGATCCCATCGCCGTCGCGGCGGCCCGCATGGTCAAGGAGCTGCGCGAGACCGACCAGGTCGATCTGGTCATCGCCCTGTCGCACTCCGGGATCGACCACACGGGCCAGGGCGAGGACGCGGTGCTCGCCGCCCAGGTGCCGGGGATCGACGTCATCATCAGCGGCCACACCCACGACACGCTGGCGCAGCCGGCACAGGTCGGAAACACGCTGATCGTCACCGCCGGCGCCTACACCGCCTATCTGGGCGAGCTGGCGCTGACGGTGACGCCCTCGGGGACGCCGGGGGGGCAGGCCTCCGTGGCGCTCGACGGCTACACGCTGCTGCCCATCGACGACGCCATCCCGGGCGATCCGACCACCCAGGCCGGGGTCGACCAGTACATCGCCGGGCTCGACACGGCGCTCGGTCCGGAGGGGCTGGCCTACAAGGCGGTGGTGGCCACCACGGCGGCCGACCTGACGCTGCCCGCGCGCGGGGAGGCGCCGGTCGGCAACCTGGTGACCGACGCCTACCGGACGATCACTGCGGCGCTGCAGCCGACGGATCCTCCGGTGATCGCCGTCGATGCCGACGGGGCCCTGCGCGCGCCAATCCTGGCCGGGAAGACCGGAACGATCTGGCTCGCCGATCTGTTCCGCGTCACGCCGCTCGGCATCGGCCCCGATCAGATCCCGGGGTATTCGCTGGTGACGTTCTACTTGAACGCGACGGACATCCGAAACGGCCTCGAGCTGGGCGGCGCCCCGGAGGTGGTCCCCAACGATTTCTTCCTGCAGATCTCCGGCCTCAAGGTCAGCTACGACATGACCAAGCCGCTGTTCGGCCGCGTCTCCAGCCTGGCGCTGGAGACCTCCACCGGGGAACAGCCGCTGGATCTGACCGACACGACGACCTGCTACAAGGTCGTCACCACCAACTACGTGGCGGGCCTGTTGGGCGCGGTCCAGAGCCTCACGCAGAACCTGCTGTCGGTCACGGCCAAGGACAGCGACTGCCTGACGCCGGTCGACCCGACGACCCGCTTCGTGGACGCCGATCCGACCACGCCGGCCGTCGAGGAGCTGAAACACTGGCAGGCGGTGCTCAAGTACGTCACCACCGCGTTGCCCGACACGAACGGGGACGGCGTGCACGAGATCCCCGCGGCGTACGCGGCGCCCCAGGGCCGGATTGCCGGGATCGTGGTGCAGCCATGAAGCGGCGGCGATTGGCAGTCGCGCTGGCCGCGGGCTTCGTGGCGGCCGCGGGCGCGTGCACGCCGGACGTCGGGTCCAGCCGGATCCCGACCGCGATGCAGTTCGATCTCACGACCGCGCCGCCGCGCGCGCCGCAGCCGACCGCGCTGATCGTGAACCCGCAGACCGGGCTCATCGACTTCAGCCTGGCCGGCACGCCGATCCCCGCCGACTGCTCGACGCAGACCGCGCTGACCCCTGCGCAGTGCCAGTTCGACCAGTGGCTGCAGACGCTGGACGGCTTCCCCTCGCTCACCACCGCGTCCGCGCCGGCGAGCGGCCCGCTGGATCGGACGACGCTGACGCTGGGCACGAACGTCGACGTGTTCGCGTGCGACCCCAAAGCCGCCGGCGGCTGCGCCGCGAACGGGGCGCCGGTGACGAGCGGGCTAGCGGTCGACTTCGACCCCACGTCAAACTCGCTCACCGTGACGCCGCCCGGCCCCTGGACGCTGGGCGAGCTCTACTGGATGGGGGTGCGGGGCTATGCCAACGGCATCCGTGACACGGCCGGCGCGCCCGTGGTCGGGTCGCCGACGATGGCGCTCTTGAGGGAGGACTCCCCGCTCACCTGCGGCGCCACGGACCCGAGCCAGGTCAAGCCGGACTGCGCCGGGTACCAGGTGGTCGCACAGGGGAACCCGATGCCGACGCCGACGGCGGCGGCGATGCAGCTGTTTCAGCTGGAGGCGATCCGGCTGGCGTACCTCGGCGGCGGCGGCTTCGACGCCATGACCGCCTCAGGGTTGCCGAAGGACGAGCTCGCCGTCTTGTGGGGCTTCCCCATCCACACCAACTCGGTCCCGCTGCTGCTCCCGGGGACGGCCGCCGTCCCGGTGGTGCCGGCCGCCAACCAGATCGTGGTGGGCGTGCAGGGGCCGGTCGATGCGGCGACCGTCAGCGCGTTCGTCGCGAAGGTCCAGAGCGGTCCGGTGGTGGTCATGGATCTCACCGCGGCGGCCGCCGGCGATCTCGACGCCGGCTTCCCGCCCCTCGGGGCCGCGTACCTTCCGACCCCCGGCGCCGCCCTTCCCGGAGCCATCGCCATCCAGTTCGCCGCCCCGTTTCCCGCCGGACACGAGATCGGGCTGTTCTTCACCAACGCCATCCATTCGCCTGACGGCGCGCCGCTGGTCGCCTCGCCGGTCTCGGTGTTGTTGCGGCTGACGGCGCCGCTGGTGGACAGCGCCGGCCACAGCACCGTCTCCGGCGTCGGGGACACGGACGCCGCGGTGCTCGAGGCCGGACGGCAGGCGCTGGCGCCGCTGTTCGACAACCCGATCTTCACGCCGCTGACGGGCGTCACGCGCGCCAACCTCGTCTACTGCTACGCCTTCGTCCCCACGGTGATGCCATGAAGACACGGGCCGCAGTCCTCCTCGCCCTCGGCGTCGCGCTGGTGGCGCGCCCCAGCCGCGCCGCCGGGTTCCTGATCTACGACATCTCCGGCTCGGCGATCGCGCGCGCGTCGGCCGTGACCGCCGACGACGAGGAGCCGGCCGCGGTCTGGTTCAACCCGGCCAACCTCGCCTTCATGGGTGGCGTCAGCGCGTCGGCGGGGGGCGTGTTCATCACCGACAAGACCAGCTTCTCACCGTCGGGCGGCGGAGCCGAGATCAACACCGAGCGCGGCAACTTCCTCCTGCCGGAGTTTTTCGCGAACGGCCGGCTCACCGATCGCGTGGCGCTCGGGATGGGGGCCTTCTCGACGTTCGGCATCGGGATCAGCTGGCCGGACGACTGGGAGGCGGGGCGCCAGGCCGCCATCAAGGCCTCGCTCGAGACGTTGACCCTGAACCCGACCGTCGCCGTCCTCGTCCACCCGCGCGTCTCCGTGGCGGCCGGCTTCGACGCTGTCCGCAGCGTCGTCGACTTCACCAACGGCCTGCCGGCGATCATCGGCGGCGACGTGCGCCTCGCCGGCGGCACCTGGGGCTACGGCTTCAACGTGGGCGCCCTCTACAAGATCTACCCGGGCCGCCTGCACGTGGCGCTCACCTACCGGAGCCGGGTCGCGCTCCACTTCGACGACGGGCGGGCGCACTTCACCCCCGCGAACCCGGACTTCGCGCCCGTGCTCCCCGACCAGGGCGGCACGGCGTCGATCACGCTGCCCGACATCATCACCGTCGGCGTGATGGGCCGCCCGCGCCCCGACCTGGCCCTCAGCTTCGACGCGAACCTGGTCCTCTGGAGCACCTACGACCGCATCGACATCAACTTCCAGAGCGCGCCCGCGCGCGCCATCGTGCCGAACGGCCAGAACGCCTTCACGCTGCGCGCGGGCGCCGACTGGACCTTGCCGGGCCGCGTGCCGGGGCTGCACCTGCGCGGCGGCCTCATCTACGATGAGAGCGCGATCCCGTCGGGCAACCTCGGCCCCGGCCTCCCCGACGCCAATCGGATCGACGTCGCGCTCGGCGCCGGTTACGGCCGCGGTCATTTCCGGGGCGACCTCGGCTATCTGCTGGTCGTCTTCCTGCCGGCCGACGCCACCGGCGGCACGGAGGGCCCGGTCGGGACGTACAACACCATCGCCCACCTCCTGGCCCTGACCCTCACGGCCACCTGGCCGTAGCCGGGTGACCGCGCCGCCGGCGCCGAATCAGCGCGGCCCGCCGGCGCCGCCTCGAAGAGCTGGTGCACCTCGCAGGTCCCCTGGCCGGCGGCCTCGAGGATCTGGCACAGCCCGATGACCTCGGCCTTCGAGCCCGCGCGCATGAGCGCGGAGGAGAATTTTTACGAAGGTGGTGACACGCATCGGCTCAACCGGTGTTTCCCCTGCCAAGACCGCCTCGCGAGGCGGAACCCCCAACAGGAGAACCGGCCGTGCACGCTACCACCTCGACGTTCGTCCATCGGCTTTTGGAGTGGCCCCTCTTTCAGACCGAGTGGGTCTTCTGGTTGCTCTTCGGGCTATCGGCCTCGTCGGTCGCCGTCATCCTCGAACGTGCCGTGTTCTTCCGGCGGCACGCTCCCGAGGGCGCGCGCTTCGCCGCAACGGTGAACGCGACGCTCGGACGCGGTGACTACGACGGCGCGGCGCGCGCGCTGATCGGCCGCCGCAGCCTCGAGGCGCGCGTGCTTCTGGCGGGCCTGGTCGCCTGCGAGCAGGGGCCCGACTCCGTCGAGGAGCTGCTGGCCGGGGCGCTGGGCGCCGAACGCGCGCGGTTCGAGACACGGCTTTCTTTTCTTGCCACGCTGGCCAGCAACGCGCCCTACGTCGGCCTCTTCGGCACCGTGCTGGGAATCGTCCGCGCCTTCAGGGACCTGGGCGCCGATCTGGCCGAGGCGCACGCGGGCGTGATGACCTCGCTGGCCGAGGCGCTGGTGGCGACGGCCATCGGCCTCCTGGTGGCCATCCCCGCCGTGGTGGCCTTCAACGCCTTCAAGAGCGCCGTGAAGGCGCGGGTCACGCGGGCCGAGACCCTGTCGCGGACGCTGCTCTCTCGCCTCAAGGGTGAGCTGCCGGCGGCGGAGACCCCGGGCGCGTCGCTGCGCGCGGCGGCGGAGTAGGGCGCCATGGCGGCCCTGGAGAAAGTGGCGTCGCAAGACGACGGCCCGATCGCGTCCATCAACGTCATCCCCTTCGTCGACATCGTGCTGGTCCTGCTGGTCATCTTCATCGTCACCTCGGCGGCCATCGTCCGGGCCAGCTTGAAGGTCGAGCTGCCGCGGGCGGCGGCGGGCGGCGCCAAGGTCGTCTCGACGCTGAACCTGGTGCTGGACAAGGGCGGGGCGCTGGCGCTCGACGGCCGGCCGATCACGCCGGCGGCGGCGCGGGCCGAGTTGCAGGCGGCGGTGGTCCGCAATCCGGCCGCGCAGGCGGTGATCGCGGCCGACCGCACCGTCCCCTACGGCAAGGTCATGGAGGTCATCGACCTGGTGAAGGGCGCGGGCGTGGGCGGCTTCGCGCTGGACGTCGAGCGCGCCCCGGGGAGCACCCGGTGACGGTCACGACCGAGCGCCGTCCTGCGCGGCCGCACGTGCGCCTGGTGCGGCCCGCCTCGTGCGCGCCCGGCCGGCCCGGCATCGCGGGCACGGGACGCGCCCGCCGCGAGCGTCGTCGCGAGGTTCGTCGCGCGCGGCGCGGACGCGCGGCCCCGCTGGGCGCCGGCACCGCGGCGGCGGTGCACGCCGCGCTGAGCGCGGCCGGGCGAGGGCACGACGGGCGCTGGGCCGGCGTCCTCGTCTGGGCGCTGGCGCTGGCCGCTCACGTCGTGGTGGCCGCCGCGGTTTGGCGTACGCCCGCCGCAGGCCCGGTCGCGCGGGCCTCCACGCGGATCACCGTGCAGGTGCAGGAGGTGCCGCCGGCGCCCGCACCGAGTTCGACGGTGGCCGCGCCGGCGGCGGTGCCTCCCCGGCGGAGCGCGCCGCGGGTCGCTCACGTTCAAATGCCTCGCGCCGAGCGCGCCCCGGCGCCGGCCGCGCCGGCCGCGCCCGTCAAGGTGGTCGGGCTCTCGCTCGAGTCGACCTCCGAGGCGGGGGAGGGGCCGGCCTTCGCCGTCGGTGACACGCTGGCCGGGACCACCGCCGCGGCCGCCGCGCTCCACCGGCCGGCCACCGGCGAGCCTCCGGCGGGACCCAACCGCGTCGCGCGGGGCGTTCCCCGGCCCGGCAGCGTCCTGACGCCGCCTCGCCGCCTCCACGAGGTGAAGCCGCACTACCCCGACGCGCGTCGGGCCGCGGGCGTCGAGGCCGACGTCTTGCTCGTCGTCTCGCTGGACGACGATGGCCGCGTCCTCTCCGTCACCGTCGGGCGCGGCAGCGGCGACGCCGCCTTCGACGAATCGGCCCGCGCGGCCGCCCGCGAGGAGCGGTTCAGCCCCGCGTTGCGCGACGGCGTTCCCGTCCCCACGACGTTCACCTTCACCACCCACTTCCGCCTGGACACCCCATGACCATCGACACGCGCTTTCTCCGCTGGGCCGCCGGCACGGTCGCCGGTCGCGGAGCCAGCGACTTGGTGAAGCTGCTGGCGCTCGTCCTCCTCTGCGCCGGCCTCGGCGGTTGCGGCGCCAGCTTCGATTCGCCCACCTTGCTCTCGAAGCTGCGTCTGCTGGCGTTGCA
>DASYEX010000330.1:0-9946 GCA_036498765.1 Polyangia bacterium
CGGGCGCCTCGAGCGGCTCGGGCGGGGGAGCCGGCGGGACGACCGTGAGCGGCCCCGGCGCGGGCGGCGGCTCACCCGGGGGAGGCGCCGGAGCGACCGGCAGCGCGGCGAGCGGCGGCGCCAGTGGCGGCAGCGGCGTAGGGAGCGGCGGCGCGAACGGCGGCCTGGCCGGCGGAACCGGAGGTCCGACCGGCGGGGATGGACCGGGTCCGATGACCGGCGCAGGCGGGACCGGCCCCCTCGCGGGCGCCGGCGGAGCGGGACCCGTGACCGGTGCGGGCGGCGCGCCGGGCTCGGCCTGCGCGGCGACGGCCCTCTCCAACTGCAGCGGGGCGATGACGGGCGGCTGGTGCCTCGACACGTTTTTCCAGGGGAGCGCGAACCCGCCCAGCCTGACCAACGTCTGGTCCGACGGCCCGACCGACGTCTGGGCGGTCGGCTCGACCGGCGATCCGGTCACGTTTCAGGTCGACGCCAACGGCGTGGCGCTGCACTGGGACGGCTGCGCCTGGACGCAGTCGCCGCTGAGCATCACCGCCGGGCTTCACGATGTCTGGGGCGCGTCGGCGAGTGACGTCTGGGCGGTCGGCTTCGCGGGGACCGCGCTGCATTGGGATGGCAGCGCCTGGTCGTCGTTCCCCACCGGGACCACCGGCGATCTCGGCGCCGTCTCCGGCACCAGCGGCAGCGACGTCTGGGCCGTCGGGCTGGGCGGCGCGTTTCACTGGAACGGCAGCGCCTGGTCGCTGGCGCCGGGGTTTCCGCCGTCGGCTCCGTCGTTGTCCCTCTATGACGGCGACGTCTGGGCGGTGGCGCCCAACGACGTCTGGGCGGCGCTGGGGCTGCCCGACGGGCTGGCGCACTTCGACGGGACAGGTTGGACCCGGATCGACACCCCGCACCCCAGCTTCGGCCTGTTCGGGATCTGGGCCGCCGGCGCGACCGGCTGGGCCGTGGGCGAGGGGCGGCAGATCCTGCAGCTCGCCGGCGGTACCTGGACGCAATTTCAAGCTCCGAGCGGGAGCGCGCAGGGCTACCTGAACGTGATGGGGCTGGGCGGCGACGTCTGGATCAACGGTCAGGCCGTCGTGGAAGGGAATGCCGGCGGTGCCTTCCAGACCTCGAGCGGCGCCCCCGCCGGTTTTTTCCGCGGCCTCTGGCTCACCTCGTCGCAGATCTGGATGACCGGCAGCCTCGACAGCGGCGCGGTCGTCGTTCTCCACCGCGCGCGGTGAGACGGATGCGCTTCAGTCGCCGGGGTGGATCTTGACGTCGTAGGGGTGCGGACGTCCCTCTTCGCGCTCGATCCAGTTCTTGAGGCTCATGAGGAAGACCGCCCACTTTGTCCCGCAGTGGTGCATGAGCTCGCTCGGCTCGCGCCAGTCGGCGTGCGTGAAGAGGACGTAGGTCTCCGCTCCCTTGGCGACCAGGCGGAACGTCAAGTTGGTGCCGATCCACTCGGGCGGGCCGCCCACGCACTGCCAGCGGACGATCTCGCCCGGCCTCGACTCGACCACCTTCATGTCGAAGCCGCCGCCGTGCGGGTCGAACTTCACGACGCCGCCCACCCGCGGGTCGCCCGTCGTTCCGGTGATCCACCAGTGCGAGAGCCCATCGGTGGTCGCGATCGCCTGGTAGACCTCGTCGGCCGATCCCCTCATCCCCACCCTGTGCAGAATGTCCGGCATCAACGCTCCTGACCGCCGCGGCGAGCGGTCCTGGTCACTATAACGTCGGTTGGCGCTGCGACTTCCCTCACGCGTCGAGATTCGGGAGAGTCAAAATCCGGCTGATTCGGGCCGGCTGGCGGCGCCGGCCCGGGGTTTCGGGCTATCGTGGCGCGGATCATGCGGATCGAGGAGCTCAACGACACCAATTGCAAGACCTACCTCCTGTCCGTGGGCGAGGAGGTGGCGCTGGTCGATCCGGTGCGCGAGCGCTTGGACACCTACCGCCTCTTGATCGGCCGGCGGGGGCTCAAGCTGAAGTTGGTGCTGGAGACCCACACCCACGCCGATCACCTGATGCTCAACCGCGCCGCCAAGGATCTCCTGGGGGCCACGGTGGTCATGCACCGCGAGAGCCCCAGCCCGCTCGTCGATCGGCACGTCGACGACGGTGAGGTGCTGATGCTGGGCGGGGAGCGGATCGAGGTGATTCACACGCCCGGCCACACGCCCGATTCGGTCTCCTACCGGGTGTCGGGCGCCGTGCTGACCGGCGACACGCTGATGATCGGCGGCTCGGGGCGCACCGACTTTCCGGGGGCCGATGCCGGCCAGCAGTACGACGCCGTCCACCACCGCCTGTTCGAGCTCC
The DNA here is from genome assembly GCA_036498765.1 of Polyangia bacterium. GTDB lineage: Bacteria > Myxococcota_A > Polyangia > Fen-1088 > Fen-1088 > JADGRB01. Next base: position 2,320 of record DASYEX010000330.1, read on the forward strand.
GCGACGAGACGGTCGTCTGGCCGGGGCACGACTACCGCGGCGGCAAGTCGAGCACCATCGGCGACGAGAAGCGCGGCAACCCACGCTACGCGCGCAGCCGCGCCGAGTACGTCGCGCTGATGGGGAGCCTGGGGCTGCCGTTCCCGGCCAAGATCCAGGAGGCGTTGCAGGTCAACCAGTCCGGCTTCGAGGCCGAGGAGGTGGCCTTCCCGCTGGTCGCCGACGTGGCGGCGATGCCGCAGATCTCGCCCGAGGCGCTGGCGGCCGAGCAGCGCGGGGCGGCGCCGCGGCTGCTGCTCGACGTGCGCGAGCCCGAGGAGTTCGTCGGCGAGCTCGGGCACATCACGGGCGCTCTGCACGTCCCCCTGGACGTGCTCGCGCGGCGCCTCCCCAAGCTGGCCGGCTATGTCGGGCGCGAGGTCGTCGTGATCTGCCGCTCGGGCGCGCGCTCGGCGACGGCGGGCGCCATCCTTCGGCACGCCGGCTTCGACCACGTCCGGAACCTGGCGGGCGGCATGCTCGAGTGGAACGCGCGTCGCCTCCCGACGGAACACTGAACCCCGCGGCACAGTTTGCAGAATCGGCACACGCCGCGGCGGTGACGGCGCCGGGCCTGGTCCAGACCTGCGACTTCAAGCCCTACCCGCCGCCGCCCGGATAAAGTTCGCGCCTGCGCATCCTTTCATCCCGGTCGAACGTCGTCGGGGTAGGAGGGACGCGATCATGGGACCGAGCTCGGCAATCGTCATCGGCGGCGGATCGGGGATCGGGCGAGCGACCGTGCGCGCGCTGGCTACGGGCGGCGTGAGGGTCTGGGCGGTGGGGCGTGATCCCACGGCGCTCGAGCGGATGCGCAAGGAAGCCACGGGGCCGGGCGAGGTGCTGGTGCGCGCGCTCGACGCCACCGACGCGGCGGCGACCGAGCGGCTGCTGGCCGAGGTCGATCCCGATCTGGTGGTGCTGACGGCGGGGGTGCGGGCCCGCCTGGCGCCCGTCCACGAGCAATCATGGGAGAGCTTCTCGGCCCCCTGGAACGCCGACGTGAAGATGGCGTTTCAGCTCGGCCAGAGCGCGCTGCGCCACCCGCTCCGGCCGGGGAGTCTGGTGGTGATCGTGTCGAGCGGCGCCGGCCTCGGCGGCTCGCCGCTCTCGGGCGGTTACGCGGGCGCCAAGCGGACGCAGATGTTCCTGGCCGGCTACCTGCAGCGGTCGGCAGACGCGGCCAAGCTGGGGATCCGATTCCTGGCGCTGGTGCCGAAGCAGATCCTGCCCGAGACGGAGCTCGGTGCATTGGCGGCGGACGCGTATGCTGCGGCCGCGGGGATCACCCGGGAGAAGTTCATGGAGAGGTTCGGCAAGCTCCTGACGGTGGACGACGTGGCGCGGACGATCGTCGGTGTCGCGCGCGGCGAGCTCGCGCGCGAGGGCAGCGTCCTGGGCGTCAGCGGGGGAGGGACGGAGCTGCTGTGAGCCCCGGCGGAGATCAGCCCCCGCGCGAGCTCGGCGAGGCGCGCGCCCGGTTTCTCGAGTTGGTGGCGGAGATCCGGCCGGAGCTGCACCGGTACTGCGCGCGCCTCACCGGCTCGGTGGTCGAGGGCGAGGACATCGTCCAGGAGACGCTGGCCAAGGCCTACTACGCCATCAGCATGGCGCCGGAGATGCCGCCCCTGCGCCCCTACCTGTTTCGCATCGCGCACAACACGGCGCTCGACGTCCTGCGCCGCCACGATCGGAAGCTCGTCGACCTCTACGCCGAGGTCCCCGAGGAGGTGACCGTCGACGAACGCGCCGATCCCGAGATCGTGCGAGCCGCGCTGGCGACGTTCCTTCATCTGCCGATCGGGCAGCGCAGCGCCGTGATCCTGAAGGACGTGCTGGGGTGCACGCTCGAGGAGATCGTGGAGAGCACCGGCGCCAGCCTGCCCGCGGTGAAGGCTGCCCTGCACCGAGGCCGGGCGGCGCTGCGGGCGCGGGCCGAGCTCCAGCCGTCAGACGATCGGAAGAGCCTGGAGGCGCCCAAGGATCCCCGGGCGCTCGCCGAGGAACGCGCGCTGCTGCACCGGTACGCGCGCCTCTTCAACGCGCGTGACTGGGAGGCGCTGCGCCGGTCGCTCACCGAGGACTGTCGCCTCGATCTCGTATCGCGGGCCGAGCGGCGCGGCCCGGCGGTCGGCGCGTACTTCGCGCGCTACGCCGAGCTGGGTGACTTCCGCGTCGTTCCGGGCCTGCTCGACGACGCCGTCGCGGGGCGCCGGCCGGCGCTGGCCGTCCACGCGCCCGCCGCCAGCGATCGGCCGACCACCTTCGTGCTGCTCGAATGGCGCGGCGGCCGCGTGGCGCTCATTCGCGACTTTCGCTACGTCCCGTACTTCGCCGACGAGCTCCAGCACGGCGCGGTGACGTTCGAGGCAGATGCCACCACCGAGGAGAGCACATGACCAAGATCGAGGGGACGGGAACCGCCGAGAGCCCTTGGGAGCTGAAGACGCCGCCCGGGACCTCCGAGTACCAGGCCTATCGCGACGCGGGCGCCGAGCCGCCGGCGCTGGTCGTGCAAGTCGGCAAGACGCAGCTCCGCTATCACCTGCGCTGCATCGAGGACCTCCACGCGATGTTGAAGAAGCACGGGGACTGGATTCTGCTCGGCAGCGCCGACGAGCAGAAGCCGGCCGCCCCGGACACCGTCGAGGCCTGGGGGCGCTCGGGGGCCAACCCGGTCAAGGGGTGGTACGGCCTCAAGAAAGGTCTGCGCGGGCGGTTCGGGATGTACGTGCCGCCGGTCCTCGAGGCGCTCGGGTTGGTCGAGGTGGAGCACAACCCCAAGAACAACCGGATGCGCGTCAAGACGACCGGCTAGGCGTCGGTCGAGGCTCACCCCGCGCGCTGGCTTCGTTCGCGGGCGCAGGTGTCGAGCAACGCGCGCAGCGAGTCCATGTCGACGGGCTTCACCAGGTGGTGGTGGAATCCCGCCTCGCCGCTCTTGCGGCGGGTCTGCTCCTGGCCGAACCCCGACATGGAGACCAGCAGGGCCGGCTGTTGTCGGACGCTCGCCTGGCGGAGGCGCCGGGCCACCTCCAGCCCGTCGATGCGCGGCAAGCCGAGATCCACGAACACCACCTCGGGAGAGAAATCGACCGCCGCCTCCAGCGCGGCGGCGCCGTCGTGGGCGATGCGCACCGTGTGGCCCCACATGCCGAGGACGCTGGCCAGGCCCTCGGCGACGTCGACGTTGTCGTCCACCGCCAGAATGCGCAGCGCCGGCCGGAGCGCCGGCCGGACCGGCGGGCCGGCGGGGCGGCGCGCGCGCTCGGGCAGATCGGGTGGCGTGGCCGGCAGGTCGACGATGAACTCGCTGCCGCGGTTGGTCCCTTTGCTGTGCGCCGAGACCGAGCCGTCGTGCAGCTCGACCAGCCGACGCACCAGCGCCAGGCCGATGCCGAGGCCTCCCTGCGACCGCTCGCGCCCGGCGGGGATCTGGGAGTAGAGCTCGAACACCCGCTCGAGCGCGTCGGGGTCGAGGCCGATCCCGCTGTCGCGCACCCGCACCTCGACACGGGACTCGCTGGCGGCGAGGGCGACGGCGACGTCGACGCGGCCGCCGCGCTCGGTGTACTTGGCGGCGTTGTTGAGGAGGTTGGCGACCACCTGGGTCAGGCGGGCGGCATCGCCCCGGATGACCACCGGGTGCTCGGGCAGCCGCACGGTCAACGCATGGCCGAGCGAATCGAGGCAGGGGCGCGCCGCCTCGACCGCGTTGGCGATCACCTGGCCGAGGTCGACCGCGCCGAGCTGCAGCTGAATCTTGCCCAGGGTGATGCGCGAGATGTCGAGCAGGTCGTCGAGCAGCCGGGTCATCTGCCCCAGTTGCCGGCCGATCGATTCGCGCGCCCACACGGCGTCCTGGCCGCCGGGCGGCGCGTGGCGGAGGATCTCCAGCGCGATCCCGATCGGCGCCAGCGGATTGCGCAGCTCGTGACCGAGCATGGCCAGGAACTCGTCCTTGCGCCGGTCAGCGTCGCGCAGCGCCGCCTCCACCGATCGGCGCGCCTCGAGCTCGCGGCGCTCGTCCTCGGCCTTCTTGCGATCGGTGATGTCGCGCCCGACGGATTGGTACTCGACGACCGTCCCGTTGTCGTCGAAGAGACCGCGGTCGCGCCACTGCTGCCAGCGCGGATAGCTCCCCTGCGCGCTGACCATCACCTCGCGCGTGGCGATCGGCGAGCTGGGGGTGATGACCTGCAGCTCGGCGGGGGTCCGGTGGACGCCCTCAGGCGTCAGCGACCAGACGTTGTTGCCGAGGACGTCGCGCGACTCCATCCACAGTGTCTCGCAGTAGGCGCGGTTCGCGAAGGTGTAGGTGCCGTCCGGCCGAAAGCGGCAGATCATCTCGGTCTGGTCCTCGACGACCGAGCGGTACTGGCGCCGGCTCTCGATGAGCGCGGCGGCGGTCCCGCGCTGCTGCGCGAACAGCGCGGCCAGGAGCAGCAAGGGGAAGGAGACGGCCAGCAGGAACACCTCCAGCTCGAGCAGGTTGGCGACGGGCGCGTGCACGGCGAACGGCCCACGGCCCGCGATGGCGCCCCAGACCGACATCGCCGTCACCGCGAGCAGCGTGGCGCTGATCCCGCGCGGGCCGAAGCGGATGGCCCAGAGGAGAAAAGGCAGGGCCCAGTAGAGGTGTGCCTGGTGGGTGTGCGAATGGTCGTACGATCGCGCGAACACGCCGGCGCCCGCGGCCAGCAGCAGCAGCGCCAGCACGCCCGCCTCCATCTTGGCGTGCTCCGAGAGGTTGCGCAGTCGCACGCGCAGGCGAGGGAGGTCGGCGAGGAGCGGCAGCACCGTGAGGGCGGTGATGGCGTTGGAGGAGAACCACTGCAGGGACGCGAGCCAGAACGACCGCCCGGGGTGCGCGGCGGCGATGAGCCAGGCGCCGCCGAGCGCGCCGATCGCCGGCCCCAGCAGCACCGCGCCGAGGAGATAGGCCACCATCTCCCGCAGCGTCTCGAGGTGCCCCGCGCGTCCGACGAAGCGACGGAGGGCGAGGGCAGCGACCACGGCGCGCGCGGCGTTCACCCCCTCGGCGAGGAGCGCGAACGTGACCGTGGCGCCGCCGAGCCGGTGCGGGTGAAAATCGCCCGCCGCAGCGGCCAGGATGAAGATCCACCACGTTCGAGGGGGCGTCCGCCAGAGCGCGGCCGTCACGATCGCGTAGGGAAGGAAGACGATCGCCGCGCCGATCTCGGGAAAGCGAATCCAGACGTCGGCGCTGGCGCCCAGATAGCACCCGGCGAACACGAGCGCCGTCGCTCGGAAGCTCAGGTCCTCCGATGTCTGTCCGCTCTGCCTTCCCATCGAGGTGCTCTCTCCCCGGTTCATCGCCTCGAACCCGGACCTCCCTCATACCTCGGGCGGTTCCTGGCGGGGCCGTGGTTGGTTGGCCAGTGAAGAATAGGGATTTGACCTACCCGCGCCGCGTCGTCGAAGTCCCGCTGCCGCGGCCGATTTCGCGATCCTCGGTTTGTGCCGGTCGATCGCGCGACCCCTCTCGGGGGACGCGCGGCGCGGGCCGGCCGACCGCGCCTGGACGGTGGAAAGCCGTCCGAAACCGCCATGCTAGTGTTTTGCCGCCATGGTCGAAGCGCTGGCGCAGAGCGAAGCCGAATATAGGAAGCTGGCGAACGCCCTGCCGCAGATCATCTGGACCTGCGATCCCGGCGGGCGCCTCGAGTGGGTCAACGATCGCTGGACCGAGCTGACCGGGTTGACCCTGGCGGAGTCGCTGCGCGACAAGGGAGCGCTCGCGGCCGTGCATCCCGACGACCGGTGTCACATCGAGCAGCGCTTCACCGAGGCCATCAAGACCTCGAGCCCCTGCGAGATGGAGTACCGGATCCGGACGCGCGCGGGCGCGTGGCGGCTGCACCTCTGCCGCGTGGCGCCCGTCCGCGACGACGACGGCTCTGTCAGGCGCTGGGTGGCGGGCGCCTTCGACATCCAGGATCGTCACCAGGCCGAGGCGGCCCTGCGCGCGTCCGAGCGGCGGTTCGAGACGGTGTTTCATCTCAATCCGCTCCCTGCGGCCATCACCCGGCTCGGCGACGGCGTCTTCCTGAGCATCAACGACGCGTTCGTCAAGGTGACAGGCTGTCGGCGCGAGCGCGTGGTGGGCAAGTCGGCCGTCGACCTCGGCGTCTGGACCGCCGAGGATCGGGTCCCGGTCGCTCGAGCCCTCCGCGAGACGGGAACCGCCGAGTTCGAGGTGTCCTTTCCGCACCCGGACGGCCAGCGAATCGCGCTCAATCTGGTCAGCGCGCGGATCGAGCTCGACGGCGAGGGCTGCGTGGTCACCGTGGCGAACGACGTGACCGCGCGGCGCGCCGCGGATTCGGCGCTGCGCCAGAGCGAGACCGTCGCGCGTGCCCGGGCCGACGAGCTGGCCGCGCTCATGGATGCCGTGCCGGCCGCGGTCTGGATCGCTGCCGACGCCGACTGCCGCGAGGTGCACGGCAACCGCGCGGGCCTGGAGATTCTGCGGTTGGCGGAGGGCGAGAACATGTCGCGCACGCCCGCCGAACCGCATCCGAGCTGGCACTTCAGGGTCTTCTTCCAGGACGCCGAGGTGGAGCCGAGCGAGCTGCCGTTGCAGCGGGCGGCGCGCGGCGGTGAGGTCCGCAATCACGAGGAAGAGATCCGGTTCGACGACGGCCAGGTCATCCACCTCTATGGCAGCGCCGTTCCGTTGCGCGATCCGAGCGGCGCGCCGCGCGGAGCGATTGGCGCCTTCCTCGACGTGACGCGCCTCAAGCAGGCGGAGGCCGCGCTGCGGGAGGCCGATCGACGCAAGGACGAATTTCTCGCGCTCCTGTCGCACGAGCTGCGCAACCCGCTGGCCCCCATCCTGACCGCTGCGCAGATCATGCAGATGCGCGGCGACGTGGCCACACCGCGGGAGCGCGAGGTGATCATTCGGCAAGCGGACCATCTGGTGCGGCTGGTCGACGATCTGCTCGACGTTTCGCGGGTCGCGCGCGGCAAGGTGACGCTCGCCAAGAAGACGATCGAGCTTTCGGCCGTCGTCTTGAAGGCGGCGGAGGCGACCGCGCCAGTGTTCGAAGAGCGGCGCCATCGCTTGAACCTCTCGGTGCCCGCGCGCGGGTTGCCCGTCGACGCCGACGAGGTTCGCCTCACCCAGGTGGTCAGCAACCTCCTCACCAACGCCGCGCGCTACACCGCGCCGGGAGGGCGGGTCGACGTCCGGGCCAGCCGCGAAGGTGACCAGGTCGTGTTGATGGTCCGCGACAACGGAGGGGGCATCGAACCGGACCTGCTGCCGCACGTGTTCTCGATGTTCGTGCAGGCGCCGAGGGGACCCGACCGGCTCGAGGGCGGCCTGGGGCTGGGGCTCTCGCTCGTGCAGTCCCTGACCGCGCTGCACGGGGGGACCGTGAGCGCGCACAGCGAGGGTCTCGGGCGCGGCAGCGAGTTCACCGTCCGGCTCCCGGCCTCTTCGGCGCGGGTCGAGGCGGCGCCGGCGGTGGAACCAGGTCGGCGGCCCGCTGCGGCCGCCACGGGCCAACGCGTTCTGGTGGTCGACGACAACCGCGACGGGGCCGAGATGATCGCGGGC
>DASYEX010000331.1:0-4234 GCA_036498765.1 Polyangia bacterium
GCTGGCCTCGAAGGCGTTCGGCATCGGGGGCACCGCGCGGATCGAACCATTCGTGGGCTGGAACATCCTGTTCATCGACGCCCGCAGCGGCGTCATCGACACGACGCCGAAGTGCGACGCCTACGCCCAGAAAAACCTCCCGGTCGGATCCTCGACGGTCGTGGGCGGCTGCAACACCCTCGACAACGGAACCTGGAACGACCTGAACAACAACTTCACGTTCGCGTCTGAGAGCATCATCACCCGCTACCGCTGGTACGGTGGCTTCAAGCTGAAGCTGTCGGTCGTGTTCGTGGCCGCCGAGTTCGACGTCGTCCAGGCCGGCTCGAGCACCAGCAACGACAGCGGCATCGACGCCAACGACAGCAGCGGGACGCAGGAGAGCTTCTCGCTCTCGGCAGGCCTCGACTTCTGACCGCGCACGGCCAGGAACCTTATCGCGCCCCGGCGGGCGTGCCCTGGCTCACGTCTCCGGCGAGGAGGGACGTGCGCTAGGCAGCGGCGCCGCCGAGCCCACCAGTCCCGGCGGTGCTCGGCGGGGCGGCCGGCGGCGTACCGCCCGCGGGACCGACGGCCGGCGGCGCGCTGGCGCCCGGCATCCCCCCTTGGATGATCTTGCGCAGCCCAGCCACCGAGAGGCGGGGCGTCTTCTTCTCTTCTTCGAAGATGATCTGCGCCAGCGTGGCGGTGGTGAGGTCGGCGCGCGTCGTGTTCTCCACCACGCGAACGTCGTCGCCAGCCCGCACCATCGCTGCGATGTGGTCCAGCGTCACGTACCGACTGTCGCGTGTATCGTAGAGCTTTCTGTTCGCGTACCGCTTGATCGTACGTGCTGTCGTCATTGTCCTAGGGTGTCATAGACAAATGTCGCGGTCAATCATGTAATACACCAAACGATTCTCACGGGATAATAAACGCCGTGACATTCCACGTAGTTAGGACGGGAGACCGCAATCCCGTAGGGGCCCTGGTCGGAAGCAGGCTGCCGCGGACAGATCTCGCACCCCGACCCGCGTACTGCGAGCTCGATCGCCGGGACTACTTCCCGGACTTGCCCGCGTCGTCGCCGGGCTCGGACTTCGCCGAATCTTTAGCTGTCGGCGAGACGTCGATCTCGTTTTGCGCGTTCACCGCGCGCTTGAAATTCTTGATCGCCTTGCCGAGGCCATCACCGAGCTGCGGCAGCTTCTGAGCGCCGAAGACGACGACGACGATGACCAGGACGAGCATGAGCTCGCCGAAGCCCATTCCAAAGGGCATGACTCGCCATCTATAGCACCCCGACTGAAACAATCAACGAAGAAGACGCTGATTTTTGAAGCGGCGCCCGCGATCCGATACGATCCGCACCACATGGCGTCGTCCGTAGTCGCGCGCGCGTGCTTCGCGCTCGCTTCCCTCTTCGTGGTCGCGATGGGCACGCCCGCCGCCGCCGCCCCTCCGACGGCGTCCGGCGCGGCCGATCCCGCAGAGCGCAGCCTCGCGGAGAGGCGCGCCGTCCGGGGCGTCGTCGTCGACGACGTGGCAGCGACGGAAACACCCGAGTTGCGCGAGATCCGCCGCTTCGAGGAGCAGGCATTCCCGAAACCGGGAAGCCCCGCCGCGACGCCGCCCGCCGGCCGCGATTCGGACGCCGCGCTCCCGCCGAGCTCGCTCCCCGGCCAGTGGGGCGGCAGCGGCGACGTGGCGGCCGAGGTTCGTTCCCCCCCGCCCGTGGCGCACGGCGACGGCGCGACACCACCGCCGGACTCCGAGTGGCTGCGTGGCCTCGAGCTTCCGGATCTTCCGGTGCGCTGGGACGCGCAGGTGCTGCGCTACCTCGACTACTTCAAGAACGATCCGAAAGGCCACGCCGTCATGGCCGGCTGGCTGCGCCGCGCCGGGCGTTACCGTGATCTGTTCGAGAAGGCGCTGGAGCGGCAGGGAGTCCCGAAGGATCTCCTCTACGTGGCGATGGTGGAGAGCGGCTTCGACAACGGCGCGCGCTCGCGGGTCGGCGCCGGCGGTATCTGGCAGTTCATGCCGGGCGCGGCGCGCGCTTACGGCCTCGAGGTCAGCTACTGGGTCGACGCGCGCCGCGATCCGGAACACGCCGTCGAAGCGGCCGCCCGCTATCTGAAGGATCTCTACGTCCGGTTCGGATCCTGGTACCTGGTGTTCGCCGCGTACAACGCCGGCTACGGCTCGGTGCTGCGATCGATCACCACCTACAACACGAACGACTACTGGGAGCTCACCCGCCACGAATCGGGGCTGCCCTGGGAGTCGACCCTCTACGTTCCGAAGATCCTGGCGGCGGCGATCGTCGGTCACAACCTGGCGGCGTTCGGCTTCGGTGACGTCACGCAAGACGCCCCGTTCGCCTACGAGCAGGTCGAGGTGCCGGCGGGGACGTCGCTGGCGACGGTCGCGCGCGCCGCGGGGACCCGCGTAGAGGTCGTCGAGGCGCTGAATCCCGACTTGCTGCGGACGCGGACGCCTCCCGATCGCGGCGTCACCAGGGTCCGACTGCCGCCGGGGACGGCGGCGGTGTACGCCGCCAACGTCGACAGGAACCACGACGCCGACAAGCTCGAGACGGTGGTCCTGCGGTTCGGCGAGACGCTCGACGACGTGGCGCGCGCCCACGCCTGCAGCGTCCGCGAGCTGCGCCGGCTGAACGGCGTCAAGGAGACGCTGGAGCTGCACGGCGGGACCTCGATCGTCGTCCCGCGCCGGGCGGTGGCGGTCAAGGATAAGTCGAAGGACAAAGACAAGGACCCCGACGGGAACAAGGACAAGGCCGCCGGTGGCGACGACGCCGCCGAAGACGACACCGTCCTGGTGGCGGTCCCCGACCGATCGTTCAGCTACGACGGGCGCGAGCGCGTCTTCTACCGCACGCGCGACGGCGACGGCCTCGACGAGATCGCCGACGTGTTCGGCGTGCGGAGCGAGGATCTCTGCGACTGGAACAATCTGGATCCGAGCGCCAAGCTGCACCCGCGCATGGTGCTGCAGATCTTCGTTCGCAAGGATTTCGATCCGGCGGGCGTGTTGCTGCTGGACCCGGCCAATGTACGCGTCGTGACCTGCGGGTCGGACGAGTTCCTCGAGCTCGAGGCGGCACGACGCGGAAAGAAGCGGCTGCTTTACACCGCCAAGGCGGGCGACACGCTGGCCAAGCTCGGACGGCGCTACGGGCTCACGCCCGGCGATTTGGCGCGCATCAACCGGTTCTCCTACAACACCGAGTTGCACGAAGGGGACCGCATCGTCGTCTACTCGCCGACGGGCGAGGCGCCTCATGAGGTGACACGGGGGATGACGCCCGGCGAGAAGCGCCCCGGGCGCGCGACGGCCACGACGACGGCCGTCTCCGCCGGCAGCCGCAAGCCCGGCGCGACGGCCGAGCACAAGACGACACGGGCCAGCGAGGGCAAGAAGAAGGTCGCCGTCGCGACGAAGCCGACCGGAGGCAAGCCGGCGCCGCACGCCAAGTCGGCAGCGCCTCCAGCAGCCGGCAAGAAGAAGTAGCGGCGGCATGGCGCGCTTTCGCGTCGAGCCGGAGCGGGCCGGCGCGCGGCTCGATCAGTTCGTCGCCGCGGCGCTGCCCCGGCTGAGCGGCGCGGCCGGGCGCAGGCTGGTCGACGGCGGCGCCGTTCGCGTCGACGGCCGGCCGGGCAAGAAGGGCGAGCGCCTCGTCGCGGGACAGACGGTCGAGATCGACGACGCCCGCGGGGCGCTCGAATCGCCGGCGGGCCGGAGCGTCCGCTCCAATCCCGCCGCCCCGCTGTCGGTGTTGCAGGTCGACCCGCTGTTCGTCGCCGTCGACAAGCCCGCGGGCGTGGCGTCCCACCCGCGGGTGGCCGGCGAGCTCGACACGGTCGCGAACGCGATCGTAGCGCGCTTCCCCGAGTGCGCGGGCGCGTCCCCCGATGCCCGCGAAGGGGGGCTTTGCCATCGCCTCGACACCGAAACCAGCGGCGTGCTCGTCGCGGCCCGCAGCCCGACGGCGTGGTCCGCGCTGCGCGCCGCGCTCTCCGGCGGCGCGTGTGAGAAGACTTACCTGGCCGAGGTCGTGGGGGCCCCGCCGGCGACCGGGGAGTCGAACGCGCCCATCGGGCGGAGCGGTCGTCGCGGCAAGCGCGTGGTCGTCGACGGGGGCCGCAACCCGCTGCCGGCGCAGACCCGCTGGGAGCTGGTCGAAGAACGAAAAGGAACGGCGCTGGTGCGGGTGCGGCTGGCCAAGGGG
>DASYEX010000332.1:0-16858 GCA_036498765.1 Polyangia bacterium
CTTGCGCATCGGCACGGGCACCTTCTGTCCCTTGATCGGCATCGCCACGTTGAACACCGTCATGCCCGCTTCGTTGGCGTGGATGTTGTGCAGGATGCCGTCGCTGTTCATGAGCGACAGCGGCGTCCCCACGGTCAGCGCCTGGACGTGCGGGGTGTAGCGGCAGTGCTTCTGATCGAGCGCCGCCCCCGCGATCGGCGCCGGCTGGCCGTCGGCGTGGGCGTCCCTGACGAACACCACCACGTTGCGGAGGCTGCCTGCCTTGCCGACGACCACCGACTCGTTGGGCGCATCGTGCCCGCAGGTGCCGGCGTCCTTGGTGACCGCGTGAGGCGGCAGCTTGGGCGGGGGGCCGTCCAGACGGACGACGCCGCTGACGGTCCCGTTGGCGAGCGCCGGTGCGCCGAAGGCGAGCAGCGTGAGGGCGAACGTCGCGGTCGCGGCGGCCGGGGAGCTAACTGTTCCCCTTGGGCTCTTCGTCATCCGAAAGATAGGCGAAGGTGCGCACCAGGTTCACGATCTGCTCGCGCTGCTCGGCGCTGAGATCGACGAACTGCACGCCCATGCCGGGATTGATGTTGTCGTAGCTCCCGGGGCGGAACGGATTCACCCACATCACGCGCCCCTCGAGATCGAGGCGGGGGCCGCCCGGCGGCGCGAAGCTCAGGTTGAGCTTGGTTCCGGGCGGTTCGGGCGCGTTGGTGCGGATGAAGATCCCCATCGCGCTGATGTCGGTGATGTACGCGAACAGGAAGTTGTCGGCGCTCTTGTAGTCGACCTCGATGTCGACGGTGACACGGGTATGGACGCGCCGGTCACGGCCGCTGCTCCGCCGGTCGGACGAGACCGTCACCTCCCGCCGTCGCCGATCTTTCCCTCGCCGTGTCATCCGTTTCGCCGCAGTCTACTCACAAAAAGGACCCTCGAAGGGTCCTTTTAACCGCCCCTCCGGCCTCATTTTATTTCGAGCTCGCCGAGGCGGACCCGATCCTGTCCGTCGTTGGGCCCGTCGGTGATCTTGAGCCGCTTTCCCTCGCCGCCGGGCCAGAAGCCCATGTAGACGACGTAGGTCCCGGCCGGGGTGGTCATGAGCGGCACGTCGGTCTCGTAGTGGTCGTGGACGTACTCGCCGGGGAGCCAGAAGCTGGTGCCGAAGGTGTGGCCGACGGGATCGTGGTCGCCGATCACGCGCGGCGCCGCCGGACCGTCGAAGTGGACGAAGATCTTGTAGCCGCCCGGGGGCTTGGCCTTGACCCGGAAGTAGAGGTCGAGCGGGATCCTCCCCGGACGCCGCACCTCCTTCGGGAAGGTGACGCCCACCAGCTCGATGGTGTTCTCGAACGTCGCCGAGATGGGGATGCGCCAGGTCCAGGGGGGCTTGGCGTCGGACGAGGCGCCGGCCGGCGGCATCCAGACGTCCTTGGTGAGCGGGTTCTGCTCGCGCTCACCCGGCTCGAGCTGGTTGGTGAGGAGCAGGAAGCGCGACGATGACGCGTCGACCACGTAGTAGGTCACGTGCGCCTGCTTGAACGCCGAATCGAGCGGCGCCAGCTCGCTGGCGGCCACCAGCGCGAACACCCGCTGCGGATCGCGCAGGAACGCGACCACCCGCTCCTGGCTCGGCAAGTCGACCAGGTTCTCCTTGCTATAGAAGCTCGACCCGTGTCCTTCGACCCGGTAGCGGCCGATCTTCTCGCCGTGCTTGGCGAACTTCGCGTAGGACTCGAGCACCGGCTTGAACGACAGGTGCGTCGAGAGCGCGGGGACGATCGCCTGCGACAGATAGAAGGCGAAGAAGATCGCGCAGGCGACCGCCGCCTGCAGCCCGTAACGGCCAAACACCGTCACCGCGCCGACCAGCGCCCGGCGCAGGCGCCCGCCGGTCGGCGCGGCGGGCGTCGGGACGTGGCCCAGCGCCCGCGGCCGGACCGCCAGCCCGGCGTAGACGCCCATCGCCGCCAGCAGGCCGATCCCCAGGATCAGCTCGCCGACGGCGATGTTGGTCGGCCAGTGGACCTTCTCGAACAGGTGGACGGAGGCCAGATCCTCGGGCGCGAGATAGAAGTCGCGCGCGACGATCATCGTGCCGGTCGCCATCAAGAGGCCAGCCACCGGCTCGGGGCGCAGCCCTTCCAGCGCCTCGTCCAGGAAGGCCCCGATCGCCAGCGCGATCGCCGGGAGCGCCTCGTAGCGCGCCTGCCCCAGCACGATGTCGCGGTAGCTCGACAGCGCGTAGCCCATGGCGGCGAAGAGCAGCAGGTAGAGCTCGACGAAAGCCAGCCGCGGGTTGGTGCGCGGCGCGCCCTCCCGGTCGGCGTCCAGCCGGATGAGCGGCCGGGCCAGCGCGAAGACGGCGACCGCGCTCCAGGGGAAGAGGCCGAAGCCGAGCTCGCGCACCAGCGTCTCGAAGGTGTGGGCCGGCGCGCCGTTGCGCGCGACGCCCCCCACCAGCCAGTTGTACTTCCCCCCCACGATGTGGAAGAGGCCGCCCGCCAGGATCACCAGGCCGACGACGGCGAGGAGCGCCAGCGGGACGAAGCCGCGCGCGCTGAGCCGCCAGGTGCTGGCCCCCAGCGTCTGCTCGGCGGCGACGTCCGGCCCGATCCCTGGCTCGGCGAGAGAGGCGGTGCCGTCGTCGACGGCGGCGGTGGGCAGGGCGCGCAGGCCCCGCCCGACCGCCAGGGCCAGCGTGAGGGCCAGCAGCGGCAGCACCACGCCGGACATCGCGCCGCCGGCCAGGAGGCCGATGACCAGGCCGACGAGGCCCAGGACCAGGTCGCGGGCGCGGCGGCGCCCGTCGGGCGGCCAGGCATAGCGTCCCATTGCGCCCAGCACCAGCGCCAGCCCGGCGATGAGCGGCGCGTCCGAGGTGAGCTGCCGCGCCTCGAGCACGAAGAGGGGCGTCGTCCCCAGCGCCAGCACGGCGAGCAGGCCGGCCCGCTTGCGCAAAAGGCCCGCCCCCGCCCAGTAGATCGCCATCAGCGCCAGGACGGCCGACAGCGCGAAGAAGAGCCGCGCGCCGGTCTCGGTCGGACCGATGACGCGGATGCCGAGCGCCACCAGTGAGAGATCGAGCGGGGGACGCGCGGCGTACTTCCCGGCGACGGTCGGATCGAACAGGTGGGCAGAGTTGGCGACGTCGCGGGCCTGCTCGGCGAGCCGCAGCTCGGACGGGTCCCAGAAGCCGGAGGCGCCGAGCCGCGGCAAGCAGAGCGCCAGCGAGAACGCCAGCGCCCAGGCCCAGGTGGGGACGCGGCCGAACGCCGCGCGGAGACGTTCCATCATCGCGCGGCCGTCATTTTACACGCCGTCGGCTCACGCGCCGCCCGCGCCGCCGCCCGGGTGGTCGGTGACGGCGCCCGCCGCGCCCGAGGTTCCCGCCGCGCCGGCGGCGCCCGAGGTTCCCGCTGCGCCGGCGGCACCGGCCGCGCCTGCGGCACCCGCCGCGCCTGCGGCGCCCGCCGCCCCGGCCGCGCCTGCGTGACCGCCGGCGCCAGCCGCGCCTGCGTTGCCCGCCGCGCCCGAGCTTCCGGCTGCGCCGGTGGGGCTGGGCGGCGTCGGACAGTTCACGCCCGAGGCGACGCAGGTGCACTGCTGCGAGCCCTTGGCGAACCGGACGCCGTCGTCGCAGGTGGCCGACCCGCCGTACGGATCGCAGTACCCGTCGCTGGCGCAGTCGCTGTTCGCGGTGCAGGCGGCCCCCGCCGCGACCAGCGCCGTGCAGGTGCCACCCACGCAGCGCGAGTTGCTGTCACACGGCACGGTGGCGCTGCAGGGCGAGGGCGGGTTGCTGGTGGCGGTCCCCGCGGCGGTGCAGGAGGAGACGCCCGCGGTGTTGGTGGCGCAGTAGAAGTTGGTGGAGCAGACCGCGCCGTTCGCGCTGCACTGGCCGGTGCCCGAGACGGTCATGGACACCGCGCAGAGGTGCCGCGTCTGGTCGCAGATGACCGATCCGCTGGTGGAGCCCGCGCAGTCGAACTGCGTGGTGCAGGCGTCCATATCCTTCATCCCCGGGCCCTGGAACACGTACCCGCAGGCGAGGTCGATGCCGGCCTGCACCGCCGGGGTGATGATCGGGGTGCTGGCGCCGTAGGCGGCGTTCAGCTTGCTGATGCAGGCGCCGGTGTTGCCCGGGGTGAAGACGCGCTTGCTCGGCGCCGCGGTCGCGGTGGCCGCCATCGCCTCGCACTGGGCGGCCTGATAGGCGGTACAGGTATCCATCGTCACCCCGCAGGCGACGGCGATCTTGCACACGGCGTTCGCGTACTGCGTGCAGAAGTCGGCCGTCGTCGAGGTGCCGCCCGAGCCGCCCCCCTTGCACCCGAGCGCGATCAAGGGGAGCAGCAACGGGAACAGGGCCGTACGTGACAACGTCGCTGCCTTGGCTGATTTCATCGCCTCGCCTCCAGGGTCCAATGTGGAAAGTCGGAAAGAGGACGCAGTTTCACCTCGCCTCGTCGGGCGGGTCAAGCGCGCATGCGCACGTGCAGCGTCTGCCCATGATCGAGGATCGCCAGCCGCCGGTCGCCGTCCGGGCGGGCCAGGCCCGTCTCGCGCGCCAGCGCCTGCAGCCAGGCCAGCGGCGCGTCCAGCCGTTCGTAGCTGAGGGGGAACGAGCCGTAGCTGGTGGGGATGAGGAGGCGCGCCTTGAGGTCGTCGAAGGCGTACAGGGCGTCGAGCGGCGACAGGTGCTCCTCGCGGAACGCGGGCGGCTCGTAGCCGGCGATCGGCAGGAGGGCGACGTCGGGGTGAAACCGGCGGCCGATCTCCGAAAAGCCCGAGAAGTAGCCGGTGTCGCCCGCCAGGTAGGCGCTGGCCGAGGCCGAGCCGGCGAACGCGCGAACCAGGTAGCCGCAGGCCCCGCGGCGGAGGTAGTCGCCGAAGCCGCGGGTCCCCGAATGGCGGACCGGCACGGCGGTGACCTCGACGTCGCCTTGGCGGGTGGTGGCCCCGGGGTCGAGCTCCGTGACGTCGAAGCCGAGCCCGCGCACCAGGCTGGTGCAGCGGGGCGGGACGATGAGCGTCGCCTGCCGGCCGATCTTCACCAGGCTCTTCTTGGAGAGGTGGTCGCGGTGGGCGTGCGTGATCAGCACCAGGTCGACGTCGTCGAGATCCTCGGCGGCGATCCCGGCCGCCCGCGCGCGCGGCAGGCCGTAGAACGACCGCTCCAGCAGCGGATCGCACAGCACGCGCGCGCCCGGCGTCGTGATCATGACGGTGGCGTGGCCGACGAAGGTGATCGAGATCGTCCCGGCCGGCGGGCGTGGTACGGACGGCGCGTCGACGGGCCTGGTCCCGCGCAGCAACCGCCCGAGCGCGCTGGTCAGGAAGCGCAGGGACACCACGCTGGGCCAGACGCTCCTCGCCCGCTTGCGATGCTCGAAGTCGAGCACCCGCGCCCGCTCGGCGGCGGAGAGCGGGGCGGGCGTGGAGGTGCGCGTCACGCGCCGATATTAGATCGAGACGCGCTGCCTGCCCGGTAGGGCTTCTTTCGTGCTAAGTGACGGCGCGTGAGCAGCGACGCGCCCAGCGCGCAGGCGGCCGCCAGCGCGGGCCGGGTGGTGATCCTCGGCGGCGGCCTGACCGGCATCTCGGCCGCCATCCACCTCGGCGCGCCGTGGGTGCTGTTCGAGCGCGAGGAGCGGCTCGGCGGGCACGCGCGCACGGACGCGCGCGACGGGTGGCGCTTCGACAAGACCGGGCACTGGCTGCACCTGCGCGACGCGGGCGTCAAGCAGTTGGTCGACGAGCTGCTCCCCGGCCAGATGACGCCGATCGCCCGGCGCGCGCGGATCTTCTCGCACGGCGTGCTCACCCGTTATCCGTACCAGGCCAACCTGCACGGGCTGCCGCCGGAGGTGATCAAGGAGTGCCTGCTGGGCGTGGTCGCGGCCAAGGTGGCGACCGCGACGGCGAGCGCGACCGGCGGCCAGGCGGCGGAGCGGGCGGAGAACTTCGAGCAGTACTGCCTCGAGCACTTCGGTGCCGGGATCTCCAAGCACTTCATGATCCCTTACAACGAGAAGATCTGGGGCGTGCACCCGCGTGAGATCACCGCCGCGTGGTGCTCGCGCTTCGTGCCGCTGCCCAACCTCGAGCAGGTGATCGCCGGCGCCGTCGGGGCCGGGCCGCCCGAGCTGGGCTACAACCAGCACTTCCTCTACCCCAAGGCGGGCGGGATCGAGACCTTCACGCGGGCGCTCACCACGCGGATGGCGGGCGGCCAGGTGCACACGCGCGCCACGCCCGACACGATCGACTGGCGGCGGCGCGAAGTGGTGGTCGGCGGCGAGCGGATCCCCTACCGGGCGCTGGTCGCCACCCTCCCGCTGCCCGAGTTGCTGAAGCGGATGCCCGAGCTGCCGGCGGAGATCGCGCGAGAGGCGGCGCGCCTGCGCTGCACGACGCTGCGCTACCTGAACGTCGGCGCGCGCGGCAAACCGCGGGCCGACTGGCACTGGATCTACGTCCCGGAAAAGCGATATCCGTTCTACCGGGTGAACGTCTTCTCCACCGCGATGCCCAGCATGGCCCCCGAGGGCTGCTCCTCGATCTGCGTCGAGATGGCCGACCGCGGGCCGATCTCCGAGGCGGCGCGGCGCGACACGCTGGCGGCGCTGGTGGAGGCGGGGGCGCTGGGGTCGACGGAGGACGTGGTGTTCGCGGAAGAGAAGCAGATCGAATATGCCTACGTCGTGTTCGACCAGCACTACTACCAGGCGACCCGGACGATCTTCGGCTTTCTCGAGGCGAACGCCATCCACCCGCGCGGGCGCTACGGCGCCTGGACCTACAACGCCATGGAGGACTGCGTGCTGGCCGGGCGCGAGGTCGCGGCCCTCATCGACGGCGCGGCAGCCGGCGGAGGAGCCCCGGCGTGAGCGGCGAGGCGCCCCACCTCTCGGTCGTCATCCCCGTCTACAACGAGGAGGGGATCTTGCGCGGCTCGGTGCTCGAGCTCGAGGAGAAGCTGCGCCGCTTTGGCTGGAGCTACGAGCTCTTGCTGTGCGAGAACGGCTCGCGCGATCGGACCGTGGAGATCGGCAGGGAGCTGGAGATCGAGCACCCCCACGTCCGCATGCTCTCGGTGGGCGAGCCCAACTACGGCCTGGCGATGAAGCAGGGGATCCTCGAGGCGCGTGGCACGTTCGTCATCAGCGACGAGATCGATCTGCTGGACACCGAGTTCTATGCGCGGGCCATGGCGCTGCTCGAGCGGAGCGACACCGATCTGGTGGTCGGGTCCAAGGCGATGGTCGGGTCGAACGACCAGCGGCCGCTGTTCCGCCGCACCGCCACCCGCTTCTACAACGGCCTCCTGCGCGTGGTCTGTCACTACCCCGGGACCGACACCCACGGGCTCAAGGCCTTCCGGCGCGAGGCGCTGCTGGAGACGGCGCGCCGCTGCGTGCTCGATCGCGACGTCTTCGCCAGCGAGTTCGTCATCCGCGCCCACCGCGAGGGGAAGAAGGTCGTCGAGATCCCCTTCGCCGTCCGCGAGAAGCGCCCCCCCTCGATCCGCCTCCTCAAGCGCGTCCCCCACGTGGTCAAGAGCGTGGCCAAGCTGGCCATCTCCGTACGCCGGAGCTGAGGGCTCCGTCCGCCGGAGCTGAGGGCTCCGTCCGCCGCGGCTGAGCGCCACCACCACCGCCCGTCTGTTCAGTGACGGCGCCTTTCTCATTTTGCCCCTTGAGGTGTCGATAGCGGGGAGATGCGAAAAACGGCGCGGGGTGCACTTCTTTGGGGCCTCTGGGCGGCGGGGTGTGGGTCGGTGTCCAACAACCATCCGACGCCGGTGCTGGTGCCGGGCGGTGGGATCAGCGGCGGGGCGATCGACGGGTACGTGAACGTCTACGTCATCGACACCGACACCAACATCGGGATCTCCGGCGCGTCGGTGCAGCTCGGCCCCGCGACGGGGACGCCCTGCCTGGGTCTCACCGACTCGACCGGCCTGGTGACGTTCGATCCGATGAGCTGCGCGGGGCTGCGCGGCGCGGTCACGCTGACCGCCTCGGTGGCCGACTACGCGCCCACCACCTGGATCGGCGCCAACGGCGCGAACATGACAGTCAACCTCCAGGCGACGACGCGCCCGATGCCCGACACAGCGACCGTGAGCGGCACCATCGCCGGCTGGGACAGCCTGCCGGTGCCCGCCGGCAACCACACCACCATCGCGCTCGTCGGCGCCTCGCAGACCCCCAACCTCGGTGATCTCGCCAACAGCATCACGCAGCCGATGCGCAACGTCTCGCTGGGAGGCACCGCGCTCACCACGTCGATTCCGGCCAATGCCTGCGTCAAGAACACGCTGGCCGACGATTGCAACTGGCAGCTCATCACCCACACCGGTCCGCAGGCGCACTTCGCGATCATCGTGGACAGCGACAACAACGGTACGCCCGACGACATGAGCGACGACGTCACGACGCCGGTCGGTTGGGCGCTGCTCACGGGCCTCGGCTTCACGGCGAATCAGACGGTGGTGAGCGAGACGTTGCCGGCCGTCGCGGCGGCCGATCTACAGCCGTTCACGGCGGCGTTCCCCGCGCTCCCGGCGGGCATGACCTATTTCAACGCCTATCCGGCGATCGAGCTTCCGGACGGGGTCGGTCGGATCCCGGCGGTCGTTCCGACGCTGGGCAAGAACGTGATGATGACCAGCATCCCCAAGCTGACGGGGACCACCACCGCCGGGCTGGCGGGCGGCTCGTACGATTTGCTGGCGCAGGCGCAGGCAACCCAGACGGCCAGCGAGCCCGCCACGCTCGACTGGATGCACGGCGTGAACGTGGGCGCGACCGTCGCGCTCGCCGCCTGGCTGGCGCCGCCCACGGCCATCACCGCCCTCAATGGGCAGTATTCGTTCGTGCCGACCACCGGCGCGACGGTTCATTCGGCCGAGTTCAAGGATCCGCAGAGCGGGAACCGGACCTGGTCGGTCACCATCTTCGACGGATCTTCGTCGTTCAAGCTCCCGGGGCTCTCGCCCGATCCGCTGGCGACCGCCAGCGGGACGGACACGCTGACCGTCTCCGCGCTGATGATCCCAGGGATCAATCTGACGAACTTCGAGATCAACGAGGCCACTCAGAAGCTGACCGGCATCGCCTCCGATCAGATCACCGTCACGCCTTGAGGCCGAACCACCCGGCGCGTACGGCGCGCGCCGCGGCGGGCGCGTGCGGGTCGACGGTGACGGTCAGGCGGCGCTCGGGGCTCTCGGAGAGGACCAGCCGCGTCTCGCGCAGCTCGTCGCGCCGGAAGTAGGCGAGCCGGACGCGCCCGCCGGGCCGGAAATCGGCGATCCGTTTGGCGAAGCTCTGCGCGGTCACGCGCGCCCCCTCCACCGCGACGATCTCGTCGTTGAAGGTGAGGCCGGCTTTCCAGGCCGGCGACCCAGGGATGACGTTGCGGACGGTCGTCCGCTCCGCTTGCAGCACGAGGCCGCTCCAGGCGCGCGCGCGGCCGCTGCGGACGGGATCGCGCTCGGTGGGCGGGCGGGCGCTCTCGTCCCACTCGGCCCGCGCCTGCAGGTCCAGGCCCGCCCGTTCCAGCAGCGCGGGGAGCGGCAGCTCGGCGGTGCCGCGCACGTGACGATCGAAGAAGCGGTTCATCGCGCGCCCCGCGATCGAGGCGGCGGCGGCGCGCACGTCCTCGTCGACGATCGGCCGCCCGGCCCGGCCGAATCGGTCCCACAAGAGGCGAATCATCTCGGGGAGCCCGCGCGCCCCGCCGTTCGCCAGCCGCAGCTCGAGATCGAGGGCCATCGCCGTCCAGAGCCCCTTCTCGTAGTAGCTGACGGCGCGGTTGGTGAAGTTCTCCGACGGCTTGTACTGCTTGACCCACGCTTCGAAAGAGAGCTCCTCGAGCGAGGTCTCGTTGCGCCCGGGCCGCGCCGCGTACCGGGGCCAGTCCTCGGCGATCATCTTGAGGAACTGGCGCTCGCAGGTGACGCCCGCGCGCAGGATGATGATGTGCGCCAGGTAGTCGGTGCACCCCTCGTAGAGCCACAAGAGCCGCGTGTAGCTCTCCTGCGTGTAATCGAACGGCCCCAGGTTCGCGTCGTGGATGCGCTTGACGTTCCAGGCGTGGAAGAACTCGTGCGCGGCCAGATCGGCGAAGCGGATGTAGCCGGTCTCGTCCTCGAACGAGAGGCCGGCGATGTCCATGGTCACCGAGGCGGCGTGCTCGAGCCCGCCCGAGCCGACGGGGAGCGCGTGCACGATGAAGAGGTAGCGGCCGAACGGGAAGCCGCCGAAGATCCGCCCGGTGGTGGTGACCACGCGGCGAAGGATGTCGGCGAGGCGCGCCGGGTCGGCGTTGGTGCGGCCGTAGAGCGCCAGCTCGAAGCGCGTGCGCCCGACGGTGAAGGCGTGGAGGGCGTGGGTCCCGATCTCGAACGGTGAGTCCGCCAGCTCGTCGTAGTCGGCGGCGGCGTACGTCTGAGTAGAAGACTGGCGCCTGCCTTTCACCGCCGGCAGCGCCGTGGCGACGCGCCACCTCGGGTCGGGCAACTCGACCGTCACCTCGGCGGGGCGGTCGAGCTCGCCCTCGACGAAGAAGAACAGGCTGGTTCCGTTCCAGTAGGCGTGGCTGTCGTCGAGGAACGAGGTGCGCACGGTGGCCTCGAAGGCGAAGATCCGGTAGCGGACGCGGAAGGCGTGGCCGCCCGTCCGGACGCGCCAGCGCTGCTTGTCGAGGCGCGCGACGCGCGCCGGTGGCAGCGCGTGCCCCGCGCCGTCGGTGACGGTGAGCCCGGTCAGGTGGCGGACGAAGTCGCGCACCATGTAGCTCCCCGGCGCCCAGGCCGGGAAAACGATGGTCACCTCGTCGCGGCCGACCAGCGCCGGCACCTGCATCTCGACCTCGTATTCGTGCGAGGCCGGGTGCGGCATCGAGACCCGGTAGGCGATCGGGGACGCCGTGGCGGCGAATTTTTTCCGGACCGGGTCCCGGGCGCCTTTCTTGGTGATTTTCTTCGCGAACTTGTTTGGAACCACGGCCGCAGAATACATCCCCCCGCGCAAGCCGCTTCCAACCTGCTTCCAAAGTGCTTCCACGAAGCGCGAGCAAAGTGCTACTGTGCGCGCATGACTATGAGTGCGAATCGCCTTTCTTTGGCCTGGTGGAGCTCGCTCACCGGCACGGGTCTCGGTCTCCTGCTGGCGCTCCTCTTGGCGGGGAACGTCGGGTGCGGCTCCAAGGGATCGGGGGGCACCGGCGGGACGACGGGCGCGGCCGGCAGCGGCGCTTGCCCGATGGGGAGCGAGGGATGCGTGTGCTACGGCAACGACACCTGCAACGCCCCGCTCACCTGTCTCTCCAAGCTGTGCGTGAACGCCAGCGCCAGCGGCAATGGCGGCGCTCCGGCGACCGGCGGCGCGACCGGGAACGGCGGCGCGCCATCCACGGGCGGTACGACGGGCAGCGGCGGCGCGGTGTCCAGCGGTGGCGCGACCGGGAGCGGCGGTTCGCCGGGCAGCGGCGGCGCTCCGGCGACCGGCGGCACCACGGGCAGCGGCGGCACCCCATCCACGGGCGGCACCACGGGCAGCGGCGGTTCCCCGTCGACCGGCGGTACCCCGGGCAGCGGCGGTTCGCCGTCGACGGGCGGCGTGACCGGCGGCGCCGGCGCGGGCGGCGCGCCGGGGGGCCCGCTGCAGTTCACCAGCGGCTGGGTCGCGTCGACGAGCAACGCCTACGGGATCCAGGGCGCCATCTACACCTTCGGCGACATGGCCGGGTCCACGATCTCCCCGGACTGCAGCACCAGCACCTCGACCTGCTTCGGCGCAACGACCACGCCGACGACCAAGTTCTGCGTCTCGGGGACCGACACGGAGGTCCTCTACAGCACCTCGCTGGGCGACTACGACTACGCCACCTACTGGGGCGCCGCCGTGGGCTTCGATCTGAATGGCTCAGCCACCGCCGGCGTCGCTCACCAGCCCTATGCGGCGTCCGCGCACCACGTGGTCGGCTTTTCGATGAGCTTCACGAACAACACGTCGTCGGCGGTCCGGTTCAGCTACCTCGTCTACAACGGAACGAGCAACGTCGCCTACTGCGTGAGCCAGCTCTCCCCCGGCCAGAACACCGTTTATTTCACCAACGCGACGGCGAACTGCTACCAGACCGGCGGAACCGCGTTGAGTAATGCTGCCGCTGACGGCACCGTGGCGTTACAATGGCAAGTCCCGTCGAGCGCGAATGGCTCGATCTCGTTCAACTACTGTGTCGACAATCTGACGCCCCTGACCCAGTGAGGGGTCGCCGGCGCGCGCCGGCAGTGATCTCTCGATGAGTCAGCAGTCGTTCTCAACCGGGAGGGTTTCATGCGCATCTCACTCGCATCCGCGTTGGCCGCCGTCGTCTGTCTCGGCTGCGGCACCAATGGAACGACCACCGGGTCGGACGGCTCAGGTGGTGGCCAGGCGAGCGGGGGGAGCGTCGGCTCCGGCAAAGGTGGGACGACAGGGACCGGGGGCGGCGCGAGCGGCGGTACCAGCGGCGGCGCCACAGGCGGCCTGAGCGGCGGGGCGACGGGCGGGAGCGTGGGAAGCGGCAGCGGTGGGTCCACGGCCGGGACCTCCGGCGGCACGGCGGGACGTGGAAGCGGCGGCGCGGCGGGACGCGCCACCGGGGGCGCTGCGGGACACGGAACGGGCGGCGCCGCGGGGCGCGCCGGGGCCGCAGGCGGGTCGACCGGCAGCGGTGGCACGACCCGCGACGCGGGCACCACGATCAACGACGGCGGCGTCGGTCAGAATGGGAACCCCCACGGATCTTGCAGCACCGGCGTCCCCTCGGGCGGTCAGCCGGTCGACGTTTCGGGCTCCACCAACATCGTGGGAACGGGCACCCCGCAGAGCTGTACCTTCAGCGCGCTCAGCACGGCGGTCGCCAAGGCCGGGAACATCACCTTCAACTGCGGCAGCGCGGCGGTCACCATCCCCGTCACCGCCACGCTGAACGTCTCGACCAGCAAGAACACGGTCATCGACGGCGGCAACAAGATCACCCTCGACGGCGGCCACGCGGTGCAGATCCTGAGCCTGAACGGTGCCAGCTTTCAGGTCAGCGAGACGCGCCTGACGTTGCAGCACCTCGCCCTCGTCAACGCCAAGGCGCCGGCCACCATGCCCATCCCCACCGCACCCGCGCCTTGCTCGCAGGGCTACGACGGCGGGCAGGGCGGCGCGGTCCTCATCAACGACGGGAACCTGACCGTCATCGACTGCCTGTTCGACGGCAACCAGGCCGCGCCGCTCGGCCCCGACACGGGCGGCGGCGCCATCTACATCGAGGGGAGCAAGCACGGCGCGATCATCGTGGGGAGCACCTTCACGAACAACAACGCCTCCAACGCGGGCGCCGTGGGCGCGCTGTTCGGCGAGCTCGACATCTACAACAGCCTGTTCCAGAACAACACCGCCACCGGCCACGACGCCAACAACGACGACGCCAGCATGTGCTCGGTGATCAACAACGATCAGAACGAGATCGGATCGGGCGGCAACGGCGGCGCCCTCTACGGCGACGGCAACGACTTCAACATCACGCTGTGCGGGGACGCCGTGCTGAACAACGCGGCGGGCAAGAACGCCTTCGGCGGCGGGCTGTTCTTCACCAGCGACAACTTCAAGGGGGTCCTCTCGCTCGTCGACACGACGATGAGCGGCAACACGGGGGGCTCCTGGACCACCGTCAAGCAGGGGAGCGTGATGGATGTCGGGTCGGCGATCGGCGTCAACGCGCTGAGCATCACCGAGACCAACTCGACACTGCAGAAGTAGCCTGGGGCGGCCGCTCCGGGCGATAGTCGACCCGGACATGAACGAGATCGAGGCGTTCGTCGGAGAGCTGCGCCGGTTCGTCGCCGAGCGCGACTGGGCGCAGTTTCACGACCCCAAGAACCTGGCGATGCTACTCGCCTCAGAGGCCGGCGAGCTGGTCGCCGAATACCGCTGGGTGGCCGGCCCGGAGGCCGACGCGCGCTCGCGCGAGCCGGCGCCGCGGGCGCGCATCGCCGACGAGATCGGCGACGTCGGGATCGCGCTCCTGCTCCTCTGCGACCGCACCGGCATCGATCTGCTGCGGGCGATGTCCGACAAGCTGGCCAAGAATCGGACCCGTTACCCCGTCGAAGCGGCGCGCGGCAAGGCCGAACGGCCCCCGGGGTGAGGCCTGGGCGAAACCTTCGCACCGTCAGTGCACCCATGGGACACTCTCCGCGTGAAGAGGACCTTCCAGTGGACCAGCCCGGACGCCGTCCCGCGCGACGCGGCTCGGTACTGGCTGTCCCGTTCCGCCGCCGAGCGCGTCTCCGCTGTCGAAACGATTCGAGAGGCGACCTGGGGGATCTACGGTGAAACTGCCCCGCGATTGGAGAGAACTTATCGAATTGCTGTGCTCGCACCGCGTGCGGTTCCTGGTGGTCGGCGCCCACGCATTGGCCGTTCACGGTCGGCCGCGCGCCACGGGCGACCTTGATCTGCTGGTAGAGCCGACCGGCGCCAACGCGCGTCGTCTGGGTGACGCGCTGACGTCGTTCGGTTTTCCCGCCCTGGGGGCCGAGGCCGAGGCGTTCTCCAGCCCGGACAAAATGGCGACGCTGGGTCGCGAGCCGTTGCGCATCGACATCATGACCAGCATCACCGGTGTTTCCTTCTCGGAGGCGTGGCGCGGCCGGATCCGGATCCGGATCGGCCATCGGGTCGTCGGCTTCTTGGGCAAGAAGCAGTTCGTGAAGAACAAGACTCGCGCCGGGAGGCCCAAGGATCTCCTGGATCTCGCGCTGCTCGCCGAGGCGGTCGGCGAACGACCGTTCGCCAAGGCGAAACGCCCTTTGACCGACGTAACCGCTCCCTGGCGCCGGCATCGGACGGCGGGGCCTTCCGCTAGACACCGGAAGACCTAGATCCTCACCCGAAAGGACTTCCATGCGCGCCGTCGTGCTTCCCGAGTACGGTCCCCCCTCATGCTTGAAGATCGAGGCGCTCCCCGATCCGGCGCCGGGACCGAACGAGATCCTGGTGCGGGTGGCGGGCGCCAGCCTCAACCCCGTCGATTGGAAGCAGCGGAGCGGCGCGCTCCGACAGTTCATGCCCCTCACGTTGCCGGCGGTGCTGGGACGAGACGCGGCCGGGACGGTGGCGGCGATGGGGCCCGGCGTGAGCGCGTTCGCGGTCGGCGATCGGGTGCTGGGACGGGTGCCGGGCGGCGGCTATGCCGAGCTGGTGGTGGCGCCGGTCGACGCCTGGGCGCCGGTTCCGGCGGCGCTCGACCTCGCTGACGCCGGCGCGCTGCCGCTGGTGCTGCTCACCGGCGCCCAGCTCGCCGAGGAGGCGACCGACGCGCGTGCTGGCGAGACGATCCTGGTCACCGGTGCGACCGGCAGCGTGGGCCGCGTGACGGTGTACGCGGCCAAGCAGCGGGGCGCGAAGGTCTACGCCGGGGTGCGCGCCAAGCACCGGCCGAGGCCGCGACGCTCGGCGCCGACGTCGTGGTGACCATCGACGACGAGAAGGAGAGCGCCGGGCTGCCGATGTTCGATGGGATTGCCGACACGGTGGGGGGCGACACCGCGCAGAAGCTGCTCGCCAAGTTGAAGCCCGGCGGGAAGGTCGGCACGGTCCTCGGCGAGCCCGCGGGCGCCAAGGAACGCGGCTTCAAGGTGAAGTCGTTCCTCACCCACTCGGATCCGAAGCGGCTGGGCGAGCTGGCGCAGGCGGTCGCGGACGGGAAGCTGATCGTCCCGATCGCCAAGCGGTTCCCGCTCGCGGAGGCGGCCGCGGCCCACGAGCTCGCCGAGAAGCACGTCGACGGCAAGGTGCTGCTGCTGGTCGTCTGAGATTTGACGGCGTCCTGAACATACGTATAGTGGAGAAGATGTCCGCCCCGATCTGGAACCCGCCGGCCAAGGTCGCCAACGACGTCGCCTCGGCCACCCTCGCCGGGCACCCCTTCGCCTGGGCCGGCCTGACGGGCGGGCCGGCCGGCGGAATCCTCAACCTGCGGATCGGGCTGCGCGGCGGCACGCTGGTCGCGCTCGGGCGCGCGCTCGCACGCCTCGACGGGGTGCGGGTCACGTCGGGGCCGGCGATCGCCAGCCGCGGGGACTGCTTCCTGGTTCACTGTCCGGGGTTCAAGCTGGTGCTGTCGGCGCCGGCGCCCGGCGAAGATTTCGCGCCGGCGCTCGTGTCGCGAGCGGTGCCGCCGGCGCTGGCGGTCCCCTGCGAGCTCTCCGACGCGCTGGCGGTCCTGATGCGCGCCCCGCCGCCTCCTCCCGCGCGGCCGACCCCGAGGCGCGATGCCGAGGTATCGCCGTCGTCGCCGCCGACCTCGACGCTGCGACGGACCGCCCTGCAGCCGGGGAAGACGCTGGCGCGCAAGACGCCGCTCCAGCGCAAGACGCCGCTCGGGCGGGGTCGGTTCAAGCGGTAGACTTGGCGCTCAGGCCGCCGGCGGTGGCACGAGCGGGCTCGGCGCGCCGGTGACCACGATCCAAAGCTGCCAGGCCGCGCGGGTGACGCCGATGTGGAAGAGGTGGCGCGATTCGTCGTCGCGGCCGTAGCTTGGGGCGTTGGCCTCGAGCATGACCACGTAGTCGAACTCCAGTCCCTTGACCTGGCGGACGTCGGTCACCTCGACGCCGGGACGAAACGCGAACTCCTGCGCGCGCACGCGGCGCAGCGAGGGGACCTCGGCGCGGCGCAGGCCTTCGAAGTAACGGTCGGCCTGTTCGGGGTGGCGGGCCAGGAGGGCCACGGTGGCGCGCGGCTCGCGCGCGGCGAGCTCGCGCAGCGCCTCGGCCAGGAAGGCGACCGCGGCCCCGACACCGGGAAACTGA
>DASYEX010000333.1:0-19577 GCA_036498765.1 Polyangia bacterium
GGTCGGTGCGCTTCGTCGAGTAGGAGAACTTCGTCCACGAGACGGTGACGAAGTCCGAGCCGTTGGTGATGTCGAGGTTGCCGTCCGACCCGTCGGAGATGTCGCAGTGGTCGACCCAGATGTGGTGCGCGCTGCTGACGATGGTGATGGCGTCCGCGCCGCTCTTGCACTCGGTGGGACTGTCGCTGCAGTTGTAGCCGACGACCTTCAGGTTGCGGAAGATGACATTGACCGACCCGCTCATGTCGACGTGGCCGTGCAGCTCGGCGCCGCAGAGGCCGGCGATCGTCTTGTTGGAGCCGACCTTGACCGAACCGGCGGCCAGCACGCCCTTGACGTAGATGATCGCCGGCGCCGTGCCGCCGGCGGCGCTGTTCAACGCGGCCAGCGTCGTCACGGTGACCGGCGTGACGTTGCCTCCGCCGGTGGTCGTCGCGACCGAGGTCCCCTGGTACCCGGCGCCCGGTTGCGACGCCCAGCCGAGGAGCGGCCCCGCAGCCGGCGGCGCCGTGCAGCTGGCGCCAGCCGCGCCACCGGTCCCGGTCGAGCCGGACGCTCCGCCGGTGGCCGGCGCTCCCGCCGCGCCGCCCGACCCGGTCGTGCCGCCGGACCCGCCTCTACCCGCTGCGCCGCCGGTCCCCGGCGAGCCTGCTTGACCGCTCGCCCCGGCGACGCCCGACCCGCCCTTGCCCGCCGCGCCGGACGAACCCGCTTGGCCCGTCGTACCGGACGATCCCCCTTGGCCCGTCGTTCCGCCGATCGACGTGACACCGCCGGTGCCGGTCCCGCCGCCGGTCGACGCACCGCCGCTCCCGTTGCCGCCAGACCCCGTCGCGCCACCCGTCGACGGAGCTCCGCCGGAGCCGCCGCCCGCGCCGGCATTGTCGGCGCCCCCGGAACCGCCGCAGCCCGCAGCGACGACACCCGCGAGCAGCACGCAGCGAAGGAGCGTCCTCATGCCCGCCTATGCCGGCGTGGGCGCGCTTCGATCACGCATTCGCCCTCGGCTACGGCGGCGGGACCACGATGATGGGAGTCATCAAATGACGAGTGCGACCGCGGCGTTCGTCTCCGGTCACAAAACGTGATCGCTACGGTGGGCCCGAAGCATCACGTCGCATGGAGTTGCTTCGAGCATCGACCTTGGCTCGCAGGATGATGGCGCGCGCCGTCGCGTTCGCCGCGCTCGCGACGCTGGCAGCGTGCGGCCCCGGCGCCGAGCCCACGCGCACGTCGGGCGCCGGTGGCGCGACCTCCACCGGCGGTGACACGGGCTCGGGCGGCGCGACCTCCACCGGCGGCGCGACGAGCTCCGGCGGCATCATCGGGACCGGTGGCGCCGCCGGCGGGCCGGCCAGCGGAGGCAGCGGCGGCAGCGCGACCGGCGGCGCGGCGGGCATGACGGCGGGAGGCGGACGCGCGGGCACGGGCGGACGCGCGGGCACGGGCGGCGGCAGCGCAGGCGCAGCAGGCGGCTCCGCCGGTGGCGCGGCGGGCGCCGGGGCGGCCGGCGGGCACGCGGGCGGCGGCCACGCGGGCGCCGGTGGATCAGGGGGCGGGGGTGGCGCCGGGGCCCCGACCTGCAACGCCAGCGGCGCGGCCACGTCCAAGACGCCGACCATCTGGGTCATCGGCGACTCGACGGCCTCGGTCTACACGAGCGATCTCTACCCGCGCATGGGCTGGGCGCAGCCGCTCCAGGAGTCCTACACCCCGGCCTGCGCGACGGTCCAGGACAAGGCCCTCTCGGGGCGAAGCTCGAAGAGCTTCTACGACGAAGGGGACTGGACCCCGATCAAGAGCGCGCTCCGCGCCGGGGACTCGGTGATCATCCAGTTCGGGCACAACGACGAGAAGTCCGACGAGCCGACGCTCTACACCGACCCCTTCACGACCTATGAGCAATACCTGACCGACTACATCGACGACACGCGCGCCAAGGGCGCCACGCCGATCCTCGCCACCTCGATCAACCGCAACGACTGGAGCAACGGCGTCCTCGAGGACACGCACGGGAACTACCCGGCGGCGATGCGGCAGCTCGCCGCCGCCAAGCAGGTGGCGCTGGTCGACGCCACGGCGCTGACCAAGACCTACTTCACGAAGATCGGCCAGACCGCCACCACGGCGCTGTTCATGGACCTGGCGGCCGGCCAGTTCCCCAACTACCCGAACGGAAACAGCGACAACACGCACCTGCAGGACAAGGGGGCGCATACGATCGCGCAGATGATCCTCGCCGACATGTACCGGCAGGCGCTCCCGATCGCGTTTCGCCTCAAGGCGGTGCCGCAGCCGCCGTGAGGCGCCGTCCTGTTACACTGCGCCGCATGTCCCAGCTGCGCGTCGTCGGTGCCGGCCTCGGTCGAACCGGAACCCACTCCCTCAAGATCGCGCTCGAGCGGCTGCTCGGCGGCCCCTGCTACCACATGGTCGAAGTGTTCAAGCGGCCGGCGGACATGGAGCTGTGGCGGGCGGCGGCCAACGGGAAGCTGCCCGACTGGCGCCAGCTCTTCGACGGCTTCGCGGCGACGGTCGACTGGCCCTCGGCGGCGTTCTGGTTCGAGATCGCCGAGGCGTTCCCGGACGCCGTCATCGTCTTCTCACGCCGCGACACCGACGGCTGGTGGAAGAGCGCGTCGCGAACCATCTTCGAGGGGTTCCGCCGTCGGCCGGCGGAGGCCCCCAGCGACAAACCGGGCGACAAACCAGCGGGCGGCTCGCCCATGAACCCGGCCTTCATCCCGATGATCACCGATCTCTTCCGCCAGACCTTCACGCCGGACTTTCTCGACGAGGCGCAGGCCAAGGCGGCGTTCGAGCGGCACACCACCGACGTCCGCAAGCGCGCGCCGCAGAGCCGCCTCGTCGAGTGGCAGGCCCAGGACGGCTGGGGTCCGCTCTGCGCGGCGCTCGGCGTCCCCGTTCCCAGCGAGCCCTTCCCGATCACCAACACGACCGAGGAGTTCCGCTCCCGCGCCCACCTGGACGCGTAACGGGCGGGAGGTTCCGATGCCCAGCGTCCTCATCTAGCCAAGGGCCCGCGGCCCGCCCGCTCGCCTCAGCCGCCGTGGGCGGCGCAGGTCGCCGCGCACTGGTCGTACGGTGACGGCAGCATGGTGAAGTCCGGGCACATCAAGGTCGCGGAGAACACGCCGGCGACGCAGGAGGCGCAGTCGACGGTGAGGCCCTTGGTGAAGGTCTTGCAGCTGGTCTGGCACTGGGTCAGGGCGTTGTTGTTGGAACAGAAACAGAGCGAGCCGGTGCACAGAACCGCGGTGCACGCCTGCATGACCAGACACTCGGGCGTCGCCAGATCCGCGGTGTACGCCTTGAAATCACAGGCGTCCGCCATCAGTTTCGTCGTGCAGGTCTCCAGGGTGGAGACCGTGGCCGAGCAGTCCGGCTGGATCGAGGTGCAGATGCCGATGGCGACCGGGACCGCGCCCGCGTCGGGACAGGAGACGGCGCCGCTTCCGTTCGACGAGAGCTGCATGCAGAGCTGGCTCCGCTCCATCGGCGTGAGGTCGACCAGCTTGGTCGCGGGCTGAGGCCCGCCCGACGACGAGCCGTCCTTGTTGTTGCTGCTGCTGGAGCAACCCGAGACGAGCGCCGCGGCCATCAGCATCGCGCTCGCCACCCGCGTCAAGGAATGCATGCGGCGATATTAGCTTTTTTGCGGCACATAGGAATTGATGAAATCGACGCGCTCCCCGATCGGGGGGTGGCTGGCGCGGAAGATCTTGTAGAGGCGCCCCGGGCGGGGGACCGCCAGGTTCTGCTCCTGCAGGGCGATGAAGGCGGTCGCCGCGGCGTGGTTGTCGCGCGTCAAGTCGAGGCCGAAGCGATCGGCCGCGCGCTCGTGGTGGCGGGACAGCGCCAGCATCGCCGGCGTGATCGCCATCGAGAACAGCGACAGGAGCAACATCAGCAGCGGCATCGAGGCCACGTCCGAGATCCGCTCGAACCCGAACCACCCGCCGAAGCGGCCGATCGCCAGGTCGGCGGTGAGGTGCACGCCCCACAGCCCCGCCACCGTGAGCGCCGAGGAGACGACGATGTTCAGCCGGACGTGCCCCAAGACGTAGTGCCCGACCTCGTGCCCGACGACGAAGCGGGTCTGGCGCGGCGACAGCCGGCCGAGCAGCGTGTCCCAAAGGACGATGCGCTTGGTGTTGCCGAAGCCGGTCACGTAGGCGTTGACCTTCTTGGTGTCGACGCTCTTTTCGACCTCGAACACCCGCGCCCCTTCGACGCCCGCCGCGCCGGCCACCGCCAGCACCTCGGCCTCCAGCGCCTTGTCGCGCATGGGACCGAACTTGTTGAAGAGCGGCGCGATGAAGACCGGCGCGATGAGCAGGACCAGCGCGAAGAACGGCAGCGCCAGCGCCCCCGTCCACAGCCACCAGTATTCCGGACTGGCCCGCAGCAGGAGGTACGGCACCCAGAGCACCGCCGCGCCCAGCACGATGCCGACGGCCAGCCCCTTGAGCTCGTCGGCGGCCCACTTGCCGAACCGCTGCGACGAGAGGCCATAGGCGTGCTCGCGCGCGTACCCGACGTAATACGAGAGCGGCAACTGGACGACGAACATCAGCAGGGAGAGCAGCGCCAGGTAGATCACCAGCGTCGGATAGAACCGCGCGTGCGCCCACCGCGCGGCGAGCACCCGCAGCCAGGCCGAGAGCCCCAGGAACAGGATGGCCGCCGGCAGCGCCAGGCCCACGAGGTGCTCGACCGCCCAGATGACGTTGCCGCTGCGGTGGTAGCGGACCGCCCTCTCCGACGGCGCCGGGACGACGACGGGGCCCTCGGGCAAGGGACCTTCGGGAACCGGGTCCTCGGGTGGCGGCACCGACGGCGGCTCCATTCGTTTCATTGTGGGGTGCATCCCACGGGCGGCCAAGAGACGTTACAAAAAAACGCGTTACAAGCGCAGAGGTCGGATCTGCGAAAACTCCGTCCGTTCGCTTCGTCGCTTTGCCCCTTGCCTCGCGCGCGGCGCTGACCAAGATCGGGGACGCTCGTTCTCCCGACCCGAGGAGGCGCCATGCGACGAAGCCCGATTCCGAGCTCGAAGCGACCGTGGAGCTCGAAGCGACCGTGGAGATCGATCGGCGCGCTTGCAACGCTGGCGCTGGCCGTCGCGCCCGCCTGCGGCGGACCGGCGACCGCCGGCTTCCGGCCGGGGATCGACGGCGGCGGCACGCCCGGGAGCGCCGGAAGCAACGGCGCGACCGGGAACGGCGGGGCCCAGGGCGCCACTGGCGGTGTGTCCGGCGGCGCCGGGGCCGGCGGCCCGCTCACCGACGCGGGGGTCGCCGACGCGCTCGGATCGTTTGACGGTGGCGGCTGCACCGACGACACCGAGGCCGAGCCGATCGGGACCGCCGCGACCGGGAGCTTCTCGGGCAACGGCGTGAGCGGCGCCGTCTGCACGCGCGGCGCCTTCGCTTACATCCAGAGCACGCCCGCCGACGACGGCGGCGCGCCGAGGATCGAGCTGTTCATCGAGACCACCGTGAAGGGTTCGCCGGCGGCGGCCCTGCGGTTCAGCGAGCCCGCCAACGTGCTCTCCGGGGACGTCAGCGTCGACATCGGACTGCCGGCGGCGAGCTCCGGAACTTATACGCAGGCTGCGACCTGCGGCAGCGCCGTGATCGCCGCGATGCTCACCCCACCCGACCCGAGCGTCTGCGCGACCGACGCCGGCTACGGATACTGTCCACCCGGCTGCGAGCAGACCGGCGGGCCCTCGGATCAGACGTGCACGCCGATCGTCCAAGAGCTCGAATACGTCGCGCTCGCCACCGACGATTGCCGTGGCGAATCGACCGACCCCGAGGGGACCTGGACGCTGACGCTCACTTCGGTAACCCCCTACCCGACCGACGCTGGCTTCGAGGGCTCCCTCTATTATTCCGTCCACGGCACCTTGAGCGCCGTCCTGGCGGACCTCCAGGCGGACGCCGACGGCGGAGCCCCGGGGGTCAGCCTCTCGCTGACGTTCTAGTTCCTCGCCGTTCAGCTGGATCTCGGCCCGCCTGAGCTCACGGCCGAGGTTGCTCACGCGCTCCCAGTTCCCAGATTGAAGCTGGAGGCGGTGACATGAAGGGTTTTCTTCGGGGAATTCTGGGGGGAACGATCCTATTCGCCGCGACGGCGGGGCCGGCGTTGGCGAACGATCCGGGCGCTCGGACGACGGGGGCATATAGCAACGGCGACACGCCGAGCGCTGGGGGCTCCGACACGGTGACCACCAACGTGCGAGCCGCGCTGCAGGGCGACAAGCTGTTGCGAGGCTCGGTGATCACGGTGGCGACGGCGGAGAACGGCGCCGTGACGCTGGTGGGCTCGGTCCCCAACGTGACGGCCAAGCGGGAGGCGATCGAGCTGGCCCAGGGGACGCCGGGCGTCCTCTCGGTCAACGACCAGCTCCGGCTGGACATCTCGTCGCCGCAGGCGCCGGCGCGCCCGTAGCGGTGACCAGGCCGGCTACTTCTTGAGGCGGTAGCCGGTCTTGAAGATCCAGCCGACCACCAAGAGCAGCACGACCAGGAAGCCGACGACCGCCGCCAGGCTGATGCCGACGGCGACGTCGGCGGTGTCGTAGAAGCTCCAGCGGAAACCGCTGACCAGGTAGACGACCGGGTTGAAGAGCGCGATGGTCCGCCAGCGCGCCGGCAGCATGTCGATCGAATAGAAGGCGCCGCCCAGGAACGTCAGCGGCGTCACCACCAGCATGGGGATGAGCTGGAGCTGCTCGAAGCCGGCCGCCCAGATGCCGATCACGAAGCCGAACAGGCTGAAGGTGGTGGCGGTGAGCAGCAGGAAGGCGACCATCGCCAGCGGGTGGTGCACCACCACCGGGACGAACAACGTCGACGTCCCCAGGATGATGAGCCCGAGGATGATCGACTTGCTGGCCGCGGCGCCGACGTACCCGATGATCATCTCCAGGAACGAGATGGGCGCCGAGAGCAGCTCGTAGATGGTCCCGGTGAACTTCGGGAAGTAGATCCCGAACGAGGCATTGGAGATGCTGGCCGTGAGGAGGGACAGCATGATCAGGCCGGGGACGATGAAGGCGCCGTAGGGGACGCCGCCCACCTGCGACATGCGCGACCCGATCGCCGAGCCGAAGACGACGAAGTAGAGCGAGGTGGTGATGACGGGCGTGACCACGCTCTGGAGCAGCGTGCGCACGAAGCGCGCCATCTCGAACCGGTAGATGGCCCAGACGCCCGTGCGGTTGAAGCCGATGCCGCTCATGGCCGCGGGCCTTGCTCGTCCTGGGTCCGGTCCGGGGCCCGGTCGCTCACCAGATTGACGAAAATCTCCTCCAGCGAGCTCTGGTGGGTGGAGAGATCCTTGAAGGCGATCCCCAGCTCGCCCAGCCGGCGGAGGAGCGTGGGGATGTCGCGCGGGCCGCTCGTCTCACCGGGTGCCCCGGCGCCGTCGTGCGCGTCGAAGGTGTACTCCAGCTGGTTGCCGCCCGCCTTGAGCGCCAGAGGCCAGCCCCCGAGCGCCGCCGGCAGCGCCGCCATCGGCTCTTGCAGGTTGAGCGTCAGCTGCCGCTTGCCCAGCTTCTGCATCAGCTTGGCCTTCTCTTCGACGACGATCAGCTGACCCTTGTTGATGATGCCGATGCGATCGGCCATCTCCTCGGCCTCGTCGATGTAGTGGGTGGTGAGGATGATGGTGACGCCGCTCTCCCGCAACCGCCGCACCAGCGCCCACATGTC
This sequence comes from Polyangia bacterium, assembly GCA_036498765.1. Taxonomy (GTDB): domain Bacteria; phylum Myxococcota_A; class Polyangia; order Fen-1088; family Fen-1088; genus JADGRB01. The sequence continues at coordinate 7,746 of DASYEX010000333.1, forward strand.
GCGCCGGAGCTCGACGTCGACGCCGGCGGTCGGCTCGTCGAGGAACAGGATCTCCGGCTCATGGGCCAGGGCCTTGGCGATCATCACCCGTCTTTTCATGCCGCCCGAGAGGGTCATGATCTTGCTCTCTCGCTTGTCCCACAGCGTCAGCTCGCGCAGCACCTTCTCGACGTAGGCCGGGTTGGCGGGCCGGCGGAAGAGTCCGCGGCTGAAGGTCACCGTGGTCCACACCGACTCGAAGGCGTCGGTGGTCAGCTCCTGCGGCACGAGCCCGATCTTGAAGCGCGCCGACCGGTAGTCGCGCACGATGTCGTGTCCGTCGGCGGTGACCGTCCCCCCGGAGGGGGTGACGATGCCGCAGACGACGCTGATGAGCGTAGTCTTGCCGGCGCCGTTCGGCCCGAGCAGCGCGAAGATCTCGCCCCGCCCGATCTCCAGATCGATCGACTTGAGCGCGACGAACCCCGAGGCGTACGTCTTGTGCAGGCCCTTGATTGAGATGATCGGTTCCATCGGCGCGCCCGGAGAGATAGCGCGCCGACCGGCCCCGCGTCGAGCCGAACCGACGGAGCCTAGTATTGTCCTGCCGCGACCGCCGCGCCGAGATCCTGTTCGCTGACGGCCAGGAGATGCCCACTGCCGTCGACGAAGACCAGACCAGGGCCGCCGGGCCCACCGGCGACGGGCAGGATCTTCACCTGGTCCGCGATCTCGACGGCGACGGAACCGTCGCCCACCACGGCGCCGATCGACACCGCGCGGATCAGGCCGCCGGGGGGAACGCTGGTCGCCGGCACCGCCGTCACCACCCAGCGGTCGAGAACCAGCAGCGTGGTTCCCCAGGGCAACGGCAGATTGGTCCGCGATCCGTTCTGATCCACCCGACCGACCCCCGCGTCTCGTCCCGGCGACGCGTAGGAGAAGAACAGGCTGCCGCCCGCCGCCTGCATGGCCGCGACATCGTCATCGATGAACTGCGACAGGCTCCCGGCGCCGGCGAGCAAGCTCGCCTTGTCGGCTCTGGTGACCGGACCCTCGTCGACCTGAATCGTGGAATCGTTCGGGAAGGTGGTCCAGTAGAGGTAGGTGTCGTCGACCGCCATCGAGTACACGTCCACGTCGAAGCCGAGGGTCGAGAGGACCGTCGGCGTCGCTCCCGGAAGGGCGTGGAGCGGGAGCGCGGCGATCTCGACGCCGTCCCCCAACCCGCCCCCTGGGAAGTAGAGGTCGTTGTCGTCGGCCGTCACCTCGCGTGGCTCGCCCGAAAGGTTCGGCAACAAGACGACGTCACCCCCGGTCTTGTCCGTGCGGTGGAGCGGCGAGCGAAAGTACGATCGGGTGTCGTCCGCGTAGATCGACGCGGTCCAGAACAGCTCATCGTCCCTGACCAGGAGACAGGCCGCGTAGTCCCCGCCGCTCGACGGGCTCGGATCGACCGCCAGCTGGATCGGCGCGCTGCTCCCCGTCGGCAGCATCCAGAGCTGGTTACCGAGGGTGACCCAGTAGATGCCGTCGCGGTCGGCGGCGAGCACCTGGGCGGTCGAGAGGTCGGCGTTGGTGAGGAGGCTCGTCGGGACCAGCCGCACCACGGGCCCGCCATCCGTTCCGGCGTCGGGGCCCGGCGAGACGGTCTCCGGAGGCGCGCCGCCGTCCCGATTCGGTGTCAGCGACTGCGCCGAGCAACCAGCCAGCACGCACCCGACCAGCAGCCCGCTCCCCCACACCAACCGCCCGACCCCCATGTCACGCCAAGCTGATCATCCTATGGCCGATTTCGTCACGGCTCCCCGGACGCCAGCGCCGCCCGGAAGTCCGTCGGGCTGATCGCCACCAACTGGCCGAGGCCGTTGATGAAGACCAGCCCCGGCACGCCGACGACGGGCGGGACGGCGACGTCGACGGCGACCTCGACCTGCGGCGCGCCGCCGGCGAGCGGCATCGCGTCGATGAACCCCTGGTGCGGGCTGGTACCGGCCACCGCGGTCGAGCTCAGGACGCAGTCGCCGAAGAACGTCAGCCAGCCCGGCTTGAGCGCCAAGGTGGCCACGCCGCCCGCGACGTCGGCGCGGCCCAGGGCCGTGGTCGACGGCGTCGGGTTGTAAAGGACGTACAGCGAGCCGGCGTACGGCCACAGGAACGTGGCGGAGAGATCGACGTAGGGCGCGCCCGCGCTGGTTCCGTTCAGAAGCCCCGACTTGTCGCCCCGCCAGACCGTCGCCGGGTCCTGGGTGGTGCCGGTGGCATCCCACGGCGTCCAGTAGAGGTACTGGTCGTCGGCCGCCAGCGAGAATGCCTCCCGCGAGCTCGAGATCGTCACCAGCGGCACCGGCGTCGTGCCGGGGGTGGCATCGAGCGGCAGCCCCAGGATCTGCGCCGTCCCCGTTTGACCGGGCTCGAGATCTTGCGTCCAGTAAAGGTACCGGTTGTCGACCGCCAGCCCCTGGGCCGAGACGGTTTTCAGGTCGTCGACCAGGATGTCGTCGCCGCCGCCCTTCTTGGTGCGATGCAGGGTCTGGCGCGTGCCGCCGCTGCTGGTCGACACCTTGGCGACCCAGAACAGGTACTGGCCGGAGGCCACCAGGACGCCCGGATAAGCAGTGAGGAGCGCCGGCGATCCGGTGGTGTCGACCGCCAGATCGCGCGGCGAATCCGAGCCCGTCGGCAACATCCAGAGCTGGTTGTAAGGGAGCAGCCAGTAGATCCCGTCGCTGTCGGCCGCGATCACCTCGGCCGACAGGACGGAAGCAGCGCTGAGCACGGTCGTCGGCGCCAGCTCGACCGCCGGCTCCGCCGAGGCGCCGGCCCCGCCGTCGGTCCCCGCCGCCCGCGGCCCGGCGTCGCCCGGCGCGCTCGACCCGCCGGGATTGCCGGACCCGCTCGGCGGCCCTCCGTCGAAAATGCCGGAGGGCGCGCCGCCGTCGGCCGCCGTCCCCAGCGTCGAGCTCGGCGGCCGCTGCCCGCTCGGCGGCCGCAAGCCTCCGTCGTGGGGCGGCCCGAGCGACTGCGCGGAGCAAGCCCCGAGCGCGCACATGATCGCCGCCGCGCCGACCACCCCCGACCGTTCCACCACCACAGCGATCCGAAGCTAATCATCGACGCCTCGCCAGACCGTGACTTTTGGCTTCCGCGCCCCGGGTCTACGATGCGGCTTCGCTGCCGTCGTCGCGACGTTGCCAGGCCCAGCGCCGGACCGGACCGTGAAGTAACCTCATCCGCATGTCCTTCATCTTGGGTCTGATCCTCTTCGTCGTCGTCGCCGGGATCATCGACGGCAAGCTGCCGTGGCCGCGGCCGGGAGCCGCCTCTCGCCGGAAGGAGCCCGGGACATGGTAGCCGGACACTTCGGCCTGGCGGCGGGCGTCAAGGCGCGCCAGCCGGCGGTGCCGCTGTGGGCGCTCATGCTGGCGACCCAGTGGCTCGACGTGGTCTTCGTGCCGCTCTTCATCGCCAAGATCGAGACCATCGAGGTGATCGGCGGTGGCAAGCCCGGGTACGGCAACGGGATCATCCACGCCGACTACACCCACTCGCTGGTGGGCGCGCTCGTGCTCGCGCTCGTCTTCGCGCTGCCTGCCGGCCTGCGCTGGGGGCGGCGCGCGGCGCTGGTGCTGGGCGCCGTCGTCTTCTCGCACTGGCTCATCGACCTCGTCGTCCACCGGCACGACATGCCGCTTCTCCCCGGCGCGCCTGCGGGCACGCCGCTCCTCGGGTTCGGGCTCTGGCGGTGGCCGGTGCTCACCGCGGCCGCCGAGCTGGCCCTGGTGTTGTGGGGCGGCTTGAGCTACCTGCGCGCCGCCGTCGGGGTGGCGCGCGCGCACGATCCGACCAAGCTCCGGCGCGCGCGGGCCGCCGGCGCGACGGTGATCATCGCGGGCCTGGTCACGCTGGCGCTGAACGCCGTCGGACTCTGATCGGCCCGCCCCGGTTAGTTGGCGGCCACCGCCGCACGCGCGATCTGACCGTCGTCGGTCACGATCTCGAAGGTGAGCGGCCCGCGCGCCGAGGGCGCGACCGCCAGATCGATCGTCTCGCCCCTGGCGTGGCCCGGGCCGACCAGCGCCGTTCGGCGCGCCACCACCTCGTGGGAGCCGTTCACCAGGCGCAGCTCGACGCGCCCCGGCCCGGAGGCGTGCGGCACCTGGACCGCCAGGTGGCCGTCGGGGGAGAGACGCAGCTCCGCATGGCGACGGCCGCCGACGTAGATGGCGCCGCTCGAGAAGTCGACGATCAGCGCCACCACGCCGGGGATGAGTCCGGGCAGCAACCAGAGGAGATCCATGACCATGGTGGCGCCGTCGATGACACCGCCCTGGTTGCCGCGGCGCTCGGGGTAAAGGATGTAGCCGCAGCTGATGCTGGTGGCGCCGACGGTCAACATCGTGCCGGCCGCGATCGTGCGAAGAAATCGGTTCGTCATCGTCGAGCTCTCCTCTCGGGGGCCACTCATACAAGCGCCCGTGACTGGTAGATCGACTGGTAGATTAAGCACGTGTCTCCCGACCTGCGCGATTTTCCCCCCGGCCACGCCCCGGGCGCCGCCCGCGGCCTCCCCGTCACCATCGACTTCGAAGGCGAGCGTGTCGCCGCCTTCGAGGGCGAGCCGGTGGCCGTCGCGCTTCACGCCGCCGGGATCCAGACGCTGGCGCGCTCGTCGAAGTACCACCGGCCGCGCGGGTTCTTCTGCCTCGACGGCCACTGCGCGGCGTGCCTGGTCCGCATCGACGGCCGCCCCAACCAGCGGGCCTGTCTGGCGCCCGCGCGCGCCGCGCTGGCCTGCGCCCGCCAGAACGCCTTCCCCAGCGCCGACGTCGACGTGCTGGCCGCCGCCGACTGGCTGTTCCCCGAGGGGATGGACCACCACACGATGATGACCGGCACCCGCGCCGGGAACGCGCTGTTCCTCAAGCTGGTGCGCGAGATGGGGGGCGCGGGGACCCTGCCCGACGCGCCGGCCGCCATGCGGCTCTCGCCGCGCGACGAAGCGCTCGACGTCTGTATCGTGGGCGGCGGGCCGGCCGGGCTGGCCGCGGCGCGCGCTCTCGCCGAGGCGGCGCCCGGCGCCCAGATCTCGCTCTACGACGAGCAGGCGGCGCCGGGCGGTTCCCTGCTGGCTGAAGCGTCCGGCGCGGCGCGCGCCCGGACCCGCGCCGACGAGGCGCTGGCGGCGGGCGCGCGGATCGTCTCGCGGGCGACGGCCATCGCCTTCTATCCCGAGGACCAGACGCCCGACGGCGGCCGGGGCCTGCTGGCGGTGGTGGCGAACAATCGGCTGCTGCGCGTGCGCGCGCGGCGCTACCTCTACGCGACCGGCGGATACGATCAAAACCTGCCGTTCGCCGACAACGACCGCCCCGGCGTGATCGCCGCGCGGGCTTGTGGCCGGCTGGCGTTCCAGTGGGGCGTCCGCCCGGTCGCCGCCAAGCGCAAGGTGATCATCCTCGACGGCGCGCCGACGGCCGCGACGCTCGAACGGGCGCTCAACGCGGCGGGCGTCCTCACCGAGCGGGTCGACCTCTCGCGCGAGACGGTGGTGGGCGCGCGGGGGACCAAGCGCGTGCGCGGCCTCGACGTCGCGGGCCCGGACGGCGACGTCCGAAAGATCGAGGGCGATCTGGTGGCGGTGGCGACGCTCCCCTCGCCCGCCTCCGAGCTGCCACGCCAGCACGGCGCCGCCGTCACGTTCGACCCCGCGCGCGGTGGGTTCGCCGCCGTCGTCGACGCGCACGGCGCGACGACTGCGCCGGGCGTCTTCGCCTGCGGCGACGTGACCGGCTACGCGGGCCCGGAGGCGGCCGCGCGCGAGGGGACGCGGATCGGGCGGGCGCTGGCGGCCACCCTGGCCGCGGCGGCGTTTCTGCTGGCGGCGCTCGCGCTGCCCGCCGGCTGCGCCGCCCCCACGCCTCCGCCGGCGGGGACACCCGCCACGCCGGCGCCGAGCGGCCCGGGCCCGGTCGTCGAGCCGCCGCCGTTCACCGCGGCGCCCGCCCCGGGCGTCGCCGGCGGCGAGAGCCCCGAGACGCAGATGCGCCGCCAGATCTTCGAAGCCGCCTGGCGCACGGTGCGCGACCACCACTACGACAAGACGCTGGGCGGGCTCGACTGGAACGCGATGCGCGCCAAGTACGAGCCGCTGGCGCTGGCCGCCCCGACGGAGCCGGCGTTCTACCGGGTGGTCAACCAGATGATCGGCGAGCTCGGCCAGTCGCACATGATGGTCACCGGCCCAGGCGACGAGGACGAGGCCGCCGCCGAGGAGACCGCCCAGCCCGGCGAGGCGCCCGGGCCCGCCGGCGCGCAGCCTCCCGGCGCGGCGACGCCCGTCGGGGAGGGCGTCGGCGATCCCGGCCTCACCGTGCGGGTGATCGAGGGGCGCCCGACCATCACCCGCGTGCGCGCCGGCTCGGCGGCCGAGCGGGCCGGCCTGGCCCCGGGGTTCATTGTCGCGCAAATCGGCGGGCGGCCGATCGAGGCGCCGCACAACTCGTCGCGCGCGCTCCGTCCCGTCGAGGAGCGGTTCGCCGTCCGGCGCGCCGCCACCCGCCGGCTGGCCGGCTCGCCCGGCACCCGGGTGACGGTGAGCTACCTCGACAACGACAACCGCCCGGGCAAGGTGGTGCTGACGCGCGATCCACCCACCGGCAAACCGGTGCAGATCGGCTACCTGCCGCCCATTTACCCAGAGGTGCACGCCTACGAGACGAACGACGTCGGCGTCATCGCCTTCAACATCTTCTTCGTCGAGCCGGTGCTGGCCGAGATCAAGAAGGCGGTCGCCCGGTTCGAGCAGCACCACGTGCGCGGCATCATCCTCGACCTGCGCGGCAACCCGGGCGGCGTGGGCGGGATGGCGATCCCCGTCGCCTCGCTGTTCGTCGACCGGCCGGTGGCGCTGGGGACGCTCAAGCTGCGGGACTTCGAGCAGACCTTCACCGCCAAGCCCGAGCTGGGCGCGACCCCCTACCTCGGGCCGCTGGCCATCCTCACCGACGAGGGGACCGCGTCGACGTCCGAGATGCTGGCCGCCGGCCTGCAGGAGGCCAAGCGCGCCGTGGTGGTGGGCGACGCCTCCGTCGGCGCCGTGCTGCCGTCGGTGGTCGAGGCCCTGCCCGGCGGCGCGATCATGCAAGACGTGGTGGCGGACTTCAGGACGCCCAAGGGGATCCTGCTCGAGGGGCGCGGCGTGCAGCCCGACAAGCGGGTGATCGAGACCCGGGCCGCGCTGCGCACCGGACGCGACCCGGTGCTTGACGCCGCCCTGGTCGCCATCCGAGCCTCGCGCCCAGCCACGGCCACCACCGGAGCCTCCAAATGAAAACGACCCTTCTCGTGTGCTTGGCGCTGGGGCTCCCCCTGGCATCGGGCTGCGCGTCGCACCCGGCGCCCGCCGCCGCGACCGCCGCCGCGCCGGTGGCGCCGGCCGTCTCGCGCCCGGCCGACGCCATCCTGGCCGACTCCATCCGGGCCATGGGGGGCGCGGCGGCCTGGACGGCGCACAAGACGATCCACGTCAAGATGAACCTCGCGTTCCAGGGGATGGGGATGAGCGGGCCGGTCGACCACTACCAGACCAGCGCCGACAAGTCGCTGACGGTGTCGACTTTTCCCGGCATCGGCATCGTCCGCGAGGGGTCGAACGGGAAGGTCTTCTGGGCGCAGGATCCCTTCAATGGGATTCGCCAGCTGGAAGGCGCCGAGGCCGAGCAGGCCCGGATCGAGGACGCGTGGAACTCCGACCTCGAGGCGCGCGCGCTCTATGCGAAGATCGAGACCGCGCCGGACCCGCCCGCCGGGCTCGAGTGCCTGTCGATGACGCCGCGGACGGGCGACCCCATCCGCAGCTGCTACGATCGCCAGACTCACCTTCAAGTGTCGCAGGAGGGAATTCACGCAACCCCTCAAGGAAACGTGCCTTTCAAGGTGACCATGGACGACTGGCGCAACATCGGCGGGATCAAGATGCCGTACACGACCGAGATGCACGCCGGGCCGGTCGTCATCGTCACCACGGTGAATGAGGTGGCGTTCGACGAACCGATGGACGACAAGATGTTCGAGCCACCGTCCCCCAACGCCGGATAAGCGGGACGCGAATCGTGTCGCGCAAGGTGATCCTCTGCCGCTGCGAGGACGTCACGCTCGCCGACGTCCAGCACGCCGTCAGCCTGGGGCGCGCCGACCTGGAGGAGGTCAAGCGCTACACCGGGTTCGGCACCGGACCCTGCCAGGGGAAGGAGTGCCTGCGCGAGGTGGCGCGCGCCGTGGCCCAGGCCACGGGGGGCGCGCCGGCCGCGCTGGCGCCGTTCACGGCCCGCCCCCCGCTGGTGCCGATCGAGCTCGGGGTCCTGGCCGCCGCCGGCAAGAAATGACGGTGCAGAGCCAAGCCGCCCTTCCCCCTCGCGCCGACGTGGTCGTCATCGGCGCCGGCGTGATGGGGCTGGCGATCGCCTACAACCTGGCGGCCCGCCGCCGCCACCGGATCGTCGTTCTGGACGCCCACCACCTGGCCTGGGGCGCGTCGGGCCGCAACGGGGGCGGCGTCCGGCAGCAGTGGTCGACGGAAATGAACGTCCGCCTGATGCAGGAGTCGATCGAGATCTGCGCCCACTTCGCCGAGGAGATGGGGATTAACGTCTGGATGAGGCGCGGGGGCTATCTGTTCCTGGCGCGCACGCAGGCGGCCGCCGACCGGCTGGCGCGCAACGTCGAGCTGCAGAACCGGTGCGACCTTCCGACGCGGATGATCGGGCTCGACGACGCGCGGGAGCTGGTGCCGGAGCTCGACACCGATCCCTTCGTGTCGGCCTGCTACAACCCGACCGACGCCATCGTCTTCCCCTGGCCGTTCGTCTGGGGGTACGCGCGGGCGGCCGAGCGGCGCGGCGTGACGCTCCGGACCGGCCTGCCGGTCACCGCCATCGATCGACGCGGCGACGACTTCCGGCTCACCACGCCGGCCGGAACGATAACCGCCGGGCGGGTGGTGTGCGCGGCGGGGGCCTGGTCGCCGCCGCTGGCGCGCCTCGCGGGCGGGACCCTCCCCGACCGCCCGGTGCGCCACGAGATCCTCTCCACCGAGCCGCTCAAGCCGTTCTTGAAGCCGATGGTCTCGGTCATCGAGAGCGGCCTCTACGTGTCACAGTCGCTGCGCGGCGAGCTGGTCGGCGGCGTGGCGATGCCCGAGGAGAAGAACCCCGAGGGCGAGGTCCGGCTCGGGTCGCGGCTCGACTTCCTGACCAGCATGGCGCGCGGGCTGGTGGCGCTCATGCCGCGGCTCGGCCACGTCAAGGTGGTGCGCCAGTGGGCGGGGCCGTACGACGTCAGCCCCGACGGCAACCCGTTGGTCGGGCCGCTCCCCGGCGTCCCCGGTTTCTTCGTGGTCTGCGGCTTCGGCGGCCACGGCTTCATGATGGCGCCGGTGGTGGCGCGCCACTACGCCGCCTACCTCGACGGCGAGACGCCGCACCCGCTCTTCTCCGCCTGGCGCGCCGACCGCTTCGGCCCCGGCGGCGCGCCACCACCGGCCGACCGCGAGGAGATGGTGATCGGCTAGCGGGCCGCGCCCGCGCTCGGGTCGTCTCAGCCCTTGGTCTTGCGGACCAGGCGCGAGTAGATGAGCGGCCCCAGGCTGTCGACCATCATCTTCTCGACCATCTCCTCGAGCGCCTGCCGCTGCTCCGCCGCGTCGTAGACGAAGCGGATCCCCATCCCCGGCTCGTGATCGGCGGGAATGTTGGCGGGGGGCGGGGACCCTTCCTTGACCACCCAGCGGACCTCGCCACGCAGGGCGAGCGGCGTCTCGCGCGACGGAACCATCAGCTTGAAGAGAAAGATGGTGCCGATGTCGAGGGGCTTCTCGGTCTTGATGAACGTCCCCCCCTTGGAGATGTTCTTCGTGTAGTCGTAAAAGAAGGTGTTGAGCCGCTTGTACTCCACCTTGAGCTCGATCGGAGCCCGTGCTTCGCGGCGTCGTTCTTCGTCCGTCATGATCTGCTGCCCCGGACGCAACTCCCGGTCGTTGCGAGCGTGTCGCCCATGTTAAACCTCGTGTACAAAACGGTCAATTTCGCCCGCGACCGGGTCAGCCGCACCGGGTGGCGGAGCATCGACCTGCGGGTGCGCGTCTGGGCGGCGCTCTTGACGGCGGCGGCGCTGATCCTCTGCTTCGTGCCGCTCTACGACCTCTTGGGGTACGACTTCGCCTTCGCGCTCGGCTTCGGCGCGGCGCTGGCCGGGGTCGACATCGGGCACGGCCAGGCGGCGCGGGCGCGGGCGGCGCTCGGCCGGACGCCGGCGGGGGTCGACCTCCTGCGCGTGTTTGGCCGAGCGACGACCCTGGCGGCGGCGACGTTGGTCCTGCCGCTGCTTCTCGGGCTGGGCAACGCCGCCCGCGTCCGCAACTGCAGCCTCGCCGCGGGCCTGGCGTTCTTCGCGCTCCTGCCGCTCGGCAGCGCCCTCTACGGCGCGGTCGCCGGCGTGCTGCCCGGGCTCGGCACGCCGAAGCCACGGCGCGGGCGCCTCCTGGCGTTCGCGATTCCGGTCCTCTCCCTCCTCTGGACGCTGCTTCGGCTCTACCGCAATCCACCCGTGTTCGCCTTCGATCCCTTCGGCGGCTACTTCCCCGGGCCGATCTACGACGAGGCGCTGCGTCCGCCGTTGTCGTTGCTGCTCTTCCGGGTGGCCAACCTCGTCTGGGCGACCACCGCGATCGTGCTGGCGGTCGGCCTCGCCAGCTACGGCCGCGATCCGCGCCGCTGGCGCCCCGCCCTGCTCGCCGCGGCGTTTCCGCTGGTGATTGCCTCCTCCGTCCTCTACGGAACGGGCGGGCGGCTCGGATACCACGTCAGGCGCACCGATCTGGCGCGGGTGCTCGATCGCAGCGAGAAAACCGACCACTTCGTCATCCGCTATGTCTCGGGCAGCAAGACCCGCACCGAGGTGGCGCTCGAAGCCGAGGATCTCGAGTTCCGCTACGCGCAGCTGCGCGAGACGTTCGGCGTCGAGCCCAAGCTCCCCATCACCGTGTGGGACTTCCCGGACGCCGCCACCAAGAAGGCGCTGGTGGGCGCGGGCAACACGCTCTACGCCAAGCCGTGGACGCGCGAGATGTTCGTGCAGGAGCGCTTCCCCTCGAAGCGGCTGCGGCACGAGATGGCGCACGTCTTCGCCGGCGCGTTCGGCGATCCCTTTTTCGGTGTCGCGCTGGCCTGGCGCTGGACGCCAGTTCCCCACCCGCGCCTGGCCATGGGGCTCGTCGAGGGGGTCGCCGAGGCAGCCGACGCCGGCGACCCCTGGGGCGACGCCACCATCCATCAGGAGGCGGCGGCGATGATCGCGGCCGGCCTGGCGCCGCCGCTCGCCGAGGTGGTCGGGGCCGGCTTCAGCACGCTGGCGGGCGCGCGCGCGTACACCATCGCCGGCTCCTTCTCCGCCTTCTTGCTCGAGACGCGCGGCGCCGACAAGCTGCGCGCCCTCTACCGCTCGGCGGGGAACTTCAGCGACGTCTACCGCGTCCCGCTCGGCGATCTCGAGCGCGAGTGGCGCCACTTCCTGGCCGCGCAGCCCCTCACCACCCAGGAGCGCGCCCACGCCACCGAGGAGTTCCGGCGGGGGGCCATCTTTGGTCGGGTCTGCGCCCGCGAGCTCGGCGCGCGGGTCGCCGAGGCCCGCGCGCTCATGGACGCCAACCCCGAGCGGGCCACCGAGCTCCTCCGTTCGGCGTGTCACGACGATCCCGACGAGCCGCTCTACCAGCTGGCGTTGGCCCGCGCCGAGGTGGCGGCGGGCGCCGAGCCGGCCGCGCGCGCCACGCTGGCCCACCTGGCGCTCGACGGC
>DASYEX010000334.1:0-14584 GCA_036498765.1 Polyangia bacterium
CTGACTAACCGCGGGTCGCGCGCGGCGGCGACGCCGAGCCCCGCCACCGGTGCTGGGAGAACCAAGCGGCGACCGGGAGCAACAGCACCGCCGCGTACTTCGACCAGAAGATGGGCGAACAGGCCGTCGCCGCGATTCCGACGACCGCCGCCCTCAGGCGCTCGGATTGACGGCGGAGCAGCCACCCCGCCAGGCCCGCCGCGGCCAGAGGCAGCAGGGTGAGCACCGGCCCGCGGATCGTGAGGCCCAACCGCCCGACGATGGCGACCACGCTCACGTTGGTCGGTTTGAGCGTGCCCGCCTGCAGACCCGGTACGGCCAAGTGACGCCAGTCCGCGAACGAGGACGGCCCGAGCACCGCCAACGTCGCAGCCAGCACCAGCGCGGCCGTGACAGCGGCGGCGCGCAGCCGCGCCGGCTTGGCTACCAGCAGCGCCGCCAGCGAGACCGCCGGCCAGAGCTTGAACGCCGCCGCGACGACGAGCAGAGGCAGCGCGGCCTCCACGGCCAGCCCCCAGGCCATCAAGGCCCAGACGACGACGTCGAGGTTCCCCAGTCCCATCGTGACGTTCACGCCCGGTGTCACGAACAGGAGCGCGCCGGCGATCAGAGTCGATGAGACGCCGACGCGCCCGCGCGCCAGCTTGACCAGACCCGCGGCATACGCCCAGAAGGCCACCAGCAGCACCAGATAGGTCCCTTTCTGGAACCCACTTGGCGAAGCTCGCCCGGCCAGGGCCACGGCCGCGGCGAACGGGGGTGGATAAAGCAGGCAGCTGGGCGCGACGGCGGAATCGTGCGCGCAAGGCTCGTAGGCGCTGAGGCCGTGGGCCGCCCTGGCAGCGGCCCGCTGGTAGATCGGAAAGTCGAATCCGCTCCCGGGCGGCTCGAGCGCGTAGCGCGGATACCACACGACAATCTGCCCAACCACGACCAGGAGACCGACGACCGACAGAAGACGGTTGACGAGGCGATCTTCCAGCAGTCGCGTCAACGCGCGCACCACCTCCCTGCGGCGGACACGCGCCGGAGAATCGCCGTCGTCGGGAGGCACCCCAGCCATCCTACCGGGATGCGCCGAGCGCGTCTCCCTGGGGCGCGCGTTGAGGCCCGGCAGAGCAGCGACGGCCACGGTATGGTGGCGCCACATGGCGATCCTGCTTGGCGTCCAGGACCTCTCGGCGGCCTTCGGGGCGCGACCGCTGTTCGAAGGCGTGAGCTTCACCGTCGAGGACGGCGAGCGGATCGGGCTCATCGGACCGAACGGCGCGGGCAAGTCGACGTTGCTCCGGATCCTGGCGGACGATCTCGGTCCGGACCGGGGGACCGTCGCCCGGCGGCGCGGCCTGCGCGTCGGTTGGTTGCAGCAGGTGCCGCGCTTCTCGGCTGGCGCGACGGTCCGCTCGACCATCGGCGAAGGTCTGGGGGCGGCCAGCGATGACGACGCGGCCCACGGCGACACCGCGCGCCAGGTGATGGCCACGCTGGCGCTCGACGGGCGCGAGGAGCCGAGCGTCACGCCCGATTCGTCGATCGCGTCGCTCTCGGGTGGCTGGCAGAAGCGCGTCGCCCTCGGCCGGGAGCTGGCGCGCCGGCCGGATCTGTTGCTGCTCGACGAACCGACCAACCACCTCGACGTCGAGGGGATCGAAGCGATCGAGGAGCTGCTCCGCCGGGCGACGTTCGCCACCATCACCATCACGCACGATCGGGTGTTCTTGCAGCGGGTGGCGACGCGGATCCTGGAGCTCGATCGGCGCAACGCGGGCGGCCTCCTCAGCGTGGCGGGCGACTACGCGGCCTACACGCGCGCCAAATCGGAGCAGATGCACGCCCAGGAGCGACGCGAGGTGGTCCTGCGCAACACACTTCGGCGAGAGACGGAGTGGCTTCGGCGCGGTCCGGCCGCCCGGACCACCAAGCAGGACGCGCGCATTCAAAGGGCCGGCACGCTCGGCGACGAGGTCAAGGAGCTCGGGCGGCGGAACCAGTCGCGCACGGCCGGGCTGGAGTTTCAGGCCGCCGAGCAGCGGCCGCGCCGGCTCATCGAGGCGCGCGGCGTCGGCCACGACTACGGCGGACGAACCATCTTCAAGCACGTCGACCTCTACATCGGCCCCGGGACGCGCCTCGGTCTGCTGGGACCGAACGGGTGCGGCAAGTCGACGCTGATCCGGGTCCTGCTGGGCGTGGAGGCGCCGGCCGAGGGGTCGGTGCTGCGCGCGGACGGCCTCCAGGTCGCCTACTTCCAGCAGACCCGCGAGGCGCTCGATCCTGCGCGCACGCTGGCCCAGACCATCTGCCCCGACGGCGACCACGTCACGTACCGCGGCGCGCGTGTCCACGTCCGCGGCTACCTCGAACGTTTCCTGTTCGAGCACGAGCAGATGAACACGCCCGTCGGCCGGCTGTCGGGCGGTGAGCAGAGCCGTCTCTTGCTGGCGATCCTCATGCTGCGCGCGGCGCAGATCCTGGTGCTCGACGAGCCGACCAACGATCTCGATCTGGCCACACTGGCCGTGCTCGAGGAGGCCCTGACCGGGTTCGACGGCGCGGTGCTGCTGGTGACGCACGATCGATATTTTCTCGACCAGGTGGCGACGACGATCCTGGCGTTCGATACGACCGCGGCCACGGTGGTCCCCTTCGCCAGCCTGGCGCAGTGGGAAGGGTGGCGCGCCGAGCGTCTGGCGGCGGCGCGCCAGGCGCTGGCCGCCCGCGCACCAGACGCACCCGCCGAGACGAAGCCGGCCGCGCCGCCCCGCCGCAAGCTCGGCTACCAGGACCAGCGCGAGTACGACGCCATCGAAGCGACGCTCGCGCGAGCCGAGGCGGAGCTGCGCGAGGCGATCGCCGACAGCGAGCGCCCCGAGCACGCGGCCGACGCCGCCCGCCTCATCGAGCTGCTGGCGCTCTGCGAGGCGCGCCGGGCCGAGGTCGATCGCCTGTACGCGCGCTGGGCCGAGCTGGAAGCGAAGCGCGAGGGGACGCCGGCGGCCTGATCACGATATAACGCCGCCATGCCCATGACGACCACCGCGAGCGGACTCCAGTACGAAGACACCCAACCCGGCACCGGCGCCGAAGCCCAGGGCGGCACCTGCGCCATGCACTACACCGGCTGGCTCTGGACCGACGGGGCCAAGGGGGCGAAGTTCGACAGCTCGCACGATCGGCGGAGCCCGTTCTCGTTCGCGCTGGGCCGCGGTCAGGTCATCAAGGGGTGGGACGAGGGCGTCGCCGGGATGAGGGTCGGCGGCAAGCGGACGCTGCTCATCCCCCCGGGTCTCGGTTACGGCGCGCGCGGCGCGGGCGGCGTCATCCCGCCGAACGCGACGCTGCTGTTCGAGGTCGAGCTGCTCGACGTCAAGTAGCCGCGCGGCTCACGGATTGTAGTGAATGCCGAGGACGATGCCGGCGCTGTTGGCCTCGACGGTCTGGCCGTTGGCTGAGTCTTGCCCGGTGGTGTAACGAAACGTGAGCAGCGCCGCCATGTGATTGTCGGCGGCCTTGCTCACGTAGTAGAAGCCCCCCTCGCCGAGAAAGCCGACTGACGTGCTGAGGTCCTGTGACCCGCTGACGTCGCCGTCGCCCGACAGCGAGCCCCCGACCTCCTTCTGAACCCCGCCGCGGAGGAACAGGAACCAGCGCTCGCTGAGACGGATCAAGCTGTGCGCCCCACCCCCCAGCGGAAACCTGTTCAGCGACAGGTGCCCGTTGGACCCGCCGATGCTCTGGTACTTGACGCCCGCGTAACCGCCCACGCCGAAGCCGACCGCGTCCCCGATCCAGACGGGCGTCAAGAGCCCGCCGATGGAGAAGAAGACGCCGCCGCCGGCGCTCAGGGTCTCGTTGGTGCCGTCGGTAAGCTGGGCCGTCGCGAGGTCAGCCCCGCCGCCGAACCCGCCGAAATCGAACATCACCCCCGAGCCCGGGTGGCGGAGCCAATCGACGACCTCTTCTTCCTGCGGCGGTGGAACGTGGATCCGGGGCGCCACGCGCGGCCGCGCGCGCGGCGTTTCGCCGTCGGTCATCGGGGTCGCCGCGCCCGGCGCCGCCGCGGACGGGCCCTCCGCGCCGGCGCCCGACGAATCAGCGGGCGATGGATCGTTGTCCGACCGAGCGGGCGCTGCGCCCGCTCCAGATGGGGCCGCCTCCGCCGCCGACGGGGCCGCGACGCCTGCCGAAACCACCAGCCCCAGGACCACCAGGCACGCTTCGTGCGTCCGCAACAGACTCTGCATCAGACCATCGTATACGTGCAGCGGCGCGTTGGGAATTCGGCGGGCGCACAATCGTTACCTCTCGCGCGCGTCGTTGCCGCGCGGGATCGGGATACACTGCCCGTCCCAATCAAGGAGGCCCCATGGCGTTGATGGATCGCGCGAAGGCGATTTGCCTGAAACCGAACACGGAGTGGCCGGTCATCGAGGCGGAGACGAAGTCGACCAGCGACCTGATGATGGGATACGCGGTCCCGCTCGCCGCGATTGGTCCGATCGCCAACTTCATCGGCGGCGTCGTCATCGGCCGAACGGTGCCCCTCATCGGCGTCAGCTTCCACGTCCCGCTGGTCCGGGGGCTGACGATGGCCATCCTGACCTACCTGATGTCGCTGCTGGGCATCTTCCTGCTGTCGATGATCGTGAACGCGCTGGCGCCCACGTTCAGCGGCCAGAAGAGCAGCGCCCAGGCGCTCAAGGTCTCGGTCTACTCGCTCACCCCCGTCTTCATCGGCGGGATCTTCGGCGTCCTCACCGCGCTCAGCTGGCTCGGCTTGATCGCCGGAATCTACGGCATCTACGTCCTCTACCTCGGGCTGCCGGTTCTGATGAAGAACCCGAAGGAGAAGTCTCTCGTCTATACAATCGTCGTGGTGGTCTGCGCCATCGTGATCGGGCTGATCGTCGGAGCGGTGGGGACCGCGCTCGTCGGCAGCGGCGCGATCGGCGCCGGAGCGCTCACCGAGATGAACGGGTTCCCTCACGCGGGCTCATCGGCGCCCGGCCAGGTCCAGCTCGACAAGAACAGCTTCCTCGGCCGGATGCAGGCGATGGGACAAGCCGCGCAGGAGCAGAGCAAGAAGATGGAAGAGGCGCAGAAGAGCGGCGATCCCAACGCGCAGGCGCAAGCGGCGCTGCAGGGGCTCGGCGCGATGCTGGGCGGCGGCAAGCGCGTCGACCCCATCGGCATCGACCAGCTCAAGCCGTTCATCCCCGCGACGTTCGCCGGCCTGGCCAAGACCGGCGGCAGCGCCGAGAAGAACGGCGTGGCAGGCTTCGCCGTCTCCAAGGCCGAGGGACACTACGGCGACCACGGCCAAAAGCACGTCACCCTGGAGGTCACCGACACGGGCGGCGCCAGCGGGCTGGTGGGCCTCGCCGGTTGGATGAACCTGCAGGGCGAGCGCGAGGACGACTACAGCGTCGAGAAGACCGAGAAGGTCGACGGGCGGCTCGTGCACGAGAAGGCCTCGAAGCAGGCCGGTGGCGCCAACGAGTTCACCGTCGTGCTGGGCGAACGCTTCATCGTCAACGCCCACGGCAGCGGCGTCGACCTCGCCTCGCTCAAGGCGGCGGTCGCCGGCCTCGACCTCGGCAAGCTGGAAGCGCTGAAGTCGGTCGGCGTCCAGCAGTAGGCGCCGGCAGCCGGGTCAGGCGGAGTCGAGCGATCGAGCTTCGCGGGCGGCCGCGCGGCAGGCCCAGAGCTGCCGGCGGATGGCGCCCGCGTCCAGCCCCTCGCCGATGAGGACGAGCTCGGTGAGGGGCGGCGTGTCGCCCCAGGGCTCGGCGAAACGGAGCTCGGTTCGCAGCCCGGCGCGCTCGAGGAACCCGCGCCGCGGCTCGCCCGCCAGGTTGACGAACCCCTTGGCCCGTACGAGCGCCGGACCCAGCCGCTCGACGACGGCCAGCAGCGGCTCGGCGAGCAGCGGCGCCGGATCGCTGTAAGCGACCGCCGCGAGTTGGCCGTGGTGGTGCGGGCCGTGGGCCGGACGCCCGCGCCCGGCGGGGCGGACGTCGAGCAGCCAGGGCACGAGCTCCGCCGTCGCCTCGTCGGTCGCCGGAAAGCTGGCGCGCTCCGCCGCCGGGTTGCGGAGCCCGAGCTCCCGGTGCAACGCCACGACCGCCTCCGGCGCCGCCAGATCGAGCTTGGTGAGGAGCAGGCGATCGGCCGCCTCGATCTGCGCCCTGGCCTCCTCGTGCCGCGCGATCTGTCCGGCCCCCGCCTCGGCGTCGACCGCGCAGACCACCCCCGAAGCGACGGCCGGCGCGGCGTCGCCCAGCCCGTCGAGGCCGTCGAGGATCGACCACGGCTCGGCGATCCCGGTCGTCTCCAGCACCACCACCTCCGGGCGGGCGCGCCGCGCCACCTCGGCGATCGCCGCCCACAGCTCGGACTGCACGCGCACCTCGTGGCAGACGCAGCCGCCGGCCAGCTCCAGCACGTCGCCGGCGCGGCTCTTGACCAGCCGCGTGTCGATGTCGATGCGACCGAGCTCGTTGATGATCACCCCGACGCGGCGGCGGTGCTGCGCGCCCAGCACGCGGTTCAAGACGGTGGTCTTCCCGGCCCCCAGAAACCCGGTGAGCAGGACCAGCGGCGGCTTCGAAACGGCATCGTCAGCGGACACGTCGCGCGCGACTATAGCCTGCCCTCGCCTCTCACGATTCCTCGCGTCTTCGGCGGTACCAACATCCGCCCAATCAAGGTCTCGTCGCAGCGCCCGTCCGGGCGCACCCACGCAACCCGTCGCGGTCCGCGCCGACAACGGGACATGCGCGGATTCAAGACGGTACGGCGACGCCAACTCAACTTGCCCCTCAAAGCGCCGCGCACGTGGGGTGGCGCTCGCAAGGGCGCCGGGCGGAAACCGCGCGGGCGTCCCTCGATGCCCCACGACACGCGGCCGAAGGTGGATCCGCACCACCCGATGCAGGTCACCATTCGCGCGACGCCCGGTCTGCCGTCGCTCCGCTCGCCCCGGGTGTTCGGGGCGCTCCGGCGCGCCATCGCGCGAGCGTCGGTCGATCGGTTCCGGGTCATCCACTTCTCGATCCAGCAGGACCACGGCCACTTCATCATCGAAGGGGACGAGGCCCGACGGGCCCGCGGGGGCATGCATGGCCTGGCGATCCGGCTGGCGCTCGCGGTCAACCGCGCCCTCGGGCGCAAGGGGCAGGTCGTCGGCGACCGCTATCATGCGCGCCCGCTGACCACGCCGCGCCAGATGCGGACCAGCATGGTCTATGTGCTCCTCAACTTCCACAAGCACCTCCGGGCGCCCGCCGGCGTCGACCCGCGCAGCTCGGGGCCGCACTTTCCGGGGTGGCAACGCGCACCGTCGCGCGCCGACTCGGGCGCCGACTCTCCTTCAGCGACGGTGCCGCCGGCCACCTGGATGGCGCGCGTCGGATGGCGGCGCGCGGGCGGTCCGTTGCGGGTCGAGGAGCACCCCGCCTCGGCAC
Source organism: Polyangia bacterium (assembly GCA_036498765.1). Taxonomy (GTDB): domain Bacteria; phylum Myxococcota_A; class Polyangia; order Fen-1088; family Fen-1088; genus JADGRB01. Next base: position 7,467 of record DASYEX010000334.1, read on the forward strand.
CGCGCGCGCACCCGACTTGAATCCGCGGATGTCGGACTGCGCCCCGGCGCGGTTACCTAAATCCGCGGACGTTTGCGTCCGCGGACGTCGGACTGCGCCGGGCGCGGTCTCTTGAATCCGCGGATGTTTGCGTCCGGGAAACGTGGCGAATCGTGAGGCGCGTCCCTAGTCTTCGTCGACGTCGGTGCCGCTGTGGCCAGAGGCCGCCTCGGGGGCGGGCGCTCCCGGGGCGAAGGCGTCCGGCACGCAGGCCCGCACCGCCGCGGCGATCTCCGGGGTCGGACGGTCGAGGTCGACGGCGCAGTCCTCTCCGCGCAGCGCCCCCAGCGCGCGCCGCGCGTAATACCGCACGAGCGGGAACGGGTTGACGAGCTGCCGCGCCACGGCGGGCGCGGCGGCCGAGACGCGCGCCGCGCCCAGGGTCGCCAGCGCCACCGCCTGTTCGTGCGCCTTGCCGCGCGCCAGCGTCGCCTCCAACGGGCGCGCGCCCAGATCGCCGTAGAGCGCCGCCAGCGCGCTCCGGTCGTAGCGGCGCCCCCACCAGCGCTCCATCGTCGCGACCAGCTCGCCGACGGTCTTGTCGGCGTGGCAGAGCGCGCACTCGAGCGGGCGATCGCGCTCGACGCGCGCCGGATCGTCGGGGCTCCCGATCCGGTGGTACCGGGTGAGCGCGTAGCCGAGCCCCATGTTCTTCTTCGGCATGTGGCAGGCGATGCAACTGCCGCCGGCGCCCGCCGGATCGTGGTGCGCGTGCGCCGCCAGCGCGGCCGGCGCCGCGTACTGGGCGTGACAACGGACGCAGACCGCGTTGCCCGCCGGCGTGGCCAGCCGCGCGAGCTCGGCGGGACGATCCTCGGCGTGCGGGTCGTGACAGGTCACGCACGACATCCGGCGCGCGCAGCCGCCGAGCAGAAAGTCGCGCCCCTCGCCGGAGGTGATCGAGCTGCCCCCGGGCTGGCCGCCGCGCCGCTGCCCCCCCTCCCAGGTGAACGGGTAGCGCGAGAAGAGCACCTGGTGGCAGCGCGCGCAGGTCCGGTTGATCCATTCGGCTCGGGTCACCTCGTCGTCGCGCGGCGTCTCGGGCCGGGCGCTCAGGAACGCGCTCCTCGGCGCGAAGTCGGGGAGGACGCGCGGGTTGTCGGCGTGCTCGCGGCTGCCGCCGTGACAGGCCTCGCAGCCGATCCCCACTTCGACGAAGTGGCGCGCGGCGAAGTGCTTGCGCAGCTCGTGAATGCCGCGCTTGAGCACCTCGGCGGGCTTCGCCTCCGGCGCCGCCGCGCCCCCGACCGCAGCCACCTCCCCGTCCACGGCGGCGACCAGCTCCCGCTCGGCGCCCGGCGCCACCTCGAAGTGGAGCCGGCGGGCGGCCGGGAGGAGCCGGTCCACGACCTCACCCTGATAGCCCGGCGCGCCGTCGCCGTAGAGCGCGCCCCAGACGTCGTCGAAGTAGGGAACCGTGTTGTGGCAGAAGACGCAGGTCTGGTCCCAGACGCCGCCCGCGTGCAGTCCCGGGCGCTCCGTCACCAGCACCGAGTACCCCTTGAGGCGGAAGCTCTTCGTCTCGAAGACGTAGGAGATCGGCAGGAGCAGCTCGCGATCGGGGTCGGCGGTGTCGTCGCGGCCGCCCACCTCGACGCCCGCGAAGTCCTCGCGGTAGCGCCCCCCGATCACGCGGGTCACGCGATAAAGGTGGGCGCCGCCCGTCGGCGAGGTCAGCTCGACGAATCGGACGCCGTCCTTCTCGCTGAGCCGCGCGGTGTCGTCCTTGAAGCGAAACGTCTGTCCGTCGAAGGGAGCCCGAACGCGCGCCCCCGCCGGCAGCCGGGTCATGAGATGCATGGGTGCGCCTCGCCAGGCGGCGGTGATCTCGGCGTGGCAACCGGCGCAGCGCGCCGAGCCGGCGTAATCGGCGCGCAGCATGTTGCTGCGCACGCGCGGCGGAGCGGCAACCACCGGCGCGGCGGTGCCCGAGCGGGCGGCGGGCCGGGCGGCGCCGCAGCCGCCGGCCATCCCCGCCCCGACGCCGGCGGCGACGAGCCAGGGGAAGGCGAGAAAAGCTCGGACCAGGCGGGCCGTCACGCAGCGAGACTATCGCAACTGGACGTTGCAGCGCCCGGACCAGCGCCGTACGCTTTAAAGATGGCTGCGCAGGAAGGGACGGCGCGGACGGAGGACGGGGTGGCGGCGACGAGCTTCGAGTACCGCTCGCGCCTGCGGGTCGGACGGTTACCGCTGGTTCACGTGGTGCGCGGCATCGACCCCTCGACGGGACGGCGGCCGCCCGCGGTCGGCGTGATCGCCGTCGGACAGATCGCCATCGGCGTCGTCGCCGTGGGCCAGGTCGCGCTCGGTGCCATCAGCGTCGGGCAGGCAGCCATCGGGCTCGGCTGGGGGATCGGGCAGGCGGCCTGCGGGCTCCTCGCCGCGGGGCAGGTGGCGGCCGGGCTCCTGGGCGCGGTCGGTCAGGTCGCGTTCGCTCCCCGGGCGGTGGGGATGGTGGTGGGGAGCGGCGCCTGGGTGGCCCTCGCCTGGCTGGCCAGCGGCGCGCTCCTGCTGGCGGCCGTCGCGCGGCGGCGGCGGCGCCTGGCGCCGGTGCTGGCGCTCGCGGGGCCGACGACGATCCGGGGGGTTGACGAGACCTCGGGGGACGAGACGGCCCACGTCGCGGCGCAGGTGGTCTCAGCCGACTGCCTGCGGGGACCGCTCTCCGGCACCCCCTGCGTCTACTGGCACACCGTCGAGGTGGGCTCGACGGTGCGGCACGAGCACCGGGGCGCCCAGGTGACCATCGCCGACGCGACGGGCGCGGCGCGCGTCGATCTCGACGGACCCGTCACCTTCATCCGCAGCGACAACTACCGGGAGATCGCCGGGCCCGACTGGGCGCTCCACCTCGAGACCTCGCTGGCGGAGGGCGACCGGATTCACGTGGCCGGGCCGGTGACGCTGACCCCCGATCGCGACGCCCGCGGTGGACACCGCGGCAGCGTCTCACCGACCTTCGCGGGACGCCCCGAGCGGCCCCTCATCGTCACCACCCGGAACCCCCTCTCCTTCCGGGCCGAGCTTCGGTTCGCGGCCGCGCTCGCCTGGACCTCGCTGGCCGGCGGCGCGCTGGCGCTCGTCGCCTCGCTGCTTTGAGCTCGGCTTCGCTAATTCTCTGGGCAGGTGACGGCGCGCAGCCGGGCGCGGGTGAGGGTGGTGAGCTGCTGCGCCTGTCCCGGCCCCGGCCCTGACTGGACCTGCATCTCCAGCAGCACGGGGCCGAGATCCGGCGCGAAGGTGGTGCGCGTGACGCGAACGGGATCGGTGCGGGTCACCTCGACGACCAGGCAGCCGAGGTAGTGCTCGCCCGAATCCAGTTTGAAGTCCGCGGTCACCGAAACGACGTGCGCCCGGCCCCCCTCGACGGCCCACTCGGCGCCCACCTGCACCGGATTCTTGATGACGAAGTCGCCGAGCATGCCGCCGTCCTTCTGCGCAATCCCCTCGGGGGTCACGGCGTAGGTCAAGCGCTCGTCGCCGGTCTGGACCACCGCGGTGTCGCCGTTCCGCTCGAGGACCGCGTACGTCGCCAGGATGTTCATCCCGTCCTTCTCGACGTCGTAGGCCCACTTCCAGCCGGGCTGGAGGGGATAGAAGTCGGCCGCGGTCAGGTTGGACCGCGGCTTGATGTCGTTCGATGTGCCACCCGTCGTGGCGCAGCCGACACCCACGAGCCCAACCAGCACGGCAACCGCATACCCAGAGTGCATGGTCGGGATCATCGGCGATTTTCCCCGGCCTCTCAAGAATCTGAGGGCGATTGCCCGGCAGAGCCGAAGCGGCGACGAAAACCTTGATGCCAGGGGCGCGTCCTGATGGTACGACCATTGCTATTCTGTCGTCCCCAAGGACGCCGCGGCACGATGGCCAGCACGATGCGGAGGAACAGCTTCACCCGGCTTGGCGCGCTGATCGTCCTCGGCGTGGCGATGGCGGCGGCCGGCCCGGCGGCACACGCCGCACCGCCTCCGGCCGCGCCTGATATCACCGCGCTGACAGCCGAGCGGATCCGCCTGCGCGGCGAGCTCGATCGCGTCAACGCCGAGATCGACACGCTCAAGAAGACCACCCGCGGCGTGGGCGACGAGTACCGCTTGCATGCGCGGATGGCCGACGCCGAGGCCCTGGCCCGACGGCTGATCGACATCGAGGCGCGCCTCGGGCTGCGCGCCCCGGCCAGCAAGCCCGGTCCGCTGCCGGTGGCGGCGCCGACCGACGGGCCGAGCGACCTCGAGGCCAAGGCCGACATCCTGGCCGATCAATCGCGCCGCATCCGGCTCGAGGCCGACGCGCTCGACCGCCGGGTCGGCGAGCTCAAGGGGCGCCAGACGCTGCGGCGCCGCGCGGCCGATCTCGACCGCGATCCCTTCGCCCCGCTGGAAGGCTCCAAGCGGCGGGTGGCCAACATCGCGGGAGACAGCGGCACCCACGCCTCGTCGATCGGCCCGACCCCCACCGGCAACACGGGGACGCCGCCCCCCGAGCGGCCCACGATCACCGTCGGCGGAACGGGAGCGTCGGGCGGGGTGTCGATCACGAACAACGGAGCCTTCACCACGACCGGGACGTCCCAGAGCGCGGGCGCGATGCCGACGCCGATCGCCGGGACGCCGACCACGGCGCTGACGCTCGAGCTGCGCGACCTGCTCGACCCCGCCACCGTCGCCGACATCCGGCGGCTCGAGGGCGCCAAGGGACCGGCGGCGTCGGTCCAGGCGCTGGAGCGGGCGGTGACCGCCCTGCGCGCGCGCGCCGAGGCGCTCGACGGGCAGGCGCGCACGATGCGCACGACCGCCCGGACCCCACGCTGACGCCGCGCCGCTCGCCGGATACACTGCCGAGACAAATGGGACGCCCCGCGGTGGCTGCGATCGCGCTGCTGGCGATGACGGGGATCTCCCGCGCGCAGGAGGGGGGCGCGGCCGCCACCGAGCGCTACACGCTGCGCGCGGAGCTGGGCGTCGAATACGACACCAACGCCCATCGCACCGAGATCGTCGCCGGAGGCGACAACCCGCCGCTGGTCGCCTCGCCGCTCGAGCGCCTGGTCGTGGCGGGGACGCTCTCCGACGTCGTGGCCGACGGCCAGCTCATCACCTTGGGGGCGACGGCGGCGGGAAAGATCTACGCCGCTCCGGCGGCCGCCGACGAGGACGTCGCCATCGCCCAGTCATCGCTGGCCTGGGCCCAGGCGCTCTCGCGGCGCGCGACGCTGACCCTGGCGGGCGCCTACTACGAGGCATTCCAGGCCCAGGCGCGGAACCTCATCGACGCGCTCGAACAGCGCGACTTCCGTTCGCTGGCGCCGACGGCGCAGCTCGGATGGATCCCGGCGCCGGGGTTCGATCTGTCCCTGTCGGCCGGTTACCGCTGGTTCGTCTTCAAGCCCGATCGCGACGACGACTTCGCCGCCCCGACCGCCGCCGCCGAGCTGCGCTGGACGCGCCCCTCCGACGAGGAGGCGGACTGGGAGGCGAGCGCCGACGCCGCCTACGAGCACCGCAGCTTCGGCGGGCCGGCGCTGGTGATCGACTGCCCGCCCATCGTCCCCAAGGGGCTGGCCTGCTCCGGACCCGACCAGCGCCGCGATCAGTTCCTGATGACCCACCTCGAGCTCCAGCGCACGGGGCACGTGCTGATCGGCGCGGGCTACGCCTTTCACTACAACTTCTCGAACAGCTACGGAGAGACGGTCATGCGCCACTTCGTGACCGCGCGCTTCGCCGCGCCGCTGCCCGGCGGCCTCACGCTGGCGGCGCGCGGCGAGCTCTTGCTGGCGTTCTACAGCCAGCAGGTTCCGATCGGCACGGTCGCCGTGGGGAACAGCTTCTCCAGCGTCGAGAGCATCGAGGATGAGAACCGCTCGAGCGTGCGGGTCGATCTGTCGCGCGATCTGAGCGACCGGCTGCGCCTGGTCGCGCGCTACACCTTTTACGCCAACGAGATCGCCAACGGCGCCCCGATCAGTTACCGCCGCCAGACCATCCTGCTGTCAGTCACGGGCACGGTGGAAAAGTAGCCGCCCCCAAATGAAAACGGCGGGCCGGGGAGTCCCGACCCGCCGCAACCGTGGGAACCCTGAGAGGGTTCCCACACCCTCCCGCGACGGACTCCGCCGGGCACGGCCCAGCTTCGTCCACGCGAGTTACATCATGCCGCCCCTACCGCCCATGCCGCCCATCCCGCCCATCCCGCCGCCGCCCGGAGCCGGCGCCGGCGCCTCCTCCTTCGGGCGCTCGACGATGAGCGCCTCGGTGGTGACCAGCAGCGAGGCGACCGACGCCGCGTTCTGCAGCGCCGAGCGGACGACCTTGGTCGGATCGATCACGCCGGCCTCGACGAGGTCCTCGAACTCGTCGGTGGCCGCGTTGTACCCGAAGGCGCCCTTGCCCTCACGCACGCGGTTGACGACGATCGCGCCTTCCTTGCCGGCGTTCATCGCGATCTGACGGCAGGGCTCCTCGCAGGCGCGGCGGACGATCGAGACACCGATCTGCTGCTCCTCCGAAAGACCCTCCAGCTTGTCGGTCGAGGCGAGCGCCCGAATCAGCGCGACGCCGCCGCCGGGGACGATCCCCTCTTCCACGGCCGCGCGCGTGGCGTGCAACGCGTCCTCGACGCGGGCCTTCTTCTCCTTCATCTCGGTCTCGGTCGCGGCACCCACGCGGATGACCGCCACGCCGCCCACAAGCTTGGCCAGTCGCTCCTGCAGCTTCTCGCGATCGTAGTCGCTGGTGGTGTCCTCGACCTGAGCGCGCATCTGCTTGACCCGCGCCTCGATCTCCGGCTTCTTGCCGGCGCCGTCGACGATCGTCGTGTTGTCCTTGTCGATGGTGATGCGCTTGGCACGGCCGAGATCCTTGAGGGTCACGCTCTCCAGCTTGATCCCCAGGTCCTCGGTGATGGCCTGTCCGCCCGTGAGGATGGCGATGTCCTTCAGCATGTCCTTGCGGCGATCGCCGAAGCCCGGCGGCTTGACGGCCGCCACGTGCAGCGTGCCACGCAGCTTGTTGACGACCAGCGTGGCCAGCGCCTCGCCCTCGATGTCCTCGGCGAGGATGAGGAACGGCTTA
>DASYEX010000335.1:0-18148 GCA_036498765.1 Polyangia bacterium
GGCGATCTCCAGCGCCATGCGCCGCAACGTACGCCCGATGCCCGTCGCGTCGAGGATCTCGCGGCGCTCGCTCAGATCGCTGTCGGGCGGCGGCAGGCGCGGCGTCATGGCGAATACACCTCTTCGGTCACAGGTAATACCGCACGTAGAGCGTGGAGAGCGCGTCCCAGATGCTGCCCGCGCCGATCACGCCCACCGACCAGAGGTGGGCGGTCGGCGCGTGCTCGTAGTTGAGCGCGGCCCCGGCCAGGATCCCGATCGAGAGCGCCGGGACGCCGACGAACCCGAAGTGCAGCTCGCCCTCCAGCGCGGCGTTCATGTTGACGAGCAACGTGGTGGCCGCGTCGCCGCCCGCGGGGCGGAACCAGACCACGGTGAGCTCGGGGCTGGCGCTGATCGACAGGTGGCGCCAGTTGGCGAGCAACAACGTCGCGCCGATGATCGGGCCCACGCCCAGGTAGGTGTCGAGATCCTGCCCGCCGAGCGAGCCGCCCCCGGTCCCCAGCGCCAGGTATCCATTGAGCGCCAGGTTGCGGTTCATCCAGTAGCGCGCGCCGACCGCTCCCAGCGTCACGGTGCAGGGGGTGGTCATGTCGGTCGCGCACCCTTGCCCCGGGCGCAACGTCAGCGGGAGCGGCCCGGGGTCGAGGCGGCGCGCCGCGATCCCGAAGTGTCCGACCACGGCGTCGTGGTCCGAGGCGGCGGGCGTCGCGTCGTTGGTGGGGATGGGCCCCGGCTCGACCGGGGCGGGTGTGGTCGAGGCGGCCGCCGCAGGCGCGAGGGGCGCCGTGACCGCCGCCGGCGCCGGCTCGGGCGCGGCCGGCGGCGGGCCGGCAGGCGCGACGGCGACCGCGGCCGGAGGGGGCGCCGGCGGTGTCGTCTGCGCCACGACTGGGGCGGCGCCAAGCAGCAGCACGGCCAGGCATCCGACCCCCGCGCGCGCCGATGCGTTGGTGGGTCGCACGCTGGCTAGGTTCCGCTCTGCCCGAGGCAGATGCTGGCCGGCTGGCCGGACACCGGCGACATGCAGAAGTACCCCGCACTCGCCCGAAGGCACATCTGAGCGGCGGCGTCGGCCCCCAGCTGACAGCCGTCGTAGCAGGCGTAGAGCGGGGCGTCCGGGCCGCCGCGCTGCGTGCAGACACTCCCGGCGCCGGGGCAGAGATCGACGGCCGGGGTGGCGCCGGTCGGGTTCGGCGCGCAGCCGTACAGCTGGCAGTAGCCACCCGGGAAGAGATGCGCGTCCATCGAACAGACGCCGCCGATCATGCAGCCCGCCTCGCTCGTGCACGCGGATCCCGGGACCGCAGACTTGTTGTAGCAGAGCCCGTGGGTCACGTCGCAGGTGTCCGAGCCGTTGGCGAGCGCGACGCAGTCGGAGTCCAGCGCGCAGCCGCTGACGCCGATGGGCGTGAACAGCGACTGGCAGACGCCTCCCACCACGTCATCGGTGGGGTCGTTGGGGGTCCCGTTGTTGTTCTGAACCAGGCGCGCGCAGACCTGATCGGCGCCGCAGTCGCTGTTGCGCGAGCAGACCGACGAGCAGAGCGTCTTGTTGTTGACGCCGGGGGTCTTGAACTCGCGGTCGTAGCAGGTGCCGCTCAGGCACTGGGCGGCGCTGGTGCAGGCGGCGCCGACCGCCAGCGTGCCGCCGGTCGCCTTGCAGACGGTCAGCGAGGTGCGCGTCCCGGCGGCGACGCACCCCTGCCCCGCCGGGCAAGCGCTCTCGCGCGCGCAGGCGGTGCTGGCGATCTTCGACGCCGGCGTGCACATCCCCACGTGCGCCACCGTGGCGTCGGGCGCTGGGGCGGTCGCGTACTCGACGCAGCTCGAGGAGGCCGGGCAGTCGGCGTCGTTGCGGCACATGGTGGCGCAGAAGGGCTGAGTCGGGAAGTCGGCGCTCGCGATGCAAAGGGAGTCGTTCGCGCAGCGCATCCCCTTCGCCGGGTCCGGCGAGCAGGGGGCACCGAAGCTCAGCGCCCCCGAGGTGGGCGCCACGCAGGTGAGCTCGAAGGCGTTGCCGGCCGGGACCGGCTGCCCGACGACGCAGACGCGCCCGCCGTTGCAGAGCGCGTCGGAGCCCGACTGGGCGTATCCGGGCGTGTTGGCGGCCAGTCCGCCCGCGGTCGCCAGCGTGCCGCAGAAATTGATGGGGCAATTCCCGCCGCCCATCGCGTCGGCCGGGCAATAGTAGTCCTTGGCCGGCGCGTCGATCTTCGGCGCCGGCGCGTCCATTCCGCCGTCGTGCGGGCGGATGCCCGTGGCCGGGCTCGAGCAGGCGGCGAACGCTGCCGCGACGGCCGTCATCCGCACCAGGATCCGTACGCGGATCCGTACGAGGTTCGGTACGACGATCGGTACGAGGTTCGGCATCAGGAAGTTATGTTTGGTCAAGGTCGCGCGACGATTATGCCAGCTTCCCGTGTAATGATGAAGACGCCGTGCTCGCCGATCCAACCGCCGCGATCCTGGTCATCGGGAACGAGATCCTCTCCGGCAAAGTCGATGACCAGAATGCGCGTTACCTGATCGGCGAGCTGCGGCGCCTGGGGGTCTCGCTGCGGCGGATCGAGGTCATCCCCGACGTGGTCGACGACATCGCGGCGCGCGTGCGCGCGGTCAGCGCCACCGTCGACCACCTCTTCACCTCGGGCGGCGTGGGGCCCACCCACGATGACGTGACGTTGCGGGCGGTCGCCGAGGCGTTCGACCTGCCGATCGCCCGCCACCCGGAGCTCGAGGCCCTCCTGCGCGACCGTTACGGCGCGCGCCTCCACGAGCGCGACCTGCGGATGGCCGATCTGCCGGTGGGGGCGCGGCTCGAGCACGGCCCGGGCGGGCCGGGCACCACCTGGCCGGTGGTGGTGGTCCGCAACGTCTGGATCCTCCCCGGCGTGCCGTCGATCTTCCGCGCCAAGTTCGAGGCCGTGCGCGAGCTCTTCCGCGCGCCGCCCATCCACGGCCGGGCGCTCTACTCGCGGGCCGGCGAGGGGGAGATCGCGGGCGCGCTCGACGAGACGGTGGCCGCCTTCCCCGGCGTCGACGTCGGCTCCTACCCCCACCTCGAGGCGCGCGACTACCGCGTCAAGATCACGCTCGACGGACGGGACGCCGCCGCGGTCGATCGGGCGCTCGCCTTTCTCGCCGGGCTGCTCGGCGAGGCGGTCTTGAAGACCGAGTGAGCCGGCATCTGACAGCGTGGTAAAAGCCGCGCATGGCTGACGTCCCACCCGGCGTGAAGGGGATGAACGATGCCCTGCCGCCGGACATCGCGAAGTGGCAGTTCCTCGAGGAGAAGGCGCGCGGCGTCCTGGAGGCGTTCGCCTACCACGAGCTGCGCACGCCGGTGCTCGAGTACACCCCGCTCTTCGTCCGCTCCGTCGGCGAGGTGACCGACGTGGTCGAGAAGCAGATGTACACCTTCGACGACCGCGACGGCCGCTCGGTCAGCCTGCGCCCCGAGGGGACCGCCTCGGCCGTGCGCGCCTACATCGAGAACGCGCAGTGGAACAAGGAGCCGGTCACCCGCTGGTACTACCTCGGGCCCATGTTCCGGCACGAGCGCGCCCAGCGCGGCCGGCTGCGCCAGTTCCACCAGATCGGCGCCGAGTGGTTCGGCGTCAACGAGCCGTCGGCCGACGCCGAGACGATCGCCATGCTGGCGCTGATGCTCGGGGAGATCGGGATCCCGAAAGGCGCCTTGGAGGTGACGCTCAACTCGCTCGGCGAGCCCGAGGAGCGCGCTGCTTACCGTGACGCGCTGGTCGGGTTCTACGCGCAACACCGGAGCACGCTCGACGAGGATTCGCTGCGGCGGCTGGAGACCAATCCGCTGCGCATCCTCGACTCGAAGAACCCGGAGATCGTCGCGCTCAACGCGAACGCTCCCGTCCTGCTCGAGACGCTGAGCGCGGCTTCGCAGGCCCGCTTCGCGACGGTGCGCAAGCTGCTCGACGAGCTCGGCGTGCGTCACACGCTGGACCCGCGCCTGGTGCGCGGCCTCGACTACTACACGGCCACGATCTTCGAGATCAAGACGACCGCCGGCGAGCTGGGCGCCCAGAACACCATCTGCGGCGGCGGCCGCTACGACGGCCTGGTCGCCGCGCTGGGGGGCCCCAAGACCCCGGCCATCGGCTTCGCGCTGGGCGTCGAGCGGACGCTGCTCGCGCTCTCGGAGCCGGCCGAGAGCTACGAGCGCCCCGTGAACGCCTTCTTCGCCCCGATGGACGCCGCCGCCCTCGCCTACGCGCTGCCGATCGCGCAACGTCTCAGGGCGCAAGGCATCGGCGTCGAGGTCGAGCACCGCGGCGGCAGCATGAAGTCGCAGATGAAGCGCGCCGACAAGCTGCGGGCGCGCGTCGCGGTCATCATCGGCAGCAACGAGATGGCCTCCGGCAACCTGATGGTCAAGGATCTGGCCCACGGAACCCAGTCCGAGGTCCCGGCAGCCGAGCTCGAGTCGAAGATCCGCCAGCTCCTCGATTGAGGCAGCCGGCGCTCGGGCCGCTCAGAGCTTCGAGAAATCTGGCGGTCGCTTCTCCAGCACCGCGGTCATCGCCTCGCGCGCCTCGGCCGAATCGAGCAGGCGCGCGAACTCCTCGAGCTCACGCCGGAGCGCCTCGTCGACGGCCCTGGCCGAGGGCTGGCGCAGGAGCGCCCGGGTCGCCATCACCGCCTGACGCGGGCGCCGCGCCAGGAGGCGCGCCTGGGCGGCGGCGTGCGCCTGCACCTTGTCGTCGTCCACCGCCTCGGTGACCATCCCGATGCGCGCGGCCTCCTCGCCCGAGATCCTCTCGCCGAAGTAGAAGAGGCGCGTGGCGCGTGAAAGGCCGATCGCCGCGGGCAGCAACGTGGTCGACCCGGCCTCGGGGACCAGCGCCAGGTTCAGGAAGGGGAACGAGAGAGCGGAAGCCTTGCCCACGTAGGTGAGGTCGCAGTGGAGCAGCATCGTTGCCCCGACCCCGACCGCGAGGCCGCTCACCGCAGCGACCATCGGCTTCGTCGCCCGCGCCAGCGCCGCGATGAACGCCACCGCCGCGGACAGATCCCGATCGGCGGCGAGAAAATCCCCGAGATCGTTCCCCGCCGTGAACATCTCCGGCCCGCCGGTGAACAGCACCACGCGTATCGCCGGATCCGCCTCCGCCTCGCCCAGCGCCGCCGTGAGCGAGCCGTACATCGCGCGGGTGAGCGCGTTCTTCTTGGCGGGGCGGTCGAAGACAACCCGCAGCACGCCTTCATCCCTGGTCACTTTCACGTCGCCGTTCATGCGCTCTCCTCGTGTGGACGTTGCGGCACTCGCGCGCGGGCGCGCACGACGCCGGCGTCGTGCGCGGCACCGCCAAAGACGTAGCCCTCACCCACCCCGGAAGGTTCACCCCGCGCGCGCCGCGAGACCAATTGATAATGCTCACCCGGCGATAACTTCCGCTAATTCCGCGGCCTTCGCCCGCGTGAGCCGTTTTCGCCACCGGTCGGCCTCTGTGGAGGAGAATGCCCCGGTTGCCCCAGAAGAGACCGCTCCCCGACCGGCTGTCACTGGTCCCGGCGCCACCGCCCGGGCCAAGCGCTGACGAAGCGGGTCCGCCCACGTTCGAGCAGGCCTACGCCCGGCACGCGGGATACGTGGCGGGTCTGGCGGGCCGGATCCTCGGTCGCAACGACGATGTCCCCGACGTCGTCCAGGAGGTCTTCCTGATCGTGCACCGGCGGCTCTCGGACGTGCGCCAGGGCGGCGCGCTCCGGACCTGGCTGGGCCGCATCACCGTCCGGGAAGCGTCGCGCCGGTTGCGCTGGCGCCGCGTCCGCAACCTGCTGCAGCCCGCGCCCATCGAGGTCGATCTGGTCGCCGACGAGATGGCCGCCGAGCTGCGCCCGCTGGTGGCCCTGCTCTACGTGGCGCTCGACCGATTGCCCGCGCGCGAGCGGAGCGCCTGGGTGCTTCGGCACCTGCAGGGCGAGCCGCTCGACCACGTGGCCGAGCTCTGTGGCTGCTCGCTGGCGACGGCCAAGCGGCGCATCGCCGCCGCCGAGGCCGCCCTAGAACCCGTCCTCGCGCCGCGCGGGGAGAACCAGGAGGACGAATGAGCACCGAGACGCACCGCCGCCTCGCCTCGGCGATCGCCGTTCGTTGGACGCCGGCGCTGGCGGCGCGGGTCGGGCGGCAGATCGAGCACCGGCTGGTCCGGCGCCGCCGCCGGCGGCGCGCGGCGCTCATCGCGCTCGCGCTGCTGGGCATGACCAGCGTGGCGTTCGCCTTCGCCCGCCCGTGGGCGCGGTTCCGTTCACCCGCCGGAGCCTCGCAGCCGGCCGCGAAACCGGTGGCGCTGCCGGTCGCGCCCGAGCTCGCGCCCCCGCCCGCCGCGGACGCGCCGGCCGCCGAAGCGCCAGCGATCATCGCCTCTCCGCCCCGCCCGGCCCCCGGGCGTCGTGTCGGCTCGGCCCTGCGTCGCGCCGCGCCGGCGGAGACCGTCGCCGGGCTGTTCGCGGCGGCCGATGCGGCCCGGCTCTCCGGCCATCCTGCCGAGGCCGTCGCTCCCCTGACCGCCATCCTCGCCCGTCACCCTGGCGATCCGCGCGCCGCCGCGGCCGCCTACGAGCTGGGCCGGGTTCTGGCCTTCGATCTTCATGACCGCGCGCGGGCCGCGGCGGCGTTCACGCGCGCGCACGACCTCGATCCGAGTGGCCCGCTGGCGGCGGACGCGGCCGGCCACGCCGCGGAAGCGCGGGCCGCGGAAGAGAAGGCAAAGTGATCGGGACGGGAGTGGCCTGGGCGTTGATCTGGGCGTTGGCGGCGGCCGGGACCTCGCCGGTGGTCCCGCCCCGACCCGCCGTGCGCCTGGCGCCCGTGCGCTGCGCCGACCTGCCAGACGCGGCCGTACGCTCGCCGTTGCACGTCGACCTCGGGGCCCGGTTGCTCGACGACGACGCTCCCGACCCGCCCGATGTCCTGTTCGTCTCCATCGCCTGCAACGGTCCCGACGCCATGGTCCTGGCCGTCCGGCAGAACGAGGGCGGGTCGGCGGTGCGCCGGCTGGTCCCCTTCTCCGGGGTCGCCCGCGACGCCCGCCCCCGCGAGCTGGCGCTGGCGGCCACCGAGCTCATCCACGTCGCCGACGTCCGGGACGTCGCGGCGGCGGCGCCCACCGTCGTGGCCACCGCCCCGCCCCCGCCCCCCTCGCCCACCTGGGTGCTCACCCTCAGCCCCGCGGTCCTGTACTGGGGCGGGTACTTCTCGGACGATTTTCTCACCACGGGCGGCGCCTCACTCCGCATCGGCGTCGAGCACGGTCCCCAATGGCCGGCGTCACCGAGCTGGCAGTGGGGGCTCACCAGCGAGCTCTCCGCGTTCGGCGGCCCCTACAAGACGGCCTTCATGGCCGGGCTCTTGGCCCTGCTGCAGCGCCGCGGTCCCCAGTTCGTCGCCGAGCTCGGCCTGGGTGCACGCGGCGGCGCGGTCAGCGACGACCCCACCGGCCAACTAAACACCAGAACCGCCGGCGGCCCCGTCGCCTCCATCGGCGTCAGCCTCCACCTCCTGCCGGGCCTCTCCTCGGACCTGGTCGCCGAAGGCGGTTACGACCTCGGCGGCCCCGGCGCCTGGTTTCTCCCCCGCTTCGGCTTCACCGTCCGCTTCTGGTAGCTTCAAGAAGAACTTGAGCTTCGGGAGCGAGAGGCACGCCGGGCCCCAAGATCCGGCAACTCCTCGACTGACCGGAGACCGGGTCAGTTCGACCAGGTCCCGGCGCCGACGTCGAGCTTCCAATGCACCTTGTAGGTCGGCAAGGAGATGGCTGTCCCGTTGAAGATCAGCGGCTGGAATACGTAGGTGGAGAGGTAGTTGTGCTTGCCGGGCTGGGTGGTGTCCTGGTTGCCGTACCAGTGATCTCCCCAATAGACGTTGACCGTCCCCTTGCTGCCCACCACCGGCATGACCCAGGTGCTCTGGGTCATCCAGGTGAGATCCCCCTGCGGCGCCAGGTAGCCCCGATACGTCCAAGGCCCGGTCATGGCCGGAGCGGTGGAGTAAAAGTCGTCGTTGGCGCGCCAGCCGGTCTTGGACGACCCGATCCAGTAGTAGGTGCTACCGGCCTTGAAGACGGTGGGCGCCTCGATGCCGCCGCTCGTCCCGTTGACGGCCGTGTACTGCTTGGCCGAGACCCAGCTGTGGCAGTCGCTGGCCAGCGTGTAAACCCAGCCGCTCTCGGTGATCACGTAGGCGCTGTTCCCATCGCTGAGCGCGCTCATGTCGCTGTGGGAGGCGATCGAAGCGCTACACGTCGACGGAGGCACGCCGGTGACGGTGCAGGTCGACGACGCGCCCTGCTTGGCCAGCACGCCCTTGAACGCGTATTTGCCGTTCACGGTCGGGCTCGTCCCATAGACGACCTCCTTGTCCACCTGGTAGGTCGTGTCGGCGGCGTGCGCGTACAGGACGAACTCACCCGTGGCCGGGCACTTGATGATGTGCGGCCGTTCGCCCTTGCGGTTCGGGCCGAGCAAGCCGCTCGTCTGCTGGGGCAGGATGATCCCCTCGTTCTTCCAGGTCGCGAAGTCCTTCGACGAGTACATCGAGAAGCCGTTGAAGTTGTTGTCGGTGGTCGCGCTGTTGAAGAACTCGCCGTGCAAGTAGAAGGTGTCGCAGACCTTGATGATGCCGCCGCCGTGCGCGTTCATCAGGTTCCCGGCGGTGTCTTTGAGGCTCATGCCCGGCGGGTTCGGCGGCGCGATGGGCGTGACGGTGTCCGGATCGGTGAAGCTCCCCACCTCCGAGCCGGGCGCGACGGTGCAGCTCGTGGCCGCGGCCGTTTCGACGGTGGTGGCCGTCTCCTCGTCCTGCTCGGTGCCGCAGCCGAGGACGGCGAAACCGAGCAGCAAACCGAACGCTCCGGTTCCAGCCGCCGCGAAGAACGTGCTCCCTGTGCCCGACATCTTGGAAATCATCATGGCCAAAAACCGTATCACACGTTTCATTTCTTCATGCCGTAAATAGTTCCTCCGGCTCCTTTTTCCACGCGCTGCGTCCGTCGAGCCGGTTTTGCAACGTGAAACGGGACCGGCGCCCCCGGGGGAATCCCGGGGGCGCCGTCCACCCCAACACGACCGAGGAACCACCCTCGTGTCGCGTGGTCCCCGCCGGGTTTGTGAGCCCGGCGGGCACCATCTTTCTAAAGAACGGCCCCGGTTGTCCGGAGCCCAGGTCGTTGCGGGGCTAGGTCGCCGCGGGGCTCGGAACCACCGCGCGCGCCGGCGAGCCGGCGGCCTCGGCAGGCATCGAGAAGCCGTGCGACGAGCCGACCAGCTCCGGGTAGGCGCCGCCACCGTGCTCGTGGAAGTCGATCCCCTCGAGCTCGCCTTCCTTCGGCACGCGGAGGCCGACGGTCACCTTCACCAGGTACATCATGAGCAGCGAGGCGACCAGCGTCGCGCCGCCGATGCAAAGGCTGCCGATGGCCTGACCGACCAGCTGGTTGACGCCACCGCCGTAGAACAGGCCGGTGACGACCGCGCCGGCAGAGTTGTCGGCCCCCGTCGGCGTCGGCGCACCGTACTGGCCGGTCGCGAACAGGCCGAGGGAGATGGTGCCCCAGATCCCAGCGCCGCCGTGGACGGCCACCGCGCCCACCGGGTCGTCGATCCGCAGGTACTCCATCAGGTCGACGACCAGCGCGCAGACCGGGCCGGCGATGGCGCCGATCAGAATGGCGCCGAAGGGCGACACCCAGTAGCAGGGGCAGGTGATGGCGACCAGGCCGGCCAGGAAGCCGTTGATGGTCATGCCGCAGTCCCAGACCTTGTTCTTCGGGTACACCCAGAACATGGCCGAGAGGCCGCCGGCGCAGGCCGCCAGGGTGGTGTTGGCGGCGACGCGCCCAATGCCGGCCGCGTCCATGGCCGACAGGGTCGAGCCCGGGTTGAAGCCGTACCAGCCGAACCAGAGGATGACGCCGCCGACGGCCGCGATGGTCATGTCGTGGCCGGGCATCGCCCCGCCGCCGTCACGCTTGAACTTGCGGCCGATGCGCGGTCCCAGGACGATGGCGCCCGCCAGCGACACCATGCCGCCGATGGTGTGGACGACCGTCGAGCCGGCGAAGTCGTGGAAGGCCGCCGGGTGGATGGTGTTGAGCCAGCCGTCCGGACCCCAGGCCCAGTGGCCGAAGATCGGGTAGATGAAGCCCGAGACGAAGAAGGAGTAGACGAGGTCGCCCACGAATCCGGTGCGGCCGATCATGGCGCCCGAGGTGATGGTCGAGCAGGTGTCCGCGAACGCGTACTGGAACAGGAAGAACGTGAGGATCGAAACCCCCGTGCTCCCGTAGGTCTCAGGCGCGCCGTGCAAGAAGAAGAACTGGTGGCCGATGATGCCGTTCCCCGCGCCGAACATGAAGGCGAAGCCGAAGGCCCAGAACAGCAGGCCGCAGAGGCAGGTGTCGACGATCCCCTCGAGGAGGACGTTCACCGTCTCGCGCGTCCGGGCGAACCCCGCCTCGAGGAACATGAAGCCGGCCTGCATGAAGAACACGAGGAACGCCGTGATCAGCGTCCACATGTTGTTCATGGGGTTCACGTAGGCCGGCGGCGCCGCCGCCGCGGCGTCCTCCGCGAAGGCCTTGTGCCCGAAGTAGTGGGGCACCCCCCAGATGACGAGCATGAGGAGCGTCAGCCCCAGCGCCTTGCCGCCGAGCAGCGCGTAAAACACGCGCCGCCGCTCGGCGGTCTTCATTCCTTCGATGAACCTTTTGATCACGATGTCCCTCCAGGTTTGCGCGACGCCAGCGGGGCGCCTGGAAGACATCCTGCCTACCTTGCATTTCGCAACTGTTTCGAGACATCACTAGTTGCGTAACTACAGCCACTTACGGCTGCGCGCCTTGTTAACGGGCCAGACAATCGCGATACGCGAGCCCGCGCGTCGCGAAATGCAAGCCCGTTGGGGCCCCGGCTTTCAGGCTTTGTCGAGGTCGAAGCCGTCGTGGAGCGCGCGCACGGCGAGCTCGGCGTATTTGGCGTCGATCACGCAGGAGATCTTGATCTCGGAGGTCGCGATGAGCTGCACCGCGATGTTCTCCCGGGCTAGGATCTCGAACATCTTGAGCGCCACCCCGGCGTGAGAGCGCATGCCGACCCCGACCACCGAGACCTTGGAGAGGCCCGACTCCGCCTTGATGTCTTCGGCCGTGCACAGGTGGCTGCACTGCTTGCCCAGCAGATCCTTGGCGCGAGCCAGATCGACGGCCGGCAGCGTGAAGGTGAAGTTGGTGCGCCCGTTGGCGACGTAGGCCTGGACGATGACGTCGACGACGATGCCGGCCGCGGCCAGCGGGCGAAGCACCATCGCCTGGATCCCGGCCTGGTCGGAGATCCCGTGCATGGTGATCTTGGCTTCGTCCTTGGTGGCGGTGACGCCCGAGACCACCACCGACTCCATCGTTTTTTCTTCAGGCACGACCCATGTCCCTTCGTTGTCGTTGAAGCTCGATCGCACGTGGATCGGAACGCTGAACTTCATCCCGAACTCGACCGACCGGATCTGCAGAACCTTGGCGCCCAGCGAGGCGAGCTCGAGCATCTCTTCGTAGCTGATGCGGCTCACCTTCCGCGCCGTGGGGACGACGTTCGGGTCGGCGGTGTAGACGCCGTCGACGTCGGTGTAGATCTCGCAGGCGTCCGCCTTGAGCGCGGCCGCGATCGCGACGCCCGAGGTGTCCGACCCGCCGCGTCCCAGCGTGGTGATGTTCCCGTCCCGATCGACGCCCTGGAAGCCGGCCACCACCGCGATCTTCCCGTCTTTGAGCGCGTCGGTGATGGCCCGCGCGTCAATCTCCTGGATTCGCGCGCGCGCGAACGCGCTGTCGGTGAGCACCCGGACCTGGTGGCCGAGCAGCGACATCGCCTTGCCGCCCTCGGCGTGGATGGCCAGCGCCAGGAGGCCGACGCTCACCTGCTCGCCGGTCGAGGCGATGACGTCCAGCTCCCGCTCGTCGGGGATGTCGCTGAGCTGCTTGGCCAGGCCCAGGAGGCGGTTCGTCTCGCCCGACATCGCCGAGGCGATGACCACCACGTCGTGCCCCTGACGCTGGGCCGCGAGGGCGCGGCGCGCCACGTTGCGGATGCGCTCGATGCTGCCGACCGAGGTCCCGCCGTATTTCTGCACGATGAGCAAGGCGCGACAATTTCCTCTTCCGGGACGCCCTCGTCAAGCGCTGCCGGGGCCCTCGCAGTCAACGCGAGCGCCCGGCTCGTAGTAGACTTGAGATGTGGCCGACGCGCTCGAAGTGCACGTCACGATGCCGGACGTTGACAACGCCCAGTCCCTCGCCCGGGCCCTGGTCGACGAGGAGCTGGCCGCCTGCGTGACGATGGTGCCGGGCGCCAAGTCCATCTACCGCTACGAAGGGCAGATCCACGAGGAGGACGAGGTGGTCTGCTTCGTCAAGACGCACCCTGCCCTGTTCGAGCGGCTGCGCGATCGGATCCTCGAGCTGCACCCGTACGACGTCCCCGAGATCCTGGCCTTCAAGGTCCACGACGGCAGCCGGACCTACATCGACTGGCTGCACGGCAACGTACAGGTCACGGAAAGGGGCTAGCGATGGCGGCGCCCGTCCGGTCGACGGCGGGCAGCCCCAGCGCCGGGCGCGCCCAGACGTCGTAGGCGTCGTCCCGGTAGACGCGCAGGAGGCCCGTGTCGTCCGGCAGCGCGCCGTCGAGCGGCTCGTCGCGCGCCGCCAGCACGGCGTCGGGCGCGTAGCGGGCGAGCACCTCACGCCACCCGGGCCGCGCCTTGTGCAGCGTGCGGTCCTCGCGGAGCACCTCGGGCAGGTAGGCGACCGCGTAGCGGCCGTCGAAGCTGACGCGCACCGCGGGGTGCAGCTTCCAGATCACGAACCCGCCGTTGAGGAACGAGGTGACCACCTTGCCCCGGAACCCGTGGTCGGCGAGATAGCTGACCGCACCCGCCGGATAAACGACCGCCGCCACGCCCAGCTCGCTCCCCTGCGCCGGGAGCCGGAGCCGGAGCGGATGGCGCGGCAACGCGACGGCGCAGAGCGCCAGCCCCAGCGCGCCCGAAACGACGGCCAGCGTCCGGGCCACGCGGCGGCGCGCCACCGCCGCCTCCAGCAGCTCGCCGATCGGCGTGGCGGCGAGATAGCCGGGCGCCGCGCAGAACCAGGCGAGCGCGAACAGGGCGACATGTCGCTCGTGCCGCAGCGCCTGCCAGGCCGCGACGACGACGAACGCCAGCCCGGACAGCGCGCGCGGCCCGCGCCGGGCGAGCGCGTAGAGCAGAAACAGCAACGCCATCCCGAACGCCGTCAGCCCGATCACGTACGGGCTGTGGTAGAGCGGCGCCCACTCGCTGATCTCGCCCGGGGGAAAGGTGATGGTGCGCCACCACCCGGCGTAGTACCCGCGACCGTAGGGCGTGAGGACCATCAGGAAGGGGGTCGCGGCCAGCGCCGCGACGAGGTGGCGGATGGGGCGGCGGCGAAGACCCTGCTCGAAGGCGTGCAGTGCCAACGCGCCGACGCCGACGATCCAGCCGCCGTGCAGGTTGATCCAGAGCGTGACGACCGGCAGGTAGAGCGCCAGGAACCGGCCGGCGCGCGGGTCGTCACGGTCCCGATCGATCGCCAACAGCAACAGCGCGAGGAACAGCATGGTATAGAGGCCGGCGCGGATGGTGGTGAAGCCGGGCTGACCGAGCAGGATGGCGATCGGCGCGCAGAAAGCGACCACCACGGGCGGCGCCCGCCGAAGCGCGGTCCGGGTGGCCACCACGGCCACCGCAACGGACACCAGCCAGCGCCACACCATGATCCCAGGTGCGCCCACCCCCTCCGCCAGGCCGTAGAGGAGCGCGCCTGCGCCCCATTCGTGGTTCACGGCGGGAAAGATGGTGGGCGTGAAGGCGAACGTGTCGTGGAGGGGCAGCGTCCCGGTCCGCAACCATTCGCGGAACAGCGCCATTTCGTGAAAACCGTCCGGATCGAAGGCGGTCAGCGTGCTCAACCGTTCGAAGAAGAACGCGCCGAGAAACCAGGCCAGCGCCAGCGAGAGAGCGCGCCTGCCCTGCCCGCCGCCGGCCCGCGGAGCAGGTGCCCCCCTCACGGCTTCCGACCCGCGAGCACCGAAGCCGCCTCGCGCGCCGCCGCGGTCACCATCGGCTCGGTGTCCCGGCGCACGGCCTCGGCCAACGCTGCAGCGATCCGGCGGCTCTCGTCGGCGCTCACGCCCTGGGACGCGACCTTGGCCAGCGCGCGGGCCGCCGCGGCGCGCACCGGCACGTAAGCGTCGTGGCCCAGGGTCTCGATGAGGGGGCCGACGGCGGCCGGATCGCCGAGCTGGCCCAGCGCCTCCACCATCTCCCGGCGATTTTGCACCTCGGGGAGGTGCTGGAGCAGGATGGGGACGGCGCGCCGGTCGCCGAGCTGGCCGAGCGTGACGACGATGAGGCGGCAGAGCAGGATGTCGTCGTGGCGCGCGAGCGCCTCGGCCAGCACGGGGAGCCCGCCGAGATCGCCGGCAGCCGCCAGCGCGAGCGCCGCCCGGACGCGCAGCGCGGGGTCGGTCTGCGGATCGGCGGCCAGCGCCGTGACGCGCGCCTGGCGCGAGCTGTCGCCGAGGCGCAGCGATCCGACCGCGGCCCAGGCGGCGAGCGTCGCGTCCGGATCGTTCGCCGCGCGCGCCAGCGCGGCGGCGGTGGCGGGCTGCGGCGGCAGGCCGACCAGCAAGACGGCCGCCTCACGCCGCTCGCCAAGCGGACCCTGGCCGGCGAGCAGGGCCCCGAGCTCCGGAGCGGCGCCGAGATCGCCGAGCCGCCCGCGCTCGATCGCCTTCGGCACCGGCCCGCCGGACCCCGCCGTGCCCGCAGCCGACGCCGGCTCGAAGGCCAGGTGCGCGTCCAGCCAGTTGTCGAGCAGGCCTCGCAGGGCGCTCACGCGCGCCGGGCGTTCCTCGGCGAGGTTTCGCCGCTCGTGCGGATCGACCGTGAGATCGTAGTAGCCGCAGAGGCCGAGCCGCATGTCGCAGATCAGCTTCTCGCCGCCGAGTGAGACCATCCGCTTGTCCTCCAGCTCGGCGAAGGCGGGCGGCAACCGGTCGGCGGGCGCGGGCGGCGTGGCCAGCCAGGGGCCGAGGTCGGTCCCCCGCATCCGCACCGGCACGGAGATGTCGAGCAGCGCGAGCACCGTCGGGGTGACGTCGAACAGCTCCGCCTGCCCTTCGACGACGTGGGGCGCCACGCCCGGGATCGAGAAGATGAGCGGAATCCGCAGCTGTTCTTCGTACAAGGATGAGCCGTGATACCGGCCGCCGTGCTCTTCGAACTCCTCGCCGTGGTCCGCGGCCACGATGACGATCGTGCCGGGGCGCTTGGCGCGCACCGCGCCGACCAGGCGCCCCACCGCGGCGTCGGTGTAGGCGATCTCGCTGTCGTAGCGGTCGACGTCACCGGGGCCGAACTCGAACCCCGGGTGCGCGACGTAGGGCTCGTGCGGCTCGAAGAAATGGATCCAGACGAACGATCGCTTGGGCTTGACGGTGTCGTAATAGGTGAGCAACTGGTCGACCCGGCGCTGGGCATCGATGAACTCGAACTTCACGTACTCGAAGTCGAAGTTGGTCTCGGCGAACGTCTTGAGCTTGTCGGAGTCGATGTAGAAGACTGCGGGCGGGTAAAAGGCCGCGGTCTTCCAGCCATAGTTGCGCAGCACGGCGGCCAGGGTGTCGTGCCGTTCCCCGGGCGCGAGCCGCGCCATCGTCGGGAAGTACTTGGACGTCATCAGCGACGAGACGGAGAACGACGTGTGGGGCGCCTGCGAATAGGCGCGCGCGAACCGCGTCCCCTCGGCGGCCAGCCGGTCGATGTTGGGCGTGGTCTTGCGCGTGTAGCCGTACGCGCCGACGTGATCGGCCCGGAGCGCGTCGATGGTGATGAGCAGGACGTCGGCTTCGGGGCGGCGCGGGCCGGCCGGGAGCGGCGGCAGCAACACCCCGCCCACGCGCTCGCCCTCGGCCGCCGGGCCGCGCGCCGCGCCGAACGTCGGCAACGCGCGCAGCGCGAAAGAGGTCAGCGCCGTCCGCTCGTAGGCGGCGTAGCGGAGCCCCTGGCTTCCGCCCAGCGCGACCAGCGAGGCCACGCTCCCGGCCACGGCGGCCACCGCCAGCAGACCGGCGCGCGCGCGGTGCCTGCCCCGCGCGCGCAGGCGCACCGCCAGCGTAAACGCCGCCAGCGTCGCCGCCGCCAGCGTCAGGTGGAACCACGGGTAGAGCCGGGGGAGCACCGCCCGGTTCGCCAGCTGGCAGCCGATCCCGACCGCCAGCAGCACGAGTACCGGCGCGGTGGTCCTCGCTGTCGTCTCGCCGATGCGGAGGCGTCGCCCGTACCGCTCGGCGCCCCATCCGACCACCGCGAGCGCGGCGAGCGCGAGCGCAAGCGAGATCGCCTGATGCCCGGGCACCGAGGCCGCGCGGTGCCCCGAGAACAGGGCGAAGGCGTCGTAGACGACCAGCGGCGCCGCCGCCAGCGCGGCCAGCACGCCGGCCGTCCGCTCGGGGGCAGCGGTGCGCCGGGCGACCCAGCCGCCCAGCGCCGCCAGCAAGCCCAGGAGACCGCCGGCCGCCGCCACCAGGGTCGCCGCGAGCGCGATCAACCGGACCGCTTTTCCCGCGGAGAGCCCGCCGATGCCGCCGGCGATGGACGACCCGGCGTCGAGCGCGCCGGCCAGCGCGCCGGCGAGAATGCCCGCCTCGATCCAGGCGAGGGCCCCGGCGCCTGCGGGTGCTTCGCGGGTGTCCGCGGAAGGTTTCATCCCGCCTCGCCGCCGAACAACGTCGCGCTGCGGGCGCGGGCGGCCCGCCCGAGGGGCGCGTGCGCGGGGTCCGCGAGCCGCGGATCGCCGGCCAGCAGCGCCTCCGCCTCGCGGCGCGCCAGCGCGGTCAGCTCGGCGAGCTCGGCCAGCGCGGCGGGGCCGAGCCCCGGGTTGCCCTCGCCCTCGCCGTCACCGGTCTGCGCCGTCCCCCACAGCTCACCGAACCCGCGCGCGCCGAGGTCGGCCTCGGCGAGGCGATAGCCGTCATCGAGCGCGGCGACGAGCTCGAGCCGACGCCGCGCGGGCGACTCGCCGGGCAGACCGTCGGAGGCGAGCAAGAAGCAGATCCCGGGGCGCGCGCCGCGTCCCACCCGCCCGCGCAGCTGGTGCAGCTGGGCCAGGCCCAGCCGCTCGGCCTCCTCGACGATCATGACCGTCGCGTTCGGCACGTCGATCCCCAGCTCCACCACGGTGGTCGCCACCAGCACGTCAGTCCGCCCTTCGGCGAAGTCGCGCAGCGCCTCTTCCTTCGCGTCCGGACCGAGGGCGCCGTGCAGAAGCCCCACCCGCGCCGGGGCGAGCGCGCGGGCGAGCCGCGCCTGCTGGGCGATGGCCGTCACCGCGCCCGGGCGGCGCGCCGCCTCACGGACCGGACAGACGACGAACCCCTGCCCGCCGGCGGCCAGGGCGTCGCGAAGCCGCGCGTAGGCCGCGGTGCGGGCCGAGGGGTCGGCGCAGACGATGGCCGGCGCGGGCGGCTGCCCGCCGGGACGCCCGGTCAGGAACGAGGCGTCGAGATCGCCGTGCAGCGCCAGCGCCAGGCTGCGCGGGATCGGCGTCGCCGACATCGACAACAGATGCGGCGCGGCCCCCGCGGCGCCGGAGAGCGCGAGCGCGCCCCGCTGGGCCACGCCGAACCGATGCTGCTCGTCGACGATCACCAGACCGAGGCGCGAGAGCTCCGCGGCCACGCCCAGCAGCGCCTGCGTGCCGATCAAGAGTACCCTCCCCCGGCGGCAGTCCTCGACGATCACCGCGCGCGCGGCGGTCGGCGTCGCGCCGGTCAGCGACGCCAGGCGCAGCCCCAGCCGCGCCGCCAGCGGCGCCAGCGCGCGGCTCTGTTGCTCGGCGAGCACCTCGGTCGGGACCATCATCAAGCTGGCGGCGCCCGCGGCCGCGACCAACGCCGCGGCGCCGAACGCCACCGCGGTCTTGCCGCTGCCGACGTCGCCGCACAGCAGCCGCTGCATGGGCCGCGGCGCCGCCATGTCGCGCGCGATCTCGGCCATGGCCCGCTCCTGCGCCGCCGTCGGCGCGAACGGCAGCGC
>DASYEX010000336.1:0-6206 GCA_036498765.1 Polyangia bacterium
CAGTCAGGGAAAGAGCGCCTCCAGCGCCAGCCCCGGCCGAACGCGCCAAGGCGAGAAGACGGGTTGGAAATTCCCCGCCGCGTCGGCGACGCCGTAGTCGACCGCGGTTGGAAAGATGTCAGCGAACAAGCTGGCCCACAGGTGACACGATCGGATGTGAACGACGGCCGCGCGAAGCGCCGCCTGGTAGACGAAGGGAGCGGTCCAGCGCGCGCCGGCCGGCGCCAGCGGTGCAGCCGTCGTTTCGGGCGACAGGTGGACGAAGTCCCAACCGGCACCGAGGCGCAGGCGAAGCCGATCGAAGCCGAGCTCGAGCCCGAACCGCACGGCGATTGTCTCCAGCCGCACGCCCGCGGCGGCGCTGGTCACGGTCTCGGGCCAGAAGACCTGCGCGGAGGCCCACCCGCCGTCGAACAGCCGCGGCCAGTGCGCGCGGCGCTCGATCTCGTCGGAGAGCCCCAGCGAGAACCCGAGGCCGTGTTCGATCGGCAGACCGGCCGCGACCCCGCGCGCCCCGTAGAGCACCCCGAGCTCGAGCCGTTGTCCTTGCCAGACCAGCGCGGGGGCGTCGGCCAGCGGAGACGGCGTGCCCGGCAGCAGCGACGGTGTGCCCGGCGCAACGGGACCGGGCGGCGGCGCGGGACCGAGCCCGCGGCGCGCGAGCAGCGCCTGCGTCTCCCGGCGCGAGAGGCCGGCGCGGTCGTTCTCCAGGAGCGCGCCGATCGACAGCTCGATCACCTCGGCCAGCGCGGCGCGATCGATCTCGTCGAGATCGCCGGAGAGCTCGAAGTCGCGCACCAGGAACCGTTCGCCAGATCCGGCCGCGAAGGTGAGCCGGGCGCGCCGCCGATCGCCAAGATCGATCCAGCAGCGGAGCGCATGCCCCGGCGAGGCGGTGAGGACGTCGCCGGCGTCGACCCGCTCGGCCCGCGTCCAGACGGTGGTCCCCAGCGCCGAGAGGCGGCGGTCGAGGAGGGCGCGCAGGCGCTCGTAGGCATCGGCCCGCCCGACCACGGCGATCTCGATCGCGGGGGGCGCGGCAGGCGGCGAGGGGCGCGCTTCGATGGGCTCGGCCGTGGTCGCTCGGGCCAGCGTCGCGGCGACGACGCAGACGACGGCGCCGGCGGCGCGCGCCCGACCTCCGTCCCGGCGCCGCGCGCTCACTCGATCTCGGCGAGCCGGCGGCGTCCGAGCGGAGCGTACGCGCTGTCGGGGAAGTCAGTGCAGAGCCGGGTCCAGGTCTTGCGTTCCTCGGCGCGATCGCCCAGCCGGGCCAGCGCGCGCGCCCGCCCGTAGAGGGCTTCGGGAATCAGCGCGCCGCCGCGCGCGCCGGCGAGGTAGCCGTCGAACTGCCCGAGCGCTGCCCGCGGCAGGCCGTCGTCGAGCAAGAGCCCACCGAGCGAGACCGCCGACAGCACCGCCTCCCGCGAAGCCGGGAACTCGCGCTGCAGCCGGCGGTAGAGCTCGGCCGCACGCGACCGCTCCCCCTGTTGCCGCGCCTCGGTCGCCGCTCGCAGCAGCGCCCCGGCCGTCTCCCCGTCGCCGGTATGGACCAGCGCCAGCGTCTTCGTCGCAGGATGCGAAACACGCGCGCGGGCCAGCGTCGTCGGCGCGGGCACGACCGGCAGCGGCGGCGCCAGGGCCGCCGGCGAGGCGCTCCGGACCTGCACCCGCGCGCGCGGCGGCAGCTCGAGCGGCGTCGCCGCGCGGCGGGCCGCTGGCACGGGGCGGCGCCACCACCAGACTGCCGCGCTCGCCGAACCGCAGAAGATCACCACCGCCGCCGCGACCGCCACGGCCCGCAACCGGGCCGGCGCCCGCGCCTGTCCCCAGGTCTTGCGCCGCGCGAGATCGCCCAGCGAACGAATTCGGGCGCCGTCGTGAAGATCGACCGCGTCGGCGTCGTCGAAGTCCGCGCTCACCTCGCGCGCGAGGCGGCAGGCGGAGCAAGCCGCCAGGTGGGCGTCCAGCGCCAGCCGGCCCTGCTCCGAGAGCTGCCCGCGTCGCGCCTGCACGACCAGCTCGCTCCGGCAGTCGCCCGCGCCGTTCATCGAGCGGTCCCCCGCAGCATCTCGGCCAGGCGCGCGTCCGCCTCCAGCTTGCGCCGCACCGCCTGCTTGCCCAGGCGGAGGCGGCTCCAGACGGTGTTGGCGGGGACGGCCGACGCCTCGGCGATCTCCCCGACGGTGTGGTCGAGGATGAAGTGCAACGCCAGGGCCTCGGCGATCACCTCGGGAAGCTCGTCGAGCAGCCGGCGAACCAGCGCGCGCCGGCGGTTGGCCACCGCCGTCGCCAGCGGCGACAGCTCGTCGCCCGGCAGCTCGTCGACCGCGCTGGCCCCGCCTTCGGCCTCCGCGGCGCGCGCCCGGACCTTGGCCCGGCGCCGCGCGCGCAGCGCGGTCAAGAGCGCCACCCGCCGCGCGAAGTGCTCGACGGTCGAAGCGCCGCGAAACGACTCCAGCGATCCGAGCAGCGCCAGCACCGCGTCCTGGGCGACGTCGTCGACGTCGGGGTGCTTGTGCCCCATCACCTTGCGCACGACCCGCAACATCCCGCCACCGACCTCGGCGACCAGCGTGGCGGCAGCGTCGCCGTCGCCGCGTGCCGCCGCGCGCGCCACGGCCAGAAGGTCGTCCGGCGGGCCCAGCGACGGCAGACGCGCGTCGCCCGTTTGCGCGTCCTCACTGGTCATTTGCTTCGAGAACCGCGACACTTCGCGCTCAACGATGGCGAAGTTGATCGCGCCGGTCAAGCGAGCGGGCACCGCGCTCATGGCGCGCGCCTTGCTTTGCGCGGGTTTGACGCTGCCGGCGGCCGCTGGCTGCAGCCGGCACGACGAGCTGCTCGGCACGCTGCTCGACGGCGGAGCGCCCGATCGCGGCGTGGCGCTCAGCACCCCGCCCCGCTTCGAGACGCCGACGCTGGTCGCGGCGCTGTCGGACACCGCCTCGATCGACGAAGACCCGACCTTCACCGGCGATCTGCTGGAGCTCTACTTCATGTCGACGCGCGCCGGGACCAAGGACATCTGGACCTCGCGCCGCGCCTCCGCCGACGATCCCTGGGGGACACCCACCATGGTGGCCGAGCTCTCCTCGAGCAACGACGACTGGTGCCCCGGCGTCTCGCTCGACGGGCTCACCCTCTGGTTCGCCACCGATCGGGCCAAGGGGTTCGCCCAGCTCTGGCAGGCCACCCGCGGCGCGCGCGCCGACGCCTGGAGCGCGCCCGCGCCCGTCGCCGAGCTGGGCGGCGGCGCCGCCGACTTCGCCCCCGTCGTCGACGCCACCGAGACGATGCTCTTCTTCAGCTCCGACCGCGCCGATCTCGCCGGCAGCGCTGGCGGCGCCAACTACGACCTCTACTGGAGCGCGCGTCCCAACACCGCCAGCCCGTGGGGCGCGCCGCAGCCGGTCCCCGGCGTCAACAGCAGCAGCGACGAGTACGACCCCTTCGTGGCCCAGGGCGGGCTGGTGCTCTTCTTCACCTCGATGAAGTCGGGCGCCGGCGACATCTATTGGTCGACGCGGCAGTCGATCTCGCAGCCATTCGAGACGCCGGTGCTGCTCACCGACGTCGACTCCGCCGCTTACGATTCCGATTCCAGCCTGTCGCCCGATCTCAGCTACATGATGCTGTCGTCGACGCGCTCGGGGAACGCCGAGATCTACGAGACGCACGCGGTCCGCTAGTCTCCCGCCCGACTCAACGTGGTGCGCCAAAAAGCGAGCTCGTCCGTGACCGAGCGTGATTGATCAGGCGGGCCTCGCGCAACGAGTAGCGGTAACCAATTCATTTTCCCGCCCCCTTTCTTCCGGGGAGACCCAATGTCGAAACCCGCTTATCGCCTTCACTTCGCCCTCATCTGCGCCACGGCCACCCTCTGGGGCTGCGCTCCGAGCTCCGGCACCTCCGACACCGGTGAGGGCGGTGCCTCCGCGACCGGCGGGGACACCGGCTCCGGCGGCAACGGCAGCGGCGGCAACGGGAGCGGCGGCTCGGGATCGGGCGGGACCGCGACCGGCAGCGGCGGCGCCACCGCCAGCGGCGGCACCCCGGGCAGCGGCGGTGCCTCCGGCGGCACATCGGGATCGGGCGGCGTCGGCTCGGGCGGCGCCACGGCCACCGGCGGTACGACCGGATCGGGCGGCGCCAAAGGTGGAACGTCCGGCTCCGGCGGCCAAGGCGGATCGTCAGGCGCGACGGGCACCGGCGGTGCCAAAGGCGGCACGACCGGCAGCGGCGGTGCCGCGGGCGCGACCGGAACCGGCGGCGCCAAGGGTGGAACGACCGGCACCGGCGGTGCGGCCGGCAGCCCGGCCACCGGCGGCGCGACGGGAACCGGCGGCAGCACGAACAAGCTCCCCAGCTACTTCTTCGGCGCCGACGTGACCGACCAGGAGCCGGCGGGCACCGCCGCCATCAACAATCTGCTGACGGCGATGAAGGCGAACGGGATGAACTTCGTCCGCCTGCGAACCTTCGTCGACCCCAAGGCCTCCGACGGCTACGACAGGACGAACGGCTACGACGACATCACCCACACGGTCGCGTTCGGCAAGCTGGTGAAGGCCGCCGGCATGGGCCTGCTGATCGACTTCCACATGAGCGACAACTGGGCCGATCCGGGCAAGCAGTGCATGCCGGTCGCCTGGCAGGGCTACACCAACATCACCGACCTGGCGGGCGCGCTGCAAAGCTACGTGCAGAGCTCGATCAGCGCGCTCGTCGCCGGCGGCGCGCGCCCCGACATGGTCCAGATCGGCAACGAGACGACGCCGGGGATGGACCTGCACATCTGCGACTCGGGCGGGCAGCCCCAGAGCGGCATGACCCCCAAGGTCACCGGTGCGGCCACGACGGCCGGCTGGCCCAACCTGGGCATGCTGCTCAAGGCCGGGATCGCCGGCGTCAAGGCGGTCGATTCGAGCATCCTGATCTCGTTCCACATCGATCGCGGCAACGCCTACTCGACGACCAAGAACTGGCTGGACAACGCCATCAAGCAAGGCGCCACGCCCGACACGTTCGGCGAGTCGTGCTACCAGCAGTACCAGGGCGACACCTCCAGCACCGCGAACACCAAGAGCATGTGGCAGTCGACGTTTTCGCAGCTCGCGACCGCCTACCCGAACATCCGCTTCTTCGCGGCCGAGTACGGCCCGATGGAGCGCGAGATCAACGACGTCGTGTTCGGGCTGCCGAACAACCAGGGGCTCGGGACGTTCGACTGGGAGCCGACCTCGCAAGGGAGCTGGAACGCCAAGCAGCCGTCCGACCCTTCGTCGGTGACGACCCACGCGCTCTGGTCGCGGTCGGGGAACAACTACACCGGGCTGGCCGACCTGGCGCTCTACCCGCCGATGCAGACGGCCTACGCGAGCCGCTTGTAACGGCGATCGCGTGAGCGAGCGACGGCTCGGCCGGCGCGAGCTCGCCGCGGGGGGCGCGGGACCCTCTTAGGGTCCCGAATTTAGCGGAACGCCGCCGCGGTGGCGTCGAGCAGCGGGTTGGCGTAGCCGTCGGCGCCGTAGGGGAACTGGAGCCCTTCGTTGATCGTCCAGATGATCGCGCCGCCGTAGCCGTTCGCCTTCACCCAGCTCCCCTTGGCCGTCACGGTCGCCGTGTCCTCGTAGGTGAGGAACTGGGTGGGCGGGCCCTGATCGCCCGGGAACTGCTCGGTCCAGGCCGGGTGGAACTCGCTCGGCCAGGAGAGCCAGCTGGTCTGGGCGGTCGCGTCCCACTGCGAGACGGCGCCCCCCTTCCCCACGAAGTAGCGTTGGATGTTCCCGTACGACAGCTCGGTGTCGTCCTCGTAGACGGCGGCGCTGCCGTAACTCTGTAGCGCCGCCGTCACCGGCGCGCCGACGGCGCGGCCGTAGAACCCGATACCGACGCCCAGCTTGGACTTGGGGATCCCCAGCGCCGCCCAGGCGGCGAGCGACGAGGCGACGTCGAACGGGTGGTCGGACCCCGCGCCCATGAGCGGATCGAGGTACCAGACCACCCAGCCGGGATAGTTGCCCGAGCCGGTGTAGGTCATGACGTTGATCTGATCGACCGAGCCGGCAACGGCCGCCCACATCGCGCCCGTCGGAACGTCGATGCCGGCGTTGTTGTTGACGGCCCCCACCGGGGCGGTGATGAGGAAGCCTGCGGGGGCCGCGGCGCGCAGAGCGGTGACCAGACCCTGGAAGTCGGCGACG
>DASYEX010000337.1:0-11190 GCA_036498765.1 Polyangia bacterium
CCAGCGTCCGCGGATCGCTCGCCAGCCGGATCGCCCGCAGCTCCGTCGGCTGCGGGCCGACCGAGGCGCTGCGCGGCGTGTCGCCCGCCAGCACCCAGAGCGTGTCTCCGGCGGGCGCGAACGCCAGATCGCTGAGGATGCTCTCCCGGACCCCGGGGGCGAGCGGGAGCATGCTGGCGATCGGCGTGTGGCCGGCCGGACCGAGATCGAGCACCACCACCTGGTTGTCCGCCTCGGTGGCGATCGCCAGCATCTTGCCGTCGGGTGAGAGATCGGCGGCCGCGATCTTGGCGTCGCGAATCGCCTGCGGGAACACCCTCGGCTCCGAGCGGGCCGGGTGCAGCGGGGAGCTCGTGTCCACCAGCACGACGTCGTTCGCGCGTACGACCGCCAGCACGGGCGCGTGCACCGCCGCGGCCAGCGCCAGCACGGGGCCGCCGTCGTTCCCCAGCTGCAGGCGGTAGATCACCTTCGGCGCGCCCGGCGCCGGCAGATCGATGACATCGAGCGTCCCGCCCGTCGCCTCGGTCACGTACGCGGCGCGCCCGTCGCTCGACAGCTCCATCCGCCGGGCGCCCGGCACCGGCGTGGTCCCCACGGCGATGGGGCCGTCGGCGCCCACCTCGGCCCACCCGATCTGGCCGCTGCCGGCCGCCAGCACGGCCGCGTAGCGGCGCACATGAACGGGGCGCTCGCTGCGGCCGACCTCGTTGCTGACGGTCACCGCCTGCGACCCCGTCGGCGTCCCCGGAGGGACCCGCACCACCAGGCCCCCGTCGCGCGTGCGGCCCAGGACCGCGGCAGGGCGGCCGCCGACGAGCACCGTCGGCTGGCGGCCGAACGAGCTCCCCCGGATCCAGAGCGTCTCGCCGATGACGGCCACGCCGTCGGAGGGCTCCATGTCGAGCGGCCCCGACAGGGTCACGTCGCCGCCGCCCGCGTCGACGACCGCGCTCACCTCCGGAGCGCCGGTCGTCTCGGCGATGTCGAACGGGTCATCGACGATGGTATAGGCCGGCCCGGCGCAGCCGGCAGCCAGCGATGCACAAACAACGGCGACCGTCGTCGCCGCTCGCTTCACAATGGCCCCTCGGTGATCTGGAAGCCGATCAGGTTGTTGGGGACCATCGGCAGCTCGTCGTACTTCGCGATCACGTTCTGGCCGGCGTCGAGCACCTGCACCTTCGAGAGCACCAGCATCTGCACCGGCCCGTTGGCCGGCATGCAGGCGGCGATCGTTCCCACGACCTTCGAGCCCGAGTCGTACTCGAAGGTGGTGCGGTGGCTGACCATGTCGCGCAGCTTTTTGTAGTCCATGCTGCCGCGCAAACTACCACAAGTGCGGGCTACGGATGGCCCGCCGGCAGGTCGCCCTGCCCCATCGGCGGGTGGCCCGGCGGCAGCTCCCCCGCCCCCGGCTGGTCTTGCGTGGGGGGGCGCATGCCGCCCATGATCGGCGCGCCGCCCGCCAGCGACTCGGTCTCCTTCTGGACCTGGTCGAGCGCCAGCTTGACGTTGTGGGAGCCGACCTTCACCGTGGCGAGCTTCCCGAACACGTCGCCCTTCTCGTAGGTCAGGGGATCGCCGTCCTGATCGATCCGCGCCGTCAGCACCAGCTCGCCCTCGAACGGCCCGTTCTGAAACGGCATGTCGCCCGCGGTGAGCGAGAACGGCAGCGGGAAGGTCGTCGCCGGCAGCTTCTTGACGGCGATCAACGTCCCGCGGGCGGTGGGGTTGTCGGACGGCCGGCGCGCCACGAGGTAGAGCGTCCCCGCTTTGGGCCGCACCTTGGCGACCGCCGACGAAAGCACGATCGAGCCAGTGATTGAGCCGCCCGAGTCGGCGGCCGCAGCCGGTGGCGGGGTCGGCTCGGCCGCGGGCGGGGGCGTGGGCGGCGCCGCCGGTGGGAGCGACGGCGAAGCCCCGGGGTCGAGCGGCGGGATCGCCGACGGCTTGCCGGCGTCATCGTGCTTGCTGCACGCCGCGACGCCCAGGACGACGACCGCGGCAGCGACGCCCAGCAGGGTCAATTTCTCGCGCGCCCAATTCGGCATTCGGCGAAGCTAGCACGACTCGTTTATGATCGTGGCGTGCCAGCCGCCTTCACCGCCGAGCTCGTCGCCCGCGAGACGATCGCCGACAACATCGCGGAGCTCTCCTTCGCGCTGCGCGCGCCGCCCCGGCTCGAGTTCAAGGCGGGCCAGTTCGTCTCGATCTCCATCGGGCCGCCCGCGCCCGACGCCGAGCCCCACCCCCGCCGCAGCTACTCGATCGCCTCGCAGAGCGACGCCGGCGAGGTCCTGCGCTTCATCATCCGGGTCATCCCCGAAGGGAAGGCCTCCGAGTTCCTCATGTCGCTCGAGCTCGGGACGGTTGTGCACATGACCGGCCCGCACGGCTTCTTCGTGCTCGACGCCGCGCACCCGGGCGACATCGTGTTCGGCGCCACCGGCACCGGTATCGCGGCGGTGATGCCGATGCTGGGCGAGCTCGCCCGCCGGCGCGCTGACGCCGCGGAGGCGCGCCGGTGCATCGTCCTTTGGGGGGCGCGGCAGGAGGCGGACCTCTTCGCCCGGGCCGAGATCGACGGGCTGGCGGCGCGGGCGGCGGCCGATCTGCGCGTCTACCTGACCGCCCCGGGTGACAGCTGGACGGGAGAACGCGGGCGGATCACCCAGGCCCTGCTCGACATTCTGCCCGAGCTGGTGTCGCCGACGTTCTACCTGGTGGGGAACGGCGCCATGATCACCGAGGTCAAGCGCGAGCTCATCGCGCGGGGCGTGAACCGCAAGGCGCAGATCCGCACGGAAGCCTTCTTCGACTGAATCGGCGCGATGTTAGAATGCCGCGGATGCCTCCGGCACGGTCGGCAACGGCTGCGATGTTGCTCGGCGCCGCCGCCGGCTGCGGCGTGGGCGCCGAGACGCCGGTCGTCGTCCGGCAGCTCTCGCCTGCGGTCGGCTACAACGACGTCCCCCTGGCGGCCACCATCGCGGGCACGGGATTCCGTCCCACCTATCATTTCGACACCGGCCCCGGCAGCACGCACCTCAACGTCGGTGGATACACGGCAGACCTGACCGCGACCGCCGGCGCCTCGGCGGGCGGCCCGCGCGCCACGTTCCCCCTCGAGGCGTTGGCCTGGGAGAGCATCGGGGTGCTGGGCGGGACCATCCCCGCCGACATCCCGGCGGGGCGGTACGATCTGGTCGTCTCCGATCCGCGCGGGCAGCAGAGTCTGCTGCCCGCCGCCTTCACCTCGCTGGGCGTCGATACCACCCCGCCCGCGGTGGCGTTCACCAGCCCCCTGGACGGTGCCGTGGTGGGCGCCGGGGCCGCCCTCGGCGTGGTGGTGACCGCCGACGACGGCTACGGACGGCTCGACGGTCTGCGGGTGAGCTTCGCGACCGACGCCGGCGGCCTGCCGCCCTACGACTGCCCGCTCGTTCCCGGCGCGGCCCAGGCCTCCTGCGCCGTCACGGTGACGGTGCCGACTCCGGCGGACGACACGGATAAGCTGGTCATCGCCGCCCAGGCCTCGGGCAGCGGAGGTCTCACCCAGGCGGCGCAGGTCGCGGTCCAGCTGGTGCCGGCGCCGATTCCCATCGGCATCTCCCCCGGCGCCGGCTCGACGCTGGGAGGCACGCTGGTGACGATCTCCGGCACGTACCTCGTTCCCCAGATGACCACGGTCGCCTTCGACGGCGAGGCGGCCACGGTCTACGACGCGACGCCGACGGCCATCACGGTGCTGGCGCCGCCCCACCCGCCCGGTGCCGCCACCGTGACGGTCACGACCGGCGGAGCGACCGCCGCGCTGACCGGCCCCTTCACCTACCTCGCCCCGCCGGTGGCCCGCGAGGTGAGCCCCGCCTCCGCGCCCGCCTCGGGCTTGCGCCTGGTGGCGGTCGTGGGCGACAACTTCACCTACTCGACCGGGATCACCGTCGGCGGCAACCCGTTGCTCTGCCCGGTCCTGGTCAACTCGAACCGCATCGAAGGCTATGTTCCACCGGGGATGGACACCGAGCTCATCACGGCCTACGACCCCGTCGCCGGCGAGCAGCCGGGGGCCGGCGTGCCGTTCGTCTACCTCGCGCCGCCGGACGGCTCGGCCGGCACCGTTACCACTGACGCCGCCACCCCCGATACGGCGAGCGTATTTGACGACGGTGGTTGTCCGGGGGGCGGCGGCCCATGAAGCTGCTCCCCAAGCTGACGCTGCTGGCGATCGGCGTCTCGGCGCTGCCGCTGGCCATTGCCGGCTACTCGTCGCTCTACATCGGCCAGGGCGCCCTGCGCGGCGCGATCGAGGAAAACGAGCTGACCGTGGCCAAACAGGTGGCCGGCTACACCGAGAGCCACATCGACAACCTGCTCTCCATCCTGCGCGTCGACGCCAAGATCTTCGACCTCACCCGGTCCGGCACGGGCGCCAACGAGGGCCCGTCGCCGCAGGCGCTGCTCAAGTTCCTGGAGCTGGTCTATCACCAGAGCGACGACTTCTGCGCGGCGGCCATGTTCGACGAGCACGGCACGCAGATCGGCCAGGCGGCCTACATGGAGAACCCCAGCCGCTACGACGCCTTCAGCGGGCACGAGCCGATGCGGCCGACCGACGTCGAAGGGGTCCAGCTGATGGCGCCGCTCGGCGCCGCGCTCTCCAACGGCCAGGGGATGGGGCCGATCTTTCTCGGCGGGCCGATGCGGCTGCCGCACGTGGTGCTGGCGGTGGCGTTCGATCCCAAGCTGGGCGGCGGCCGACGCATCCTGGCGGCCGAGGTGTCGCTGAAGCGCCTCGCCAACTACGTGGCCGGGCTGGCCAGCGCCGACACCGACGTGGCCCTCACCGACGGGCGGGCGCGCCTCATCGCCGCCGCTTCGCGCGGGGGGGTCGGCAGCCTGGAGACGATCCGCCTGCCGGGAGCGCGCGAGGGAGAGGCGCCAACGGGTCCGCTGGTGGCCGAGTACACGCGTGACGGCCGGCGCCTCATCGGCGCCTTCGCTCCCGTCGCCACCTGGGGGATGGGGGCGCTGGTCGACAAGACGGTCGCGGCCGCGATGTTGCCGGTCAACAAGATCACGCTGGCCACGCTCATCTGGATCGCCGTCTCGGCGCTGGTCGGCTTCATCGTGGCGCGGATCTTCGCCCAGCGCCTCAGCGATCGCGTGTCGGCGCTGGTGGCGGGCTCACGCCAGATCGCGGTCGGGAAGCTCGACGCGCGGATCGAGCCGGCCTCCCGCGACGAGCTCGGCGAGCTCGGCGCGGCCTTCAACCACATGGCCGTGGGCCTCGAGCAGGCGCGGGAGAAGATCACGCAGCAGACCGACGAGATCAAGGCCTGGAATCAGACGCTGGAGAAGCGCGTCGAGGACAAGACCACCGAGCTGCGCCAGGCCCAGGATCTCCTGTTTCGTTCGCGCTCGCTGTCGGCGCTGGGCGAGCTCGGCGCGGGCGTGGCGCACGAGATCAACAACCCGCTCACGGGCGCGCTGGGGATCGTCCAGTTGCTCATCGCCGATCTGCCGGCCGCGCACCCCGCCCGGCCGCTCCTGCAGGACCTGGAGAGCGAGGCGCTGCGGATCCGGAAGATCGTCCAGAACATGTTGCGCCTCGCGCAGCGCCAGAGCGGGCACGACACCACGCCCGTCGATCTGGCGCGCACGCTGGACGACGCGGTCGAGCTGTGCGGCCCGAGCGATCTGGCCACGGCGGGGATCGAGGTGGTGCGAAACTACGCCACCACCCCCTCGGTGCGCGGCAGCGCCACCCAGCTTCAAGAGTCGTTCATCCAGATCATCCAGAACGCGCGCAGCGCCATGAAGAAAGGCGGCACGCTGACGCTCGAGACCAGCCTCATCGAGGAGAAGGTCGTGCGCGTCCGCATCGGCGACACCGGCACCGGCATCGCCCCCGAGCACCTGCCGCGCATCTTCGATCCTTTCTTCACCACCAAGGGGGACCGCTCGGGCACCGGCCTCGGCCTCTCGTTCGTTCACCGGACCGTCGAGGACCACGGCGGCGCCGTCACCGTCGACAGCAGCGTCGGCGGCGGTACCACCTTCACCCTCACCTTCCCCGCCGACGAGGGGCGGGCCCACCGGCCATGAGCACCGCCCCACCCAGCCGGAAGCTCGGCAACATCGCGCTGGTGGTGATCGCGCTCGGCGCGGTCGCCGCGGCGGCCGTCGTCTCCCGGCGCTTTCTGGCCGCGCGGCCGACCGCGGTGCAACTGTCGTCCGGAATGGCGCTGGCGCCGGCGCCGGCCGTCCGCGCGCGCGAACGCGAGGAGGCCACGTTCCAGGTCGCGTCGGCCAACGGCACCGTGGAGGTGCAGCGCGCCGGACAGTGGATCGCCATCAAGGACGGCGACACGCTGACCCGCAACGACGTCGTGCGGACGGCGCCCGGCGCGCGCGCGGTGCTGCGTCTGTCCGCCGGAACGGAGATCGAGCTGCGCGAACGGGTCGAGATCGGCCTCGATCGACTGGCCAGCGGCGCCACCGTCGATCTGCGCCGCGGCAAGGTGGTCGCCCACGTGAGCGGCACCGAGGGGCTGGAGATCACCTCCCGAGACACCAAGACGGCCAACGAGGGCCCGGCCCACTTCGTCGTGCTCTCCGACGAGCGGGGGCGCGTCTCGGTGGCGG
The DNA here is from genome assembly GCA_036498765.1 of Polyangia bacterium. GTDB lineage: Bacteria > Myxococcota_A > Polyangia > Fen-1088 > Fen-1088 > JADGRB01. Next base: position 6,652 of record DASYEX010000337.1, read on the forward strand.
CGCTCTCCGGCAAGGCCAAGTTCACGGCCGGCGGCAAGGCGCTCACGGTTCCCGAGGGGACCGAGTCCTCGGCCGAAGCGGGGGCGGCGCCGCGTGATCCCGAGCGGATCCCGGAGGAGGTCCTGCTGGATGTGGTCTGGCCGGCGGGCGAGCAGCGCCACGCCGCCGAGACCACCGAGATCTCGGGCCGCGCGGCCCCGTCGTCTGTGGTGAGCATCAACGGCACCCGAACGCCGGTGGGCGCCGACGGCCACTTCACGGCCACCGTGACGCTGCGGACCGGCAAGAACCCGGTCGCCGTGGAGGCCGAGGACCTGGGCGGCCGGACGCGCCAGGCGTCGGGCACCGTGGTGCGCCGCCCCCCACCGCCGGCATTGAAGCCGGAGACGACGGACCTGTGGAAAAAATGACCGACCAGAACCCCTCCGACGCTCCGTCCGACGCTCCGTCCGACGCTCCGTCCGACGCCGAGCTCCGGCGGCTGCGCGATCTCCTGGCGGCCGCCGGCCGGCTGGCCGAGTTCGGGCGCTTCGCCGCCCAGCAGATCCACGAGCTGCGCCAGCCGCTGTTCGCCATCAAGGGCCTCGCCCAGCTGTTGCTGGAGAAGGACCGGGTCGAGCTGGACGAGGTGCTCGACTTCGCCCGCCACATCGTCGAGCAGTCCGAGCGGCTGACGGGCCTGGTCGCGAACCTCCGCCAGCTCTCCGTCCCCGTTCAGGTCGCCGGGAAAGCCCGCACGGAGGTGGGCGCGGTGTTGGTCCGGGTGACCTCGCTGCTCGAGTTCCGGCTCCGCAAGGCCGGCGTGACGCTGCGGACCCAGATCGCACCGGATGTCCCGCCGGTGGCCGTGGCCCTGCACGCGCTCGAGCAGATCCTGATCAACCTCCTCAGCAACGCCCTCGACGCCGTGTCGGGGACGCCGGGACCGATCGTCCAGTTGCGCGCCCGCGTGGTGGCCGAAAACCCCCGCTTCGCCGCGATCGAGGTGGCCGACAACGGCCCGGGGATCCCCAAGGCTCTTCGTCCGCGCCTGTTCGAGTCCTTCTTCACCACCAAGGGGGAAGAGCAGGGGACCGGGCTCGGGCTGGCGGTCAGCCGCGAGATCGCCCGCGGCGCCGGGGGAGAGCTGGCGCTGCTCGACGAGCCGGGGAGCTGGAACGAGCCCGCGGTCACCGTCTTCCGCCTCACGCTGCCGGTGTCGCAAGAACTCTGAGATGCGCTCTGGGATGCGTCCGCCGACGGGCCAGGGCCGGTGCGCCGCGGGCGCGCTCCGTCGCCGCAGCGCCGCGCTGTTGGCCCTCGGCTTCGTCCCGGCGGCGCTCGGCGCGCGCGCCCAGGCCGGCGATCGCACGTCGGCCTCCACCCCGGCCCCGGCGCCGATCTTCGCGCCCGCGGCGTCCCCCGCCCCCGCACCACTGCCGCCGCTGGCGCCCGAGAGCGCCGCTTCGCCGCAGGCCACGATCGTCCTGACCCCGGCGCGCAGGTCGCTCAAGCTGGGTGTCGACAAGGAGGTCGAGGTGGCCATCGACCTCGGCGGGCCCGACGCCGAGAAGTTCGTCCCGCTCCGCGCGCTGGCGACCGTGGGGACGCTCGATCCGCCGCGGCCGCTCGCGCCCGGCCACTTCACCGCCCGCTATCGCCCGCCCGCCGACCGCTTCCCCCAGGTCGCCCTGCTGCTCGTCGAGCTGGGCAACGGCGCCGCGCGCCTGCACTGCGCGACCCGGATCGCGCTCGAGGGCTCGACCGTCTATCCGTTTCACACCGAGGGGCACGCCCTGGTGACGATGCGGGTTGGCGATCGCCAGTTCGGACCGGTCGAGGCGGACCGCCAGGGCCACGTCGAGATCCCCATCGACGTCCCCCCGGGCGTTCACACGGCGGAGGCACGCGCGGTCGATCGAAGCGGCCAATCGCGACAGACCGAGGTCGACCTCCAGCTGCCGCCGTTCCCGCGGCTGCTGGTGCTGGCGCCCGCCTCGCTGGAGGTCGGCAGCTTCGCGGAGATCATCGTGAGCGGGCTCGACGAGAACGGCGCGCCCGCGCGTGCGGACAAGCTGACCCTGGCCGCCTCGGCCGGGCTGGCCCATCCCCTCGGGGGCTCGGCCGGCGAGGCCCGCTTCCTTTTCGAGGCCCCCGTCCACGTCGGCTCGGGCGCCGTCACGCTCACCGCCGTCGCGCCCGGCACCCTCCAGGCGCGCGCCGAAGCGGTCGTGCCGCTGCACGCCGCCCCGCCGCGCCGCCTGGCGATCACGGCGACCCGCCAGCGCCTGGTGGTCGGCGACACGCAGCCGGTCACGGTCTCGATCTCGGCGCGTGATCGATTCGCGAATCCCCTCTCCGCCGCCGACGTCTTCGTGCGCGTCGACGGGCGGCCCACCCAGGTCACCGTCACCCCGTCCGGCGTCGCCACCTTCTCGATCGTCCCGCCGGCGACCTACGACGGGCGGGAGGGTGTCGTCCTCGACGCCACCCTGGGCGACGTGGTCGCGACCCAGAGCCTCCACGTCACCGGCGGCCCGCCCGCGCGCCTCACGCTCCAGGTGGGGCACCCCACCGTGGTGGCCGACGATCGGCACGGGACCGAGCTACGCGTGCAGGCGGTCGACCGCAACGGCACGCCCACCGACGTCCCCGGCCTCTCCTGGGAGACCCCCAGCGGGCGCATCCGTGGCGTGCGCGTCCCGCGGGACGGCGAGTATCTGGCCGAATACGTACCGGAGCGCGCGCGCGATCCCCGCCGGGATATCGTCGCGGTGATGGCCTCGGGGACGCTGCGCGCCAGCGCCACCGTCGACGTGAAGCCGCCGCCGATCCGGCTGATGGCCGGCGCGCGAACCGGCCTTTACACCAACTTCGGCAGCACCGTCGGACCGGCGGTGTTCGTCGACGGGCTGGCGCCGGTGAAGCTGGCGCGGGTGCGCTTCCTGGCCGGGTTCTCCGCCGGCTATCTGCGCGGCGACGTCAGCAGCAACGGCGTCGACATGAGCGGCTCGGCGCGCCTGGAGACGAACCTGTTTCCGCTGCTCGCCGTCGCGCGCACCGGGCTCCGCCTCTCCCACGACCTGGCCCTCACGTTCGAGGGAGAGGCGGGCTGGGCCTGGGGCTGGGTCCGCGTCACCGCCAGCCCATCGGGAGAGACGCAGGTCGACGACGCGGCGGTCAGCGCCCCTGCGCTCGGCGGCGGCGCGGAGATCGACTACGCGCTCCGCCCAGGTTGGGTGGGGATCGGCGTCCGCTATCTGTGGGTCGATCTCGGACGCACGTCGAACGGCGACGAGGTGACCGGCAACAGCGCGGGCCTCATCGCCGATCTCGGCTACAAAATCGCTTTTTAGGCATGCTAGAAGGCTGATCGCCGATGTTGGGAATCGTGGAGGGCGCGTTCACGGCGCGCACAGCAACCGAGCCGACGACGCCGGTCGTGGTCAGCGTCCCCCACGCCGGGGTGCGTACGGCAGGGTTCGAGGAGGCGCTGGTGCCGGAGCTGGACGTCCGCGGCGACGCCGACCTCTTCGTCGACCGCCTGTACCGGATCGGGGAACCCGAGGGTCCCGAGACCTACGTGGCGGCGCAGCTCTCGCGCTTCGTCTGCGATCTCAACCGCGATCCCGACGACGTCGCCCCCGGCGCGGTGCCCGAGCACCCGGCGCCGCGCAACGCCGACGGGCGAGGGTTCATCTGGGCGGTCACCACCCACGGCACGCCCACGCTGACGCGGCCGCTGACGCTCGGTGAGTGGAGCGGCCGCACGGCGATCCACGCCGCCTATCACGAGGCCATCTCCCGCGCGCTCGCGCGCGCCCGCGACAAGTTCGGCTTCGCGGTGCTGGTCGACGGACACTCGATGCCCTCGCGGGGCCGCTCCGGCCACACCGACGAGGGGCGCGCGCGCGCCGACATCGTGCCCGGGGACCGCGAAGGGACGAGCTGCTCGCCGGCCCTGCTGGCGCTGGTGCGTCGCCATTTCGAAGCGGCGGGCCTCAAGGTGCTGCCCAACGAGCCTTACAAGGGCGGCTACATCACCGCCCACCACGGCCGGCCATCCGGAAAGGTGCACGCCATCCAGATCGAGATGCGCCGCGACCTCTACATGGACGAGGAGAAGTTCGTCGCCGTCGAGCCCGGGTTCGCGCGCCTGCGCGACCTCCTCGCCGCGCTCCTCACGGATCTGCGTTCGTTCAGGCCATGAGCGCGCTCAATCTGAGTGCGCCGCGCCGTGCGCATAGAGCTCCTCGAGCGCGGCGCGGTACTTCTCGATCACCACCTTGCGCTTGATCGAGAGCTTGGGCGTCAGCTCGCCGGCGGCCTCGGTGAGCTCATTGGGGAGCACGGCGAAGCGCTTGATGCCTTCGTAGGAGGCGAGCTTGCTGTTCACCGCGTCGACGTCCTTCTGCAGCGCCGCCTTGAGCTCGGGCGCGGTGGCGGCCCCGGCGCCGAATTGCTTGGTGGCCGTCTCCGACAACGTCACCAGCGCCACGCAGAACGGGCGCTTGTCACCGTAGACCACCACCTGCGCAACGAGCGGCGACGTCGCCTTGA
>DASYEX010000338.1:0-4925 GCA_036498765.1 Polyangia bacterium
CCCCTTGGAGCCGAGCTCGGACTCGTACGCCAGCTGCTCCATCGTGAGGTCGGCCTCCTCGCGCAGCTGCCGGATGCGCGCTCCGATCGCCAGCGAGAGAACGTCTGGCTTGGTTCGGCGAGGCACGCCGGGAGGCTATGGCGCGGCCCGGGGGCGCACGTTTGTCACGACAAACCACATCTGACCACAAGTTTCGAAACCGTCGGCCGCAGCAGGAGCGCACACTGACACGGCGTGGTTTGTCTTGACAAACAAAACCCCGACGGGCGAAGTCTGTGGCTGCAAGATGCAGCGGGGAGGCGTTCCAGATCGGATGAGCGGTCAGCCGCACCTGGTCGTCGTGGAGGGCGAAGGGGTCGGGCGGGTGTTCGTGCTGTCGAAGCCGACCACGACGATCGGGCGCGATCCCGCCGGCGACGTTGTTCTTCCCCACGCCACGGTCTCCCTGCACCACGCGGCCATCACCGCCCACGGGGACCGCATCGTTGCCAGCGATCTCGGCTCGCGAAATGGGACGTTCGTCGGTGTCGAGCGGATCGTCCGGCGCCAGCTCGCGGCCGGCGACCTCATCGCGATCGGCGACCGGGTCACCTTGAAGCTCGCGTTCGCCGGGCTCGACGAGCGGACCCCGGCGCCGGCCGGCGACCCGGGGGCGGGAGCGGTCTCCGTGGTGGCGAACGCCGCCGCGCTCGTCGATCGATTGCGGAAGGAGCGCTCCGCCGCGCGTGATCCGGATTGTTCGCTGGTCCTGATGTTCGTCGGGCTCCCGGTGATTTCCGCCCCGACGCCCTCGGTCGAGGAGCTGATGCACCCCTTCGCCCTCGCTTGCCGGGACGCGCTGGAGCCCGGCGATTTCCTGGCCCGCGCCGCCGAGCGCGAGCTGATCGTCTTGCTGAGATCGACGGCCGCGCGAGCCTTACTGGCGGGGGGGAGGATTCGCGCGGCCGTCGCGGAGCGCCTCACCGCCCGGGTCGGCGCGCTGCCCCCGGCGATCGTCGTCGTCCCCATCCCCTTCCACGCGGCCGTCGGCGTGGAGGCCCTCCTGCTGGTGGCCGCCCGGAGAGCGGCGGCGACGATGCGCGACGCCCCGGGGACGATCCATACGGTTCCGCTTCACGAATCGCTGCACTGACCCGCACCGGCGCGGCGTGATGGCGGGCACGGGTTGTCTGCGGAACCTGAACCGTCTATAAATGGGCTCGTGGGTCGTGTGAGGCGGCGGGGCTTCCTGGGAAGCGGAGCGGGCGCGGTGCTCGCCGGTGTCTGGATCGCGGCCGGCTGCAGCGGTTCGCTGGCGCCGGTCCAGCCCGCGGCGCAGGTGGCGCCGGCATCGTTCGCGCTCTGTCAGGCCGCCGCCGGGGCGACGCTCTACGACTTCGGCGTCCAGCAGGGCGGGCCGTACAACCTGGTCACCGCGAACGGCAACCTCTACTTCGCGCTGGGGGACGGCAATTCCTCGACCGAGGCGATCATGGCCCTGCCGCTCTCCGGCGGCTCGCCGGTGACGCTGGCCATGGCCGAGGGCTATCAGCTGTGGCTCGACGGGGAGGCGGTCGACACCGCGGCGGTGGACGACAGGCTCTGGCAGGTCCCGCTCGGCGGCGGGAACTCTACCCTGATCGCCAACGGCAACACCACCGGCCCGCCCAACTACAACGTCGCATCGGCCCGGGCTTTCGATGGGAGCAACCTCTACTGGGACCTCAGCCCCCAAAATGGCCCGCCGTTCTGGAACCTCTGGCAGGTCCCCGTCGGGGGCGTCGTGGCCCAGAAGCTCGCCGACCTTCCGTTCCCGGCCGGGCCGCACGTCAACTGGACGATGCTTGGGGTCAGTGCGTACGGCGTGCTCGTCGCCTACGAAAATACCCCGCAGGTGGGTGCCTATCTCGTCCCCCCGGGCGGGGGAACGCCCCAAGTCCTTCCGAGCCCACCGCCCGCCGGCAGTGAGGCTGACAACGAGCTCCTGGGGACGAGCTCGACGGCGGCTCTCTGGAGCTCCACGGGTGTCGACCCGGCGACCGGCGGCAACGTGGTCACGCTGCGGCTGACGGACGTCGCGGCCCCGGGGGGACCGGCCGTTCGTGAGTTCTGGCCCGGCCACCCGGCGAACCTCACGCCCTACGGCGTTTATAGCTGGTCCGGCGGAGACGACGGATCCTGGCTCATCAGCGCGATCGAGCCGTTCGACGACGGCGGCACCCACGGAACCCTCTGGTTGGTCGACGCCGACGGGAACGGCACCCGCATCGGGTGCGACCCCAACTCGCGCGACTTCCCCGGCAGCGTGAGCGCGGCGCTCGCCACCCCGACCGCTGTCTACGCCGTCATCGGCTCCAGCACCGGCGGGTTGTATGACTATCGGATCGTCCAGCTCGGCCGCTGACGGCCGGCGAGCTTGCGGGCGAGCATCCGGAAATCGCGCCCCAGCCGCGCGCGAATGCTTGACGGCGACAGGCTGGCGCGATACTTGCGTTTTAGGTTGCGCGTCCGAATTTCCGCTTCCGCCAGCCGTTGCGCGAATCGTCTCTTCGGTGGGCGGTTTCTCGCCACCGCCGCGTTTCTGATCGCCAGCTGCGGGCGCGCGCCTGAGGCGGGCAAAGGGGCGGACTCGACCCCGGCCGCGATGGCCGCGCCGGCGCCGGCGCCCACCGCGCCGCCCGATACCACCGGCTATCGCACGTCGTTCGACCTCCTCGCCAACCGCGTCCACGCCGTCTCGCACCGCGACGGCCGGCTGGTGGTCGACGCCGGGGCGCTCGACTTCCTCAAGTACGTCGATGGCGGCTGGAAGACCTCCTGGCTGCTGGGCGAGAAGGACGAGGGGAAGCCCGCTTCGCTCATCAACGGCCTGGGGGCGCTGGCCTTCCTGCCGGTCGACACCGACGGCGACGGGGCGGGCGGCGCCGCGCTCGGTCCGAGCACGCTCTCCGTCACCATGCGGGCCCTGGCGCCCGCGCAGAAGGTCTCGGTCTTCGTCAATGAGAAGCCGGCGGGGACGCTGGACGTCGGGTCGGGCAAGAAGCGCTATGACGTCTCGGTTCCGGCCGACCTGCTCCACGTCGGCGACAACCGCGTGCGCCTGCAGTTCAAGAGCGCCGCCAACGTCACCGGCGGCAAGCGCTCGGCGGCGGCCATCCAGCAGATGGCGCTGGGGCCGGCGGCGCTCGGGGCGGCGCCGGCCGATCTCGCCGCGGTCGAGGCGCGGGCGGTCACCGTGGGCGGCGTCGCGCGGCGCGCGCTGGTGCCGGGCGGCCATGGGTCGCGCGTCTCGTACTACGTGCAGCTTCCCGCGGGCGCGCACCTGGCCCTCGGCGTCGGCGCCGAGGGCAATGGAACAGCGCCCGGCGGGACCGCTCTCGTGCGCGTGACCGTCGACGGTCAGCCTGCGCGCACGCTGCACGAGGGGCCGATCGGCGCGCGCTGGCAGGATCTGCTGCTCGACTGCGGCGCGGCCGCCGGACACGCCGCCCGCATCGATCTCGTGGCCCGTAGGGCGGCGGTCGCCTGGGCCGAGCCGCGTGTGGTGGTGAAGGCGCCGCCCGCGGCCGCTCCGCCCAAGCCGCAGCCGCGCTTCGACCACATCTATGTCTGGATGGTCGACACGTTTCGCGCCGACAAGATGCACGCCTACAACCCCAAGACGCGCGTGCTGACGCCCAACTACGACGCCTTCGCCGCCGACGCCACCCGGTTCGCCTGGGCGACGGTGCAGGGGACCTGGTCGCTGCCTTCGCACGCGTCACTGCTGACAGGCGTCTATCCGACCGTGCACCGCGCGACGGCGCACGAGTCGAAGCTCGCCCCGAACGTCCCGTTCATCGCCGAGGAGCTCAAGCGCGACGGCTACAAGACGGGGATGTTCTCCTCGAACGGCTACATCTCGGCGAAGTGGGGGTTCGATCGCGGCTGGGACATCAACCGCAACTTCATCCGCGAGTCGCTCCCCAACGGCGCCGACTACCTCTGGAAGACGGCCAAGGCCTGGATCACGCCGCTGCTCGGGAAGCGCCAGTTCGTCTATCTGGCGACGATAGAGCCGCACGTCGCCTACACGCCGAAGAAGGAGTTCCTGGCCAAGTATTGGGACAAGCCGTACGTCGGGCCGATCAAGCCGATCCAGTCGGGCGTGCAGCTCGGCCTCATCAAGGGCGGCAAGCTGAAGGTCACCGACAACGACAAGGCCTACCTCGAGGCCCTGTATGACGGCGAGGTCACCGGCAGCGACGCGCTGTTCGCCAAGTTCATCGCCGACCTGAAACAGATGGGTGTCTACGACAAGTCGGTGGTCATCGTCGTCTCCGACCACGGCGACCAGTTCTACGAGCACGGCAGCGTCGGCCACGGCGACACCGTCTATCAGGAGCTGACGCACGTCCCGATGATCATCCGCGCGCCGGGCCTCCTGCCCAAGGGCGAGGTCGTCAACGCGGACGTCGAGATGATGGACATGGCGCCCACGCTGCTCGATCTGGCGGGCGCCAAGCCCGATCCGCAGATGCAGGGGGCGTCGCTGGTGCCGCTGGTGTTCGACGAGGTCGGCGTCTCGCCGCGCGCCGCGCTCACCGTCGACGGCCAGGTGGCGCGCGGTCTCAAGGTGGGCCGCTACAGGCTGGTTCACAAAGGGGCCGCTCGGATGGAGCTCTACGACGAGCTCGCCGACCCGCGCGAGCAGAAGGACGTGGCCGCCGATCACCCGATCGCGCTGCGCGGGATGCGCGGGGTGCTGGGCCTCCTGCACGCGTACGAGACCACCTGGTCGAAAGCCAAGTGGGGGACCGCCGCCAACGTCACCGAGGCTTTCTATGCGGCCGCCGGCCCGCCGGGACATCTCGGCGCCGAGCCGAAGTCCGGCGGCCCGAAGTAAAGTAAACGTAGACGCCGGGCGCGGACGGAGGGACGAGTTGAGGCCCACCCCAATCGGCCCA
>DASYEX010000339.1:0-7509 GCA_036498765.1 Polyangia bacterium
GATCGGCGCAGGGGAGCCGCAGGTGTCGAAGGCGCTGCTCGGCCTCGCCGCCGAGGGCTATCTCGAGAAGGTCGACGTCGGCAAGTACAAGGCGGCGGGCATGGCGGATCTGGGCCAGGCCGAGTTCCTGAAGGCGTTCGCGCGCGCCTCGCGCGTCGATTCGACCCGCCAGCGCGACCTCTCGGAGATCACGCGGCTCAAGCAGAACAACGACATCATGAGGCAACGCCTCATGACGGCGATCGCCGAGCGCGACCACTACCTCGCCGCGCTCAAGAAGCACGGGATCGATCCCGGGACGCCGCCCGCCCCGCCGGCGGCCGAAGGGACCACCGGCCAGCTCGCCGGCTCGGCGCCCGGAGCGAACGACAGCGCCCCGGGCCCGGCAGCGATGGCTGTCCCGTCGCCCACCTCCGAAGCGGCTCCCTCGGGTCCCGGCGACGCCGGGGGGCACGAAGCGTCGGCGCCAGGGGCGCCCTCCTCTTCCAACGACGGCTGACGCGCAGGCGGCGCCGTGCGCGTGACGCTGATCCGGCACGCCGAGGCGGGCGACGACGCCCCCTCGGACGAGGCGCGGTCGCTGACCACGCGCGGACGCGAGGATGCCCGGCGACTGGGGCACGCGCTGGCCCGCCGGGGCGTCGAGTTCTCACTGGTGGTTTCGAGCCCCCTGGTCCGGGCGGTCCAGACCGCCGAGATCGTCGCCGCGGAGATCTCCTACCGCGAGCGGCTGTCGGTGACGGACCTGCTGGTCCCGGAAGGCGCGCCCTCAGGCGTGATCGCCTGGCTCAAGACGGTGGGCCAGAAGCTGGAGGGCTCGCCGTCGATCGCCCTGGTCGCTCACGAGCCGATCCTGTCGGCGATCGCGGCGCTGCTCATCGGCAAGGCCCGCTACCCGCCGCTCAAGAAGACCGAGGCGCTGCGTATCCGCATCGGCGCCCCGTCCGACGCCCACCCTGGCGGAGGTCCCCAGGGAAGAGGGATCCTCCGCTGGCGGGTCGATGCCCGCGGCCAGCGCGAGCGGCTATGACAAACGGCCGGCTTCGCTTAAAATGGCGGCGAGGATGGGCGCCAAGAAAAGCGCAACGCCGGACGTGCTGCCCGGCTCCGCGTTCAAGGACACGACCGAGACCCAACCGGCGGTCCCGCCCGAGTCCGATCGCGAGCAGAAGCGGAACCTCGCCTACCTGGTCGTGCTGGCCGGCGTCAGCGCGGGCGAGATGTTCAAGTTGCAGGCCGACAAGACCGTCGTGGGGCGCGGCCCGACGGTCGGCGTGCGGCTGAACGACGAGGGCGTCTCGCGTGAGCACTGCGCGTTCGTGCGCGAGGGGGAGAAGATCATCGCCGTCGACATGGGGTCGACGAACGGCACCTTCTGCAACGGGATCAAGATCGACCGCAAGGAGCTCGCCGACGGCGACAAGATCATGGTCGGCTCGACGACCATCCTGAAGTTCACCTACCACGACTACCTGGACGAGGTGTTCCAGCGCCAGATGTACGAGTCGGCGCTGCGCGACGGCCTGACCAAGGTCTTCAACAAGAAGTACTTCACCGACTATCTCGAGAAAGAGTTCGCCTTCGCGGCGCGCCACAAGGGGCCGCTGGCGCTCATCTTCCTGGACATCGACCACTTCAAGAAGATCAACGACACCCACGGCCACCCGGCGGGCGACTTCGTGCTGGCCGAGCTGTCGCAGATGATGGCGGAGCTCCTGCGCACCGAGGACGTCCTGGCCCGCTTCGGCGGCGAAGAGTTCACGGTCCTCTGCCGCGGCTCCGACCAGAACGGCGCCCGGATCGTCGCCGAGCGGCTGCGCGCGGCTGTCGAGGCGCGCAAGTTCACCTTCGGCGGCCAGGACATCCCGGTGACGATCAGCCTGGGCATCGCGGCGGTCCCGGAGAGCGGCGTCAACGACCACGCCACCTTTCTCGCGGCCGCCGACAAGGCGCTCTACGAGGCGAAGCGGAGCGGCCGCAACCGCGTCTGCATCCACGGCTCGGAGAAGACCCCCGAGCCCCAGGCGCGCAAACCCCGCGACCGGAGCGGTCCCACCGGCGCCTGAGCGCGCTAGGTCGCCCCGGCCCGGCCGAGCATGAAGGCGACCGCCCGATTCGCAGCGACCGAGGTCAGCTTGATGCCGGGGTGAGCGGTCGCCCAGACGCGGTAGAGCTCGTCGACGAAACCCTGGCCGATCTCTTCCACCCCCCGATAGTCGAAGACGACCTCGCGGAAACGCTCGAGCCCGACCGCCACCCGGCGCGCCTCGGAGCGGGAGATGAACCGCGGGCCGACCGCAAACAGCTTGATGACCACCCGGGTCTTGGCGAACTCGAGATCGTCGGTGAAGTCGGCGAACACCTCGGCGAGCTTGCGCCGAACCTTGAGCGCCGCCTCGAACCGCACCCGGGTGCCCCGCCGGCGCGGAACCGCGCCCACGCCGACGTCCGCCCGGTCGTTGTCGACGTCCCAGCGCAGCGTGCCGCTCTCGAGCGTGAACCGATCCGCCACCTTGGAGGTGAAAAAGATCCCTTCACCGCTGTGGCCCGCAGGCAAGGTGGTGAGCTTCCCCTTGCTCAGTTGCGCGAGCGCGTCCATCTCCGACGGAAGGTGAAGGCTCCGCCGCAGGTTCGCGAACGCCCCCCGTCCCGCGTCGACGATCTCGAAGGCCAGCCCCCGCGAGATCGCCTCGAACCGGACCTCGATCTCCCGCGAGCCCGAGTGCTCGATGGCGTTGTTCAGCATCTCGGTGAAGGCGTATTGGAAGACGGACCGCGCGTCGGGCTCCAGCTTCGTGAGCGCCGGGATCTCCTCCGAGAGCTCCCGCCAGACCCGATCCTCGGCCACCGACCGCGGATAGCGTCTCGTGAGCGGTAGGCTGTTCACGCCGCGGTATCGGACGGCCCTCCCCCGGCCTTCGGCCCTGAGCTGCCCGGCGGCGACCAGCGCCGCGAGGTGCCGATGAGCCGCTTGACGAGAGATGCCCATCGCCGAGGCAATTTCGCCCGCCGAGCGCGCCTGCCCGCTGGCGAAGAGGCGGCCGATTCGTTCTCGGCTGTCGAGGGGCATGACACAATCGTAACCCCCCCATGCCGAATCGTAAACATCATTGGAGCAATCGTAAACACCGTCTCGGCCCCTCGCTCCGGCCGGGTGCATCAGTGTACGGCCAGTCGCCCCTATACTCGGGGAGGGAGCACGATGCGTAGATTCCTCACGACGCTGGTGGTTATTGCCTGGGCAGCAGGCACGGTGGCCTGCAGTCAAAACGCGTCCAGCGGTGGCGAGGGCGGAAGCGGAGGGGCGAGCGCGTCCGGCGGGCAAATCGGTACCGGCGGCGCCACGGGAGGCACGACGGGCGCCGGCGGCGCCATCGGCGCGGCGGGGGCAACGGGTGGCGGTACCGGTGGAGCGACGGGCAGCGGAGGCGCGAGCGGCGGCACGACCTCCAGCAGCGGCGGGGCTCCGGGTTCCGGCGGAGCGACCGGCGGCTCGGCGAGCGGCGGCAACGGGGCGGGCGGCGGCGGTGCACCGGCGACCGGCGGCGTGGGAAGCGGCGGACGCGGCGGCAACGCGGGCGGCGCGGGCGCCGGACACAGTGGAGGGGCCGGAGGCAACGCCGGCGCGGCAAGTGGCGGCCGCGGCGGGAGCGCGGGCGCGTCAGGCACCGGCGGTGCCGGCGGGCGTCCGACGGTGACGGCCGCCGCGGGGACGACGCTGGTCAAGGTGAACACCGGCGTTCATCACCAGACCTTCGAAGGCTGGGGGACCAGCCTCTGCTGGTGGGCGAACCACGTGGGCGGCTGGGGCGCCACCGGCCGCAACGCGGTGGTCGACGCGCTCGTCGATCCGGCGAGCGGCCTCGGCTACAACGTCTTTCGCTACAACATCGGCGGCGGCGAGAACCCGACCCACAACCACATGGGTCAGTACAAACAGATGCCGGGGTTCGAGCCCTCCTCGGGGACCTGGGACTGGACCGCCGACGCCAACCAGCGCGCGATTCTGCAGCGGATCGTCCAGGTCGGCACCGGCGTGATCGTCGAGGCCTTCTCCAACTCGCCGCCCTACTGGATGACCAAGAGCGGCTGCGCCTCGGGGAACACCGACGGCTCGAACAACCTCATGGACAATTCGTATGACGCCTTCGCCGACTACCTGACCGAGGTGGTCAAGCACTACCGCGACACCTGGGGGATCACCTTCCGGACCCTCGAGGCGCTCAACGAGCCCAACGCCACCTGGTGGACGGCGAACGGCGGCCAGGAAGGGTGCCACTTCTCCCCGTCGAATCAGCAGACGATCATCAAGGCGGTCGGCGCCGCGCTCACCGCCAAGGGGCTCACCGGCACGACGGTCAGCGCGTCGGACGAGAACAGCATCGACGACGGCTACAACAACATCAAGGCGTTCGACGCCACGACGCTGGCCGCGATGAGCCAGATGAACGTGCACACCTATTCGGGCAGCATGCGGACGCAGCTGCGGTCCCTGGCCACCAGCAAGGGGAAGCGCCTCTGGCAGTCGGAGTCCGGGCCGCTCAACCAGACGCTGGCGGACGACACGGCCGCGGCCCTCTTCATGGCCGGCCGGATCATCACCGACCTCCGCGATCTGCAGGCCGAAGCCTGGGTCGATTGGCAGTCGGGCGATCCCAGCAGCAACTGGGCCAGCTTCACGCTGAACGACACGCAGCAGACCTTCAGCCCGCTCAAACGTTTCTACATGCACGCCGGCTTCAGCCGCTACATCCGGCCCGGCGCGACGTTCGTGGACATCAACGAGACCGACATGGTGGCGGCGGTCAGCCCCGACGGACACACGCTGGCCATCGTGGTGCGCAACGGAGACGCCTCGGCCAGCCACGGCTTCACGTTCGACCTGACGTCGCTCTCCACGGTGGGCGCCACGGCCCAGGCGCTGCGCACCTCGAAGAACGAAAGCCTGGCTTCGCTGGCGGCGGTGACCATCCAGGGCTGGAGCTTCGTGGCCACGGTCCCCGCTTCGTCGATCACCACCTTCGTCATCCCCATGCCCTAGCTCAGCCGCGCGCGGCGGAATAGGCGGCGCCGCCATTAGGTTGACGCATCGGAGGTCGCGAACGATGAAGCTCATCCACGGAAAGGCGCGGCTCTGGAGGATCGCGGAGTGGTGCGCCGTCTCGGCGGCGCTGGGCTGGCTCTTCCTTTGGGCCGCGGTGGCGACCCGCCGGCGGGGCGGCCGACGGGACCGTGGATCTCCGGCCCGCTCGCTCCGAACTGCCGCCGACGGCGGTGCGCCCGCCTAGCGGAGCCGAGCCACGGCCAGCAACGCGGCGACGGCCAAGCCGGCCGCGCCGATGAGGTACGGCGCGCGCGGATCGATGGCCGCGTAGAGCGCGCCCCCCAGGATGGGGCCGAGCGCCCGCGCCAGCGCCGAGGCCGACTGCAGCGTCCCCAGGGTCATGCCCTGCGTGGTCGCGCTGGCGCGGCGAGAGGCGAACGCGGGCAGCGTCGGGGAGCAGAGGCCGTTACCGAGCGCGATGAGCGCCGAGGCGACCAGCAGCGCGGCCTTGCCCGACGGCCCGAAGAGCGGCGACAGGCCCAGCAGCGCGAACGCCGCCGCCTGAATGCCCAGCCCGCCTTGCACGAGGCGGTTCTCGCCGAAGCGCGGAACCAGGCGCGCCACCAGGCCCCCTTGCACGAACGCGCTCACGATCCCCACCAGACCGAACACCCGGCCGGTCCCGGCGTCGGACATCCCGAACCCGTCCGCGGTGAAGAGACGGAACGTCTGCTCCATCCCGGAGAACCAGAGCATCATCACGAAGTTGATGGCCACCGCGGCGCCGATCCCCGGGACGGCGACCGCCGCGCGGAAGGCGCTCATGTCGATGGGCGAGGCGCGCCGCAACGCCTGGCCGCGCCGCTCGGCGGGCAGCGACTCCGGCAACGTGCGCAGCGCCAGCAACAGGTTCACGGTCGACAGGCCTGCCGCCACCAGCGCCGGCAGCATCCCTTCGTGCCCGGCGACCTGGAAACGAGAGAGCTCGCCGCCGATGAACGGCCCGAAGATGAAGCCGAGGCCGAAGGCGATGCCGACGATGGCCATCCCCCGCGCCCGCTTCTCGGGCGGCGTGACGTCGGCGATGTAGGCCTGCGCAACGGCGATGTTGGCGGTGGCGATCCCGCTCCAGAAGCGGGCCACGAACAGCCAGATCAGCGTCGGGGAGAACCCCAGGATGGTCATTCCGATCGCCGACGCGCCGATGCTCCAGAGCAGGACCGGCCGCCGCCCGATGCGGTCGGAGAGCCGTCCCCAGATGGGGATGAAGAGGAACTGCATGATCGAGTAGACCGCGGCCGGCAGCGTGGCCATGAAGTCGCCCGCGCCGAGGCGGCGGGCGATCCCGGGGAGAAACGGGATCACCAGCCCGAAGCCGAGCAGGTCGAGGAAGATGGTGAGGAACAGCGTCCCCAGCGAGGCTTTGCGGAGCCCTCCGGCGGGCGCGGCCACGGGCTCGGAGAGGGTCATCGCGGCACGGGGACGACGCCCGGACAGGGAATGGCGCGGCTCATCGCCACGCGCGCACGACGCCACCAGGCGCCGGTCGCGCGGTGTTCGGCGGCGCTGGCGAACTGGTACTGCCAGTAGACGAGGCGGACGGCCGCGGGACGCGGGGGAAGCGGCTGACGAAACAGGGGCTGCACGGCCGCCGGATCCTCGCACATCCGCTCGACGAGTGTGGAGACATAGGCAGGCTCGCGCCGACGGAAGGCGAGGCCGTAGAACCAGAGCTGGAAGTCGACGCGCGGCTGGTGCGGCGCCACGAAGTCCGGCGCGCGCCGCGGATCGCCCGGCTTGTGCCAGAAGTATTGCGGCGTCCAAGCAGCGTCGGTGCCGGCGCCCTCCTCGTCCGCGCGCGAGAGGTCGGCCCCCTCGGCCAGCGTCTGCAGCTCGGGCTCGATCCGCTCCCGGGTGATCGAGGCGAAGAGGTGGTAGGTGTTGACCAGCCTGAATCTCTGATTGAGCTCGACGAGCGGCGCCGCGAAGGCGAGCGCCCGCCCCGGCTCGGTGAATTCGTACAGCCCGTCGACCAGCGAGATCACGACGAGCAGCGCGGCCGCCAGGCGCCCCAGCCAGCGCAGCGCGGCCGGGCGCGCGCGCGGCTGGACGTCGATCGGCCCGTGGATGGACAGGAGGCGCGTGACGCCCGCGCGGATCCGGACCGGGAGGTAGCGCCCGAGGCGCGCGCCGGCGCGCTCGACGTCGGCGTCGTCGAGCAGGAAGACGCCGAGCGCGGCCGCCAGGTAGCAGAAGAACCCGTAGTTCGCCGTGGCCGCGTTGCAGATCTGAAAGAACGAGAGAGAGAACGCGGCCGCCAGGCGCGCCCGCCGCGGCCCGAAGATGAGAAACGGAACCGCCAGCTCCAGCACCAGGGTGGCCCGGCTCTCGAGGTGGTGCCACCAGACGGGCAGGTGGTGCGCGGTGAACGCGAGCCAGGTCGGAAGCGGCGCCGTCTCGTAGTA
>DASYEX010000340.1:0-7491 GCA_036498765.1 Polyangia bacterium
TGGAGCTGGTCGTGGTGCCCCGTGCTCGGCCAGGCCAACGACGGCTACCTCTGTCCGATCTCGTACGACGACGCGACCGCCATGCTGGCGGCGGCGGGCGTGACGACGTCCCTGCCGGCCTTCGATCTGGGCGGCGGATCATCCGCGTCGTTCACCAACCCTTTCCCACCCGACGTGCTGGCCGCACTCTGCGCCGGTGGCTTCGACGGCCAGCCGGTCGACTGCACGAACGGCTTCCCGATCCGCGTGTCGGTGGGCGTGACACAAGGAGCCGCCACCCAGCTCGGCACGACCGTCGTCCGGTTGCCGATCACCGACAGCGCCGTCACGAACGCCAACCCAGCTCCGGGCGCCCTGAGCGTCGACCTGGCGACGGGCACCCTGGTGCTGGACGACGCCGGCAGCGTGGTGGTGCCGCGGCTGCAAGACGACGTGCTGCACGTCGCGCTCGACGAGAGCCAGGCCGAGACGTACGCGGCGGCCGGGCTCGACGGGGGGACCGCCACGGTGCGCGAGACGCTGCTCGTGAGCTGGTTCGCGGAGATGGGCGACTTCCACGACGCCCGCACGCTGTTCATCGACGGGCTGGAGAACCTCGCCGACGTCACCGCGGACAAATGGAAGCCGCCCGCGACGCGCGAGGACGCCCGCCCCACCTCGCGGGTGATCGTCGTGGTGCGCGACGATCGGGGCGGCGTCGGTTGGACCAGCGCCACGGTTTCGCTGGAGCCGACGCCATGAAGCGCACCGCCGTCTGGCTCCTCGGTCTTCTCACGCTGGCGGCCGCCGCGCCGGCCCTGGCCGGCGACGCGCCGGCGGCGGGCGGGCTCAGCAAGCTGCCCAAGCAGATCGTCTTCGTCGAGGCGGTCTACCCCCCCGACGCAGCCGCCGCCGGCCTGGAGGCGGACGTGATCCTGAACCTGACCATCGAGGCGACCGGGCAGGTGAGCCGCGC
The DNA here is from genome assembly GCA_036498765.1 of Polyangia bacterium. GTDB lineage: Bacteria > Myxococcota_A > Polyangia > Fen-1088 > Fen-1088 > JADGRB01. Next base: position 956 of record DASYEX010000340.1, read on the forward strand.
CGAGGTGGCAACCTCGGCGGGGCCAACCTCGACGGGCGAGGCTTTCGACGCCGCGGCCGTCGCCGCCGCCATGGGCTACCGGTTCGAGCCAGCCGAGAGCGACGGGAGGCCGGTCTCGGTGCAGCTCGCCTACAAGGTGAAGTTCCGGCTGCAGGTCAAGGCCCCCGCCTCTCCGCCCCCGGCGGCGGCTCGCCCGCCATCGGCGGCGCCGGTGGCCGTCCCCAAGGCCCCGCGCGAGAGCCTGGTCGGGTTGCTCCGGGAGCGCGGGACGCGCGGCCCGCTCATCGGCGTCGTGGTCACCGCGACCAAGGCCGGATCGTCGGGGTCGCCGGGGTCGCCGGGGTCGTCGGGGTCGTCGGGCGCGCCGGCTCCCGAGTCATACGAGGCGACCAGCGACGGGAGCGGCCGGTTCGCGTTCTTCAATCTCGCCCCGGGAACCTGGCAGGTCGACGTCGAGGCGCCCGCGTACTTTCCGTTTCACACCAGTGAGGAGGTCCGCGCCGGCGAGAAGACGGTCGTGACCTACTACGTCGAGCGCGGTCAGGCGAGCCCGCTGGACGTGACGGTGACCGCTGCGCGCCCGAAGAAGGACGTCACCCACGTGGTGCTGACCGCCGACGTGATCGACAAGGTGCCGGGCACGCTCGGCGATCCGCTGGCGGTGATCCAGAACCTGGCCGGCGTGGCCCGCGCGCCCGCCGGCAGCGGCCTCTTGATCGTGCGCGGCTCGTCGCCGGAGGACACGCAGATCTTCGTCGACGGGATGGACGTGCCGCTGGTCTACCACTTCGGGGGCCTGCGCAGCGTGCTGCCCGAAGGGGTCATCGACAACATCGAGTTCGTGCCGGGCAACTTCTCGCCCGAGTACGGGCGCGCCACCGCCGGCATCGTCGACGTGCACCTCAAGGAGCTCAAGCCCAAGCGCGTCGGCGGCTACCTCGACGTCAGCGTGCTCGACGCGGGCCTCTACCTGGAGGCGCCGCTGGGCGACCGCGGCGGGGTGGCGATCGCCGCGCGGCGCAGCTACCTGGACGCGATCCTGACCGCGGCCGTCCCCAGCGACGCGTCCGTCGGTCTGGTGACGGCGCCGGTCTACTACGACGCCCAGTTGCTGGCGAACTACCGGCTCAGCGCCGCGCACGACCTGCGCGCAATGGTGTTCGGCGCCGACGACCGCCTGGCGCTGCTGTTCAAGAATCCGGCGGACTTCTCGCAACAGGCCACCGGGAACCAGCTGACCGCGGAGACGGGATTCTGGCGGGCGCTCGTCGCCGACCATTACACACCCCGCGAGGGGCTGGAGAACACGCTGCGGCTCTCCGCCGGTCAGGACGAGGAGACGATCAGCGAAGGCGACCTGGTGCTGGACCTGCACCGGAAGGTCGTCCAGCTGCGCGACACGCTCCGGCTGCGCCTCCGGCCGTGGGTGACGCTGGTCGCCGGTACCGATGCGGAGACCGAGCGCTGGAGCGGACACGTCCGCCTGCCCCCGTCCACCGCGGAGGGGCAACCGACGGGCAACCAGGACCTGAGCGAGACCAAGGAGACGCACCTCGAGGCGCCCTGGTGGTTCTCGCCGGGCGTCTTCACGGAGCTCGAGCTGCGCCCGACCAAACCGCTGTTGATCTCGGCGGGGCTGCGGGGCGACTACTTCCAGAGAATTCACCAGGCGGTGCTGGCGCCGCGGCTCTCGGTTCGTTACGAGCTCGGGCCGCGCTGGGCGGTCAAGGGCGCGCTGGGCCTCTACCAACAGCCGCCCAACACCGAGCAGACCGACGTCGCCTTCGGCAACCCCGCGCTCAAGGCCGAGGAGGCCGTCCACGTGGCGCTGGGGGCCGAGTGGAGGCCGCTCTTCGGGACGACCTTCGACGTGACGGGCTTCTACAAGCGCCTCTCGAACCTGGTGAGCCCGACTGACGCCACCCAGATCATCAACGGCGCCGAGGTGCCGGTGACTTACGATAACGGCGGCCGCGGGCGGGTCATCGGCCTCGAGGTGGTGGCGCGCCGCGAGCTTGCCGCCGGGTTCTTCGGCTGGGTCGCCTACACGCTGTCGCGTTCGGAGCGCCTCGATTCGGGCCAGACCGACTGGCGCCTGTTCGACTTCGACCAGACGCACATCCTGGCCGCGGTGGCCTCCTACGATCTGCCGCGCCACTGGCGGATCGCCTCGCGCTTCCGCTACGTGAGCGGCAACCCCGAGACGCCGGTCACGGGCAGCGTGTTCAACAGCGTCACCGACGAGTACGACCCGGTGTTCGGCCAGGTGAACAGCACGCGCGAGCCGCCGTTCGTGCAGCTGGACGTGCGCCTCGACAAGCAGTGGGTCTTCGACCGCTGGTTGCTCGACGCCTACCTCGACCTGCAGAACGCCACCAACCACACCAACCCCGAGGGGATCGCCTACAACTACGACTTCACGCAGTCGAAGGTGAGCGCGGGTCTGCCCATCCTGCCTTTTCTCGGGCTCCGGGCGGAGTTCTAGATGAGCCTCGACTGGCGACGGATCCTGGTGGCTGCCGCGCTCGCGCTCGGCGTCGCGCGGGGCGCGCGGGCGCAGACACTTCGGGCCCCCGAAGCCCGGCAGGGCTTCTACGTCTCCGCCGGCGCCGGCGCCAACGCGCTCACTGCGTGGGACAAGGGAGCGCGCGACGGCGCTGCGGCCGGTCTCGCGTACACGATCCACTTCGGAGAGCTGCTGACCGATCGTTGGGGTCTGGGGCTGGCGATCGAGGGTGGGAGCGCCGGGCGCCGCGGGATCACCACTCAGATCGCCGGGCTGACGCTGGAGGTGCAGGCGCGGCTCTGGCGCCATCTGGCCGCGCACGCCGGCGTCGGTGCCGGCGCCGCGTCGGCAGACGATCCGGCGCGCGTCGGCGACGAGACCCACGGTACCTACGGCACTCTCCTGACCGCGGGCCTGAGCTACGACGCCTTCCTTTCGCGCCGCCGCACGGGCGGCTGGGCGATCACGCCGGCCTGCGGGTTGCGCGCCGAGCCCGGCGGCGACGTCAGCGCGATCGCCGCGGTCCTCACGTTGAGTGTCTCCTGGTGGTCCGGGCTGCCGGCCCGCGAGCTCCGCGAGCGCTGACCCGCCCACCGGGCGTGCCCAGGCGGACCTCTTTCAATCTGGCCAGCAGGGCTCGGACAGCGCCCGGCACCACCGAGGCGATGACCACGGTGCCGAGGCAGGTCAGCGTCGCGCGCGGCGGGCCGCCGACGCCGAGCACCATCGCGACCGCGGTGAGCGGCAGTCGATAGCCCCCCGCGATGCCGCCGGCGGCGCCGGCCGCGCCGGCCAGATCGTGTCCCACCCGGAGCCCCGGCGCGAACACGCGGCCGGCCAGATCGCCGACGGCCAGGAAGGGGACGAACACGCCGCCGCAGCCGCCGGCCAAGACCGCCGCGGTGGTGGCCGCGGCGCGCAGGAGGCAGACCGCCAGCGCCGCCCACGGGCGCGCGTCCACGCGCTCCGCCCAGAGGATGGCGCCGCCGCCGGGGCCGGTGGCCGCCGACGGGCCGGCGATCCTCACCAGCGCCAGCGCGACGCCGATCGTCGCGGTCGCCCCGAGCAGCCACCGGAGGGCGGGCGCGAGCCGCCACTTCTTCGCCCGATAGACCGCCGCCGCGGCCGCCGCGCTGATGGCGCCGGAGGCCGCGCCGATGAACAGCGCGGTGAGCACCGATTGCCCGAGGGTCCCGGGGGCCTCGTGCGGGACGACCAGCCGAATCAGGCTGAGGCCGAAGGCCGCGTTGATCCCCCACCCGATGACGCCGCCGGCGAGCGCTGCCAGGACCCGCTCGGCGCTGAGGGGCGCGCGCCCGCGCCGCCCGAGCTCCAGCATGAACGCCGTGCCCACCAGGGCGATGCCCATCAGCGCGGAGACGCCGGCCGCTCCGCCGGCCAGCGCGGCGGATCTGAGCAGACGCGGTGACCATCGACGCCGGTCCGCCAGGCCGGCTCCGGTGGCCACGCCCAGATAGGCCGCAGGCGCCTCGGTCCCCATCGCGCCGCCCAGCCCCACCGTGGCCAGGATCGCCACGGCGCGAATCGGCGCCAGGCGCCACGGGAATCGCTCCTCCTGACCGGCGCTGGCGACGACGTCGGCGCTGATGTCCGCGCGCGCCACGTCGGGTGGGAACGCCCTCCAGGACCGGGCGCGCCTCTCGTCGACGGGTGCCTCGGCGACCGTCCCGACCCCGTGCAACGTCAGTACGGCCAGCAGCAACCCCAGCGGCGGCACGATCAGCACGAACCAGGTGCCCTGGTTGGAGGCGAGATCGATCCCCGCCTTGAGGACCAACGTCACCCCCACGACCAGGAACCCGCCCGCGATCCCGCCCAGCGCCGCGCCCAGGGCAGCGACGCCGAGGTCCGACCAGCGGGGCGGCGGCCTACGCGGAACGGGTCGAGCCATCGGCGCGAGCCTGCTGGCGGCCTTTGTTGAGGGTGATGACGATGTCGCCCGCCTGGAAAGAGATCTCGTCCGCGGGGTTGAAGGCCAGGCGTCCGTCCGGGTGCCGGATGGCGACCAGCAGCGGGCCCTCCCGGTCCCGCAGGCCGCTGGCGCCGACGGTCTTGCCGTCGAGCGGGTCGCCGGGGCGAACGACCTTCTCCCGCGTCTGCAGACGGGCGTCGAGGATGGAGGGGCAGAGCACGGCCTCGGCGATCCGCTCGCCGGCGATGGTGTGCGGCGACGCCGTGCGGGTCGCTCCCGCCTTGAGCAGCTTGGGGATCGTCGCCACGTCCTCCCAGCGGGCGACGATCGACAAGGCGGGCTGCAACAGGCGGGCGGTCATGGTGATGAGGACGTTGTCGGGATCGGTCCCCGCCACCGCGATCAACGCGCGGGCGCGATCGATGCGGGCGCGCCGGAGAATCTCGTCGGTGCTGGCGTCCCCGAGCACGGCATAGGCGCCGGTGTCGCGGGCGAGCGCCAGCGCTTCGGCGTCGCGGTCGACGGCGACGACCGGGACGCCGCCGGCCAGGAGCTCCGCGCACACGTGCTGCCCGACGTGGCCATGGCCGCAGACGATGACGTGCTGTTCGAGCGTGTCGATCCACTTGGTCATCCGCCGACTCCTCAGGTACTCCCGCAATTCGCCGGTCACGATGGTGCCAACCAACTCGGTCGCCACCACGGCCAGGGTGGAGATGCCGACCAGCGCCAGCACCAGCGTGAGCACCCGCCCGGCGTGGGACGTCGCGTGGATGGCGCCGCCGCCCAGCGAGGTGAGGGTGTTGACGGCGACGTAGAACGCGTCGAACCACGACCACCGCTCGATCGCGTGATAGCCGATCGCCCCCGCGCAGATCAGCAACGGCGGCGCGCTCCAGAACACGAGCAGGCGCCAGGTCGGCGGCAGCGTCCGGCGGGGGAGGCGGCCCACGACGGGATTCGACTTCGCGCCGCGGGGCGGCCGCACCACGGCAGCTCGTCTCACCCGCGCGCCGCCCATCACCTTGTGGAGCACCGACATGGTCGCCGCCGGTCAATCTGCCCACGGGGAGGTGGGACTCAATCTGGAAGCGGAGCCGACGCGCGATTCAGAGATCGGCGTACTGCCCGGAATCGGCCGAGGGGCCGGAAGCGCCGCGCGCTGAGCCGCCGGGGCTGATCGACCTGTGAGCTCCCTTCACTGCCCCTCGGGTTGCCGCCCCGGGTCCGATCAGAAAGAGCCGCGAATTCCCGGTGAATCGGCGGTGGATGGGTCCGCCCGGCTTGGCCCGAGAATTGAACCATAGGGGGCGCATGATCGCGGAGCGGTGGGTGGGCGCCTTGATGCGCTGCTTGGTTCTGGGCTCGATGATCGGCGACGGGGCGTGCGCCTCCGTGGAGTATCGGGTGCCAAGCTGGGAGGTCGAACGGCTCACGCACGTTCCCCCCGCCGCGCGCGGGGCCGAGGTGCGGGTCGTTCCGACCGGCGTCGTCGTGCCGCCGCCGCCGGTCGCCGGCACGCAGCCTTCACCGCCGTCCGAGGTCGACGTCCCCGCCGATGTCCCGGTCGAAGTCCCCGTGGTGGTCGGCGCACCGCCGCCGGTGGTCGTGGCACCGCGTCGGGTCGTCACGCCACGCCGGGTCGGAGCGCCGGTCGTGGTGAACCAGCGGCCGGCGCCGCCCGCGCAGGGCGGCTGGAGGGTTGCGTCGACGAATGCCGGCGGGTGGAGAGGCAGCGCGGCGGTTGCCCGTCCCAATGCGACCCACCTGAGATCGAGCGGAGGCGGCCGGCACGGCGGTGGGGGCGGCGGCGCGGCCGGCGCCGCGGCGGGAGCTGTGGCCGCGGTGGCCCTCATCGCGATCCTGGCCGATGCGGCCGCCACGGAGGCGGCGGCGGACGCCGCACGCCGCTTCGACGGGTGGGTGGCCGTCGACGCCGGTCATCCGCTGCGCCTCTATTATTATGGAGGAAACTTGTGTCGGATCGTGCCGCTGGCGCGGCTGACGCCCGCCGATCTGATCGGCCTGCAATACGCCGCGCTCGAGGAGGACGACGGCCACGTCGAACCGTTGGGGCATGCGCCGCCACCGCCCGCG
>DASYEX010000341.1:0-10575 GCA_036498765.1 Polyangia bacterium
TCAGAGGCAGCTTCCAATGAGCCGAGCCACCATGATGGCGGCGCTCTTGGGAATGGGTCTGGCTGTTCCTGACAGCGCCGCAACGCCCGCCACGCCTGATCCGCCGGCAGCGTCCGCCCCGTCCTCAGCGACCGAGCGCTCGTCTTCCGAGGTCAGCCGCTCACCCGGCGATCCCGAGCAGCTGGTCGGGGCGCCGTTCACGGTCGAGAGCCTCGACCGGTCGAATCGGCTGCTCATCGTTCGCAGCCCGGCCGGCGCGCGCACGACGGTCAGAGTGGTCCCCTCGGCGACGGAGCTCGACGCCCTGCAGGCTGGGCAAGAGGTCCTGCTGGATTACTACCCGTCCCGGCTGGTCTCGCTCGGTAAGGGCGAGGGCGTGACGAACGAGGCCGCGCAAGCGCCCACGCGGGCCAACGCGCCCGTTCTCGCCGCCGCCGGGGCCGGCCAGATCACCGCCACCGCGCACGTGACCGACGTCGACGACCAAGCGGGGACGCTGGACGTCACCACCGCCGGCGGGAACCCGCACGCCCTGAGCGTCGGCGCCCCCGCGGCCCGAGCCCGGCTGCGCTCTCTGCACGACGGTGACCGGTTGACCGTGACCTACACCGAGGCCGTCGCCGTGGGCGTCCACCCGCAAGCCGGCGAGTGACGCCGGCGACGTCGCCTCGCCTCAAGGGATCACCGACAGCACGACCGTGTTGGTGTCTTCGTTGGCGTTCGGCGATTCGTCGACGGCACGGATCAGCAGGTACTGGGTCTGGCCCCTGGGAAAGCTCGACAGCGTGGCCTCGTACGGGTAGCTGTCCGGGCCCACCCCCGCGACATAGGCGGTCGGGACGCTGGCCGTGAGCACCGTTCGGGTCGCCGTCGACAGCGTCGGGTCAGCGGCGAAGTCGAACGGCTGCGGCTGCGCGTAGAGCGCGTACTGGACCCGGTTCTCGTCGAGCGCCACGTCCCAGCGGACCGTGACGTTCCCGCTGGCGGCGACCGCTTGCTGGATCCCCACCCGCGGCGTCGGCGCCACCGCCGGGATCACCGGGTGATCGTTGTAGGTGCTCGTCCACTGAGGCGGATCGTGGTCCTCGAGATCGCCATGCGTGAGCACGAAGTCGTCGACCAGGTCGACCTTGGCGTCCGTCAGGTAGTGCCGAAACCCGGCCACCTGCTGGGTGACCCGAGTGTCCTCGACGAGGTCGTCGGTGCCGAGCGTCGACTGGCCCACCAGCGTCAGCGGCGACATCTGATCCGGCGGGCCCTCGGCGTACCCCAGCGACAGCACGCGAAAGCCGTCCGGGCGGTTCGCCTCGGCCATCAGCTTGGGCGCGACGTTGAACTGATTGTCCGCGTAGAAGACCGGGTTCCAGAGCTCACTGTCGCTGGAGTCGAGCCGGTAGCTCTCGAACAGGACGAAGTCGATGGCGCCGCGCGCGTTGTAGGCGTAGGCGGCGTGCCGCGGGTCGAAGAAGAAGAGCCCGCGGTTCTGCAGGATCAGCTTGTCCGGGTAGTTGGCGTGGACCTTGCGGATGAACGCCCCGAAGCCCGGCGCCGTCCATTCGAACTGGGTCTCGTTGGCGCTGGCCGGGTTGGTGTACGAATCGGGCGCCGCCGTGTCGATGGTGTCCAGGAAGACGCCGTCGCAGTCGAGCCCACGCCCGTATCCCGAGGTCAGCGCCTCGCGCAGGCCCACCAGGCCGTCCGCGCTGTCGATCTTCATCCCGTCGATCACGCCGTACCAGGCGGAGTCGCCGGCGTTCACGAACAGCGACCCGAACAGCGGGTTGCGGTCCGGAAAGCCGTCGCCGAGGTGGTTCGGGCTGTCGGACAGGCTGTCGTCATCGAGGTAGTACGAGGCGAATCCGCTCCCGCCGTTCGAGGCCTTGCCGTGCGGGTCGATCCCGGCCAGCGAGCCGCCGGCGGCGTCCGGGCCGCGCGGGTCGACGCGCGGTCCGCTCCGGTCGCCCCGGAACCGCGCGTCGCCGCGCACCTGGTCGTCGGAGAGCCCGGCGGTCCGCAGGTCCTCGCCCACCGAGACGTAGCAGAGCACCAGCACGTCGTCGGCGAGGTCGTTCGGGTCGGCGCCGGCTTGGATGGCGGCGACGTCCTGGCGGTGCAGGTCGGCGCGCGACGGGTTCACGATCGCCAGCTGGTGCCGGTGCGCGACGTCGACCGCGCTCGTCGACCAGACCCCGTAGTTCACGAGGTAGTGGTCGATCTGCCAGGCGCGCGCGTGGAGCCCGGTCGGCGGGGTCGCGGGCGCGTTCCCCCCCGATGAGCTACTGCACGCCGAGGCGACGACCCAGAGAACGACACCCAGCCCGAGCGTCGGGCCGCGACTTTCCCGCCCCATCCCTCTCCCCCTCCACTTTCCCCTCAAAGGATGGGGAGCCGAAATCAAAGCAACAGCCCTTTCCGCGCTGACCGCCCACGGCTCAGCGCAGGGGCGGACCATAGAGCGAGGTCCGGAAGTCCGAGTAGCCGAAGGTCGTTCCCTTCCAGGACTGCACGACGTTGCCGGAAGGATCGACCTCCTCCATGAGGCCCGACATCGAATAGGTGACGAGCGCGTCGCCGTTCGGCAACCGCTGCACGTCTCCCAGGAAGGCGCTCCCGGCCGCGGCATTCTCGTACTCCCAGACCTTGGTGGCGGTGCCGCTCGGCTCGTCGAGCAGGAGGTCGAGAATCCGCTCGTGGCCGGTGGCGGCGGTAGCGGCCGCGCCGTCGTTGTTGAAAAACAGCAAGTGACCGTCGGCGGTCAGGTGATGGCCGTGGTTGACGCTCCAGGGATCGAGCCCCACCAGCGTGAACGACTTGCCCAGCGGGTTCGACCCACCGAGCTGCCAGAGCAGCTCGCCGCTCCGTTTGAGCTTCACGAACAGGCTGCCGGCGGCGTCCGACACCGTGTAGGTGTCGTCGGCCGGATAGTAGTGAACGGCGTTGGGGTGGAAGCTGGCCGGGGCGTAGAGCGCGCTCAGATCCGGGACCACCGTGCTCACGGTCCCGTCGGTCTGCCACTCGACGAGAGAGTACGGCCCGCTGCCGCTCGAAGCGTGGAAGATGGTGGCGATCCCACCGTCCGGCAGCACCGCCAGGTCGTGGTCGGCGCGGTGCAACTCGACGCTGTGGTCCGTCGTCGTCATGCCGTCCATCGAGACGCTGATGACCTCGCCGACCGTGGTGGTCATGACCCACATCTCGGTCCCGTCCCAGCTCAGGTGCGCCCGGCTGATACCGTTGCCGTCCTTCAGCATCGACGACGACCACCACACGACGTCGCCGTCGGTGTCGAAGACGTAGGCGTTGGGCTGGCCGACGGAGAGGCCCCCGAGATCGAGCCCGGTGGTCGTCACGATGAATCCCTGGGCGCCGCCGCCGGTCACCGGCTTGGTGATGATCGGCGCGTTGCCGGGAAGCGCGCCGGTCGTGAAGGAGAAGTCGGTGCTGGTGCAGGTGGTCGCGCCGTCGGTGGCCGCGATCCGGAACCTGTAGGGCTTCTCCGCCTTCAGGCCCAGGAGCAGCGTGCGATGGGAGGGATCTCGCAGATCGACGGGCGCGGTCGTCGTCGCCGTCGAGCCGGCCGGGCCGAAGTCGACGTGGGCCTCGGTGAGGTTCGGCAGGCCGAGAGTGAAGGTGACGATCTCGACGGTGCCGATCGCCGCGCTTTGCTCCTCGGCCACCGAGAACGCGCAGGGGTCGGCCGGCGCCCCACCCGCCGCGGCGCCCCCGACGCCGCCGGTGCCACCGGACGGCGCGCCTCCGCCCCCGGCGACTGCCCCGCCGCCGTCGGCGGGCGCTCCGCCCGAAGAGCCGTCGTGGGGGCTGCCGCCCGCCGGGCCCCCCGGCTTCGCCGAGCCGCCGGCCGAACAGCCGCCCGAGGTCAGCGCCAGGACCAGCGCCAGCGCCCCGAGGATCCTGCTTCGGCCCGGTTCGGTCACGCCGGGGCCGATGGCGCCTTCGCCGGCGCCGACCTATCTTCACGCTGCGAGGAGGAGAGAGCCATGTCCAGCAAAGTAAACCCCGTGCCCGCCGGATACCACACCGTCACCCCGTACATCAGCGTGAAGGGCGCCGCCAAGGCGCTGGAGTTCTACCAACGCGCGTTCGGCGCCGAGGTGCTGGTGCGCATGGACATGCCCGACGGTCGCGTCGGCCACGCGGAGATGAAGATCGGCGATTCGTTCGTCATGCTCGCCGACGAGATGCCGGAGATGGCCGACGCGGTCGCCAAGAGTCCGCAGACCCTGGGCGGCACGACGTTCGGGCTCATGATCTATCTCGACGGCGTCGACGCGCGCTTCAAACAAGCCCTCGACGCCGGCGCCAAGGTCAAGCGCCCGGTGCAGGATCAGTTCTACGGCGATCGAACCGGCACGCTCGAGGACCCGTTCGGCCACGTCTGGACGATCGGCACCCACGTCGAGGACGTCTCGCCCGAAGAAATGAAGAAGCGCATGGCGGCGTTCACAGGCCATAGCGGGTGATGGCAGCGCAGACCTCGGCGGACGAGGTGAAGTCGACGCGCGGGTGGCGGAGCGGGATCCACTGAAACCGCTCGTAGAACAGGCGCCCGGGGTGCGGCGGGCGCCTGTAGTCATGCGACGGAAGTGGACGAAACACCTCCCGGGTGCAGCGGACGTGACCGAGGTTGGCGCTCTCCGAGCGGTAAGCCCGAATGAGCTCGCGTTTCCACGAAGCTTCGGCGTTCGTCAGCCAGAGGACCGTCTCGGCGCCGGTCTCGACCGGCAGCCGGTTGGAGCGGACGCCGTGGGCGGCGTTGTACTCGGAGAATTCGAGCACCGGCGCGCGGGCGCGAAACAGGCTGGCCAGAAAGTTGGTGACGTCGTGATCTTGATGGCCACCCTCGTAGGCGGGGGCCCAGATCTCGTCGGGCGCCGCCTCCTCGAGGTGGCGGGCCACCAGCGCCTCGGCCTCTGAGAGGTGGACCTTGAGCTCGCGCGACGGCCAGTCGGAGAAGGCGAGCGGCTCGAGGCCCAGCCGGGCGGCCGCCTCACGCGCCTCGGCGCGGCGGCGGTCCACGCGCTGCCGGTGGCCATCGCGGCGCCACGGCCAGACACTGGCCGGCGCCGGGACGCCCGTCGTCAGATAGAGCGCGGAGATCCGGATCGCCTGCGCGCGGGCGCGGCGGATGGCGACCGCACAGCCGACGACCTCGTCGTCCGGGTGCGGGACCAGCAGCAGCACGCGCCGGCCGGGCTCCGTCACGGCCGGGCCCTCGCCTGCGCGTCTCGCCAGACCGGCAGCAGATCCTGCTCCAGCACGTCTCGCCAGGTCGGCACCGTCGACTCGATCCAGCGGCGCCCCTCACGTCCGAGGCGGTCGCGCAGGACCGCGTCGGCCGCGAGGCGCTCGAGCGCCGCCGACCAATCGGCCGGCGCCGCTGCCGCGACCAGGCCGGTCTCACCATCGACGACGCCGGAGCCAGCAGCGACGGCGGCGCTGGTCACCAGCGGGCGGCCGCTCGCCAGCGCCTCCAGCACCACGTTGGACGACTCCTCGATCTCCGACGGGTGCGCCACCACGTCGGCCGCCGCGTACACGCGCGCCAGGTCGGCGGGCAAGAGCGTCCCCGGACAGGTCGCCGCCGGTCCGAGCCGCTCCGCGACCGCCGGCCGATCGGCGCCCTCCCCCGCGCAGAAGAGGTGCAAGGAACGCCCCGCGCGGCCGAGCGCGTCGACCGCGTCGGCCAGCGTGTGGATGTTCTTCCCCCGATCAATGCGGCCGACGAATAGAACCAGCAGGCTCTCGGCGGGAACGCCGAAGGCGGTCTCCAGCCAGCGGCGATCGCGCCGGGCCGGCGAGAAGAGGTCGCGGTCGATCCCCCGGCGCAGCAGGGTCACCCGCCCGGGACCGAGCGCGCGGGCGAGCGGCGGCAGCTCGTCGCGGCGCGAGACCAGCGCGGCGGAACAGAGGCGTTGGTGGTCGAGCAGGCGGCGCCGCATCCGCGCCTCCATCCGTCCCGGCAGATCGAACCTCTCGCCCAAGAGGCGGCCCAGCCGCGCTCCGCCGCAGAAGCGCTCGATCGTCTGCGCGGTGAACAGACGCGTGTAGCGGGGCGTGTCGGTGTGGACCGAGTTGGTGAGGGCCACGCCCCGGCGCCGCGCGCTCCGCTCTGCCGTGTGGGCGAAGGCGAAGTAGGCGTCGGTGGTGTGGATCAGGTCGGCGTCCTCGAGATGGCGCGCCAGCGATGGGTGATGCGGCGCCAGGTCCGCGTGGTCGGGGACGTGCGACAGGAACGGCAGCCGCGCCGTGCTGAACGCCGGGCGGTGCAGGCGGTAACGGACGTTGTCGGCGAGGCGGCGCAACGCCGGCTCCTCGCCGGCGAAGTGGACGGTGAGGTCCAGCCCGGCGACCCCGCTGGCCGCCGCCGCCAGCCTCTCCCAGGCCTTGACGTGGCCGCCGGCGTCGGGCCGATGAATGAGGTCGACGAGCACGCTCACCCGCAACGAATTCTTCGAGGACGTTTGTTCAGACATCGCAGCTCTCCGAGAGGCCGGCGCGCGCGCGGGCGCGCCGGCGGTTGAGGGGGGCACGTTCCGCCAGGGCCCAGGCGATGAGGCCCGGCACTCCGACGGCGATCTCGCGGAACCGTTTGACGAGGCCCAGCGCCAGGGCCTGCTCGAGCGGGACGCCGAGGCGGTGACAGAGGTAGAGCACCATCGCCTCCTGCACGCCCAGCCCGCCGGGGACGAAGAAGGCGGCGGCGCGGGCGGTCGCCGACAGGCTCTCGATCGCCAGCGCGGCGGGAAAGGAGACGCGCACCCCCGAGAGCGCCAGCACCAGCCAGGTCTCGCCGACGTGCGAGAGCCAGCCGGTGAGGTGCCAGGCCGCGGACGCGACCAGCGCACCCTGGCGCCGGGTGAGGGCCTTCATCCCCGCGTCGGTGGCGGCGATCCCGCCGGCCAGCGTTTTGGCCCGGGTCCCGATCCTCCCCACGACGGGAACGCGGGCCAGCAAGCGCCCCGCGCCGACGTGCAACAACCCCAGCAGCACGGCCGCCGCCGCGAACAGCAGGACGGAGCCGAGCGCGACCGAGTGGACGGGCCCGCGGCCGGCGTCCTCGGCGAAGGCCAGCAGGCCCGCCATCCCGAACAGCGCTTGCGTCAAGGTGCCCACCGCGATATCGCCGATCATCGCGGCGGCCGCGGCGCCGCCGTCGACCCCCTGGGCGGCCAGAAGCTGCGCGCGCACCATGTCCCCGCCGATCTGCGCGGTGGGGAGCAGCGAGTTCACCGATTCGCCGATCCAGCGCAGGCGGAGCAACGTGCGGAAACGCGGCCGGCCGCCCGGCGGGATCAAGAGCCGCCAGCTCGCGGCGTAGAGCGCCAGCGTCGGCAGGCGGTAGGCGACGGCGGCCGCCAGCGGCCAAAAGCCCAGCGCCAGCGCGCCGAGCAGCGCCGGCCCGTGGAAGACCCAGCCGAACCCGATGAGGAGCGCGACCCCGAACGCCAGCCCGACGACCGCCAACGCGCGCATCAGTAGGGGTACCCCAGCACGACGTAGGCATTGACCCCTTCACCGGCGTACGCGACGTCGACCCGTCCCAGGATGTTCGGCTTCACCCAGGCGCGCAGGCCCATCCCCACCGAAAAGTGCACCCGCGACACGATGTCCGCGAACCGGTCGTAGACCTGACCGGCGGCCACGAAGGGATCGAAGCGCCAGTCGGTGGTGACCCCGAAGATGTGCGTCTCCAGCAGCCGGAACCGCTGTTCGACCTCCGCCTCCCAGGCGCTGGTATCGATGAAGCGATCGTCGGGAAAGCCCCGCAGCAGGCTGTCGCCGCCCAGGACCGCCTGGTAGTAGAAGGGGATCTCCCCTCCCCCGCCGAGCTCCCGCACCCAGTAGAGCCGCGCCGCGCTCTGCAGGAACGAATTCTCCCGAAGCAGGCCCCGCGTCTGCCAGGCCAGCTGCCAGAAGGGATCGAAGGCGGTCAGCGGGTGGTCGTGGCCGAGCCGCAGCTCTGAGGTGAAGCCGCTGTCGGAGTACTCGGCGGCCGGGCGGGTGTCGAAGCGCAGGCTCGCCTCGACGCTGGCGAAACCAGCGCCGGAGATCCCAGGGGCGGTCGGGAACAGGTCCTGCGTCGCAGGCAGGCCGAAGATCGGATTTCGCAGCAGGTGGTCGCCCTGGAGGGTGCCGCGCGCGCCGGCGTTGAGGTGGGCGGGAAAGTTCCACCCCCAGCGCGCGGTGAGAGCGGCGACGGTCCGCGTGTAGCTGCTCTGGTTGGCCTCCACGCTGTCGGGGCCGAGACCGAAGAAGCGGTAGAAGATGTTTCGCCGGATGCGCCCGTCGACCTCGAGCGTGGAACGCCCGCGCTCGACCGGCAGGTCCAGGTAGGTGATCCAAAGCGTCCGGTTGAGGTGCGTGCTGGCGGAGGTGATGACGCTGAGCGAGCGGACCACGCTCGGATACCAGTAGAAGCGCAGTGTGCCGGTGACACCGGCGGCGCTGTTCCAGCTGACGCTGGGCGCCCCGATAATCCGCACGATGCCGGCGGCGTTCACGCCCAGCAGGACCGGCATGAGGCCGTAGGTGCTCCCCTCGGTGGGGACGGTCGTGTACATCGGCAAGGGGACAATCCTCACCCCCGAATGCGGCGTCTCCGCCGGAGGCCCGAGGTCCGCGCCGCTGTCCCCCGCGTACGCCCAGCTGTCGAGGCCGATCACGCCCAGGCCGAGGAGCACGACGAAGACGGCGGCGCGCCGGCGCCGCAGCGCCGGGAGCCCAGCGGTCATGTCGCCAGGGCGGACGGCCGGGCGCCCGAGCGGAGCGCGGGAGCGTAGTCGTGATCGATGAACCAGGCCACCGCCCGCTCGAGCGCCGGCTCGATGGGGCTCTGCGGGAGCCCCAGCTCGCGCACCGCCTTGCTGGAGTCGAAGAACATCAGCGACCGCGACATCCGCACGCCGTCGAGCGGAATGCGCGGATCGCGCCCCAGCCAGCGGCAGAGCGGCTCCTCGACGGTCGCCAGGGCCAGCGGAATCCAGTGCGGCAGCTTGAGGTGCGGCGGTGGCAGGTGGGTCAACCGGCCGAGCAGCGCGAGCAGCTCTTCCATCGTCATGTTGCGATGGCCGAGGATGTAGGTTTCGCCGGCGCGGCCGCGCTCGGCCGCCAGCAGGTGCCCGGCCGCCACGTCGCGCACGTCCACCAGGTTGAGCCCGGTGTCGACGTAAGCCGGGAGCCGCCCGCGGAGGAAATCGACGACGATGCGGCCGGTGGGCGTCGGCTTGACGTCCCGTTCGCCGACCGGCGTCGAGGGGCTCACCACCACCACCGGCAGGCCGCGCGCCACCCACTCGTCGACCACCCGTTCGGCGAGGTACTTGCTGCGCTTGTAGTCCCCCACCATCTCGTCGAGCGCGCCGCGCGCGTTCTCGTTGGCGGGCGCCGGTCCGCCGAGCCCCAGCGTCCCCACCGAGCTCGTGTAGACGACCTTCCGCACGCCAGCCTCGGCGGCGACCTCCAGCACGTTGCGCGTCCCCTCCACGTTGTTGCGGTAGAGCTCGGCCGGATCGCGCGCGTAGAGCCGGTAGTCTGCCGCGCAGTGGAAGAGGACCTCGGCGCCGGCGATCGCCCGGCGCAGGGAGGCCTTGTCGCAGAGGTCGCCCATCACCCAGGCGATGTCGAGATCCTCGAACTCGGCGCGGTCGCTGGTCGGCCGGCAGAGGCAGGTGAGCGCCTCGCCGCGGGCGAGGAGTGCCCGCGCCACATGCGATCCGATGAAGCCCGTCGCACCCGTCACCGTCACGTGCATCGCAGTCCACCGTGCTTCGGTCCAGCGTAAGGACGTGACCGACGGAGACAACTCGGGCGTCTCCTGAGTTCGCGACTCCGTCAGTCGGCGTTCCGGAGATCCGCGAGCGCGCCCGGGGCCAGCTCGGCAGCGACGCTGGCGGCCACGGAGGCGACCTCGCCCCGCGAGAGCTTCGCCCCCGGGCCGCGCTCGGCCAGGATGCGCAGGTTCGAGCGCGCGAGCCCCGAGATGAAGGCGTTGAACGCCACCAGCCGAGAGTCCGTTCCGGCGTTGCGGAGGAGGCCCACGTACTCCGCGGCGGCGTCCAGATCGGCTCGGGCGAGCTCGAGCACGACCCGCGTCGTACCGGGCGGCAGAAAGACTCGTCCCTCCGCCGCGTCGCGCGGGGCGTCCTTGAGGACGTTCACCAGCTGCAGCCCCTCGCCGAACGCGGCGCCGCGGCTGCGCAGCCCCTCGGCGTCCGCCATCAGCTCGACCCGGTCCTCGAGGTAGAGCTCGGTCAGCATCTCGCCCACGATGCCGGCCACCGCGTAGCAATAGTCGCGCAGCTCCTCGATGCTTCCCAGGGTCAGCCCGCCGCGGGCGTCGGAGCGCCGCACGAAGCTCTGCATCCCGTCCACGCTCCGTCCGACCTGCCTGATGATCGTGGCGCGGGCGGCGCCCGACAAGCCGGCCAGGTCGCGCAGCACGAGCGGCATCCGGGCCAGAAGCTCACGATAGCCGGCGTGGTCGATCGGGGGATCGCCCAGACACTCGGCCGCCAGCGCCTCCGCCTCGGCCGGCTCGCGCGCCAGGAGCCCGAC